>JAFVGB010000004.1 GCA_017475185.1 Clostridia bacterium
ATTAGCGGATTACTCCTTTCCCACTGTTATCATGCGATAACTATGGCATATGCGGTATTAGCAATGATTTCTCACTGTTATTCCCCTCTAATAGGCAGATTGCTTACGCGTTACTCACCAGTCCGCCACTAAAGCCATTGTCATAAGTCAACTTCAACTTCAAATCCGATAAATCTTCAAATCAGTATCAGAATCATTATGACGACTTCCGTTCGACTTGCATGTCTTATGTGCGCCGCCAGCGTTTATCCTGAGCCAGGATCAAACTCTCAATTTAATTGTATTTAAAAAATCTTGCGATTTGATAAATCTTAATTGATTTGAGTTTTAAAGCTCATATATTAGTTTTTGTTTTTTGGTAGTACTAATCAACTACCGCTTTTGGTTGTTCTCTAAAGGTTTATTGTTTATTTTTCAATGTACTTTATGTCTTCTCTTTTTCCGAAGACGTTTTTTATTTTACTACCTTGTAACTCGTTTGTCAATACTTTTTTTAAAACTTTTTAAAGTTTTTTTATTTTGTATTTTCAGCCGAAAAAAGTGCAAAATAATAAACTAGTAATTATAGTATTTCTCTCTTCATCTGTTACTTAATTCTTACTAATTCATTCTTAATTTTTATATACTTTTTTCATCTGTTACTTGGTACTCCATTATAATACCACGACCCCTTTTAAAAGTCAATACCTTTTTTAAAGTTTTTTTAACTTTTTTGTCGAAATTTGTTGAACTCAATTTGCAACTCATATAAATAGCTTATATTTCTACCAATATAATGTCTTCTCCAATACATTTTATCTTATCCCATGTAATAACAATATCATTTTCACTGGTAAACATACTTAATAATTTATTGCTTCCAGGCACAACAATAGAAGTAATCTTTCCTGTTTCTAAATCAGCACAAACATCTTGAACAAATCCAAGTCTCCTTGCATCATTTATATTAATTACTTCTTTGCTCTTAAAATCCATACCTTTTTTTCCCATATTTATTACACCTCACAAAATAACACGACAAATATACTATATCGTTTCCTACATTATATTAATATAGGAAGAAAAAATTAACCACAAATCAATTTTTTCTTCCTATATATTATTTATAAATTCTTTTAATATGATTTATTGCACTTTTTTCTAACCTAGAAACTTGTGCTTGCGATATTCCAATTTCATTTGCCACTTCCATCTGCGTTCTGCCTTCAAAAAATCTTTTTCCTATAATCATCTTCTCTTTATCATTCAATTTTTTCATTGCCTCAGATATAGTAATGTTTTCTGCCCAAAGTTCATCTGTGTTTTTTTTATCTTTTACCTGATCTAATACATATATATTTTCATTTCCATCACCATAAACAGGTTCTTGCAATGAAATTGGTTCTTGAATTGCATCTAAACACATAGTTATATCTTCTTTTTGCACACCTAATTCTTTTGCTATTTCTTCAATTCCTATTTCTCTTTGATTAGTTTTCATCTCTCTATCACGTATCGCTAATACCTTATATGCCAAATCTCTTAAAGATCTACTTACTCTTATTGAATTATTATCTCTTAAATATCTTCTTATTTCGCCAATTATCATTGGTACACCATAAGTTGAAAATTGAACATCTTGATTTATATCGAAATTATCTATTGCCTTAATTAATCCAACACATCCAATTTGAAATAAATCGTCTGCATTTTCTCCCCTTCCATTAAAACGTTGCACAACTGATAATACTAATCTTAAATTACCATTAATAAATTTTTCCCTTGCTTCAGTATCTCCGTTTTTTATCTTAAATAAAAGTTCTTGTTTTTCTTCATTTGAAAGCACAGGTAATTTAGCTGTATTTACACCAGCTATTTCTACCTTGTTAACCATAAGACATAAAACTCCTTTCTAATATATATGTATTTGTTTTATGTCTTTTAATTTATTAATATCATTAAATAAAAAGTTGACAAGCATATATATTCCCTCCTTTGGAATTAAATATTATATACATTATTTCCAAATTAAGTTTTTATATACTTTTTATCACAAAGAAAAAAGGTACTACTTATAGTAGCACCTACCATCAGTTCTATCCAGTCTTACTCATAATATCTCTTTTCATTTTATTAATAATCTTTTTCTCTAACCTCGAAATATAACTTTGCGAAATTCCCAGCATATCTGCTACCTCTTTTTGAGTTTTCTCATTTCCATCACTACCTGCTCCGAAAACCGAAATCTAAGTTCCATTATATTGCGTTCACGATTGTTCAGTTTTTCTATTGATGCATGGAGTAGACTTTTATCAACTTCATCTTCAATATGTCTAGATGTAACATCTGCCTCTGTTCCTAAAATATCTGACAACAATAATTCATTTCCGTCTCCATCTTGATTTAATGGTTCATCTATTGATACTTCAGTCTTAATTCTATTACTTCTTCTTAAAAACATTAAAATCTCATTTTCTATACACCTTGATGCATATGTAGCAAGTTTAATATTCTTATCTGTATTAAACGTATTAATCGACTTCATTAACCCTATTGTTCCAATTGAAATTAAATCCTCTATTCCAATTCCTGTATTTTCAAATTTTTTTGCTATATATACAACCAGTCTCAAATTTCTTTCTACTAAAAGTTGTTTTACCGATTCATCACCTTTGCTTAATTTTTCTAATGCATCTTCTTCCTCTTCTTGTTCAAGAGGTGGTGGAAGTGTTTGACTTCCTGCAACATAAAAAATCGAAACATCTTCTAATTCCTGATTACTATTTATGTATTTAGCATAAATGTTATTTATACTAGATTTTAACATTTGCAACACATTCATTTTGATTACCTCCCTTTTACTGATACTTTACGTATTTCCTTTTTATACATTAGCAAGTACTTTGTTTTTGCCAATTGTGTTTTCATGCTCTAACATATCAAGACCCATAATGGCTGTATATGCTCCATTTTTAGTAAAAGATTTATCATAAATTCCTATTATTGCATTGTTAACAGTATCTATTTTTTCATCTGATATAATATTTATGCTGTCAGCTTTTATTCCCAATAATAATCCATTTTGTTTTCCTAATGACGAAAATGGAATCATTCTAAATCTTGAAATTGTTTTGCTAAACTTTTCATCCTTTGTTAATTCATCTATATCACCTCCTAAAATTTTATCTAGATTTCTTAAAATCTTTTCAGGGATAATCTCATTCAAACTTGTATGTTCAATTACAATAACCGGAAATCCAGTTATTGGATCTTTTAAAAGATTGCCTGTATCTAATAAAGCTTTAACATTAACCTTCTTTTCATTGATAATAATTTGAATATCGAAAATTATATCTTTTTTGCTGAACTTTGTTTTTACAATTCTAAAGCTAATTTGAAGAACTATGAAAGAAACCAATCCACCAATCAAAGCAATTTTAATAGGATATGATCCAACAAAAACACCATTTTTCATTTGAACCATTTGTGGTTGTAAAAAATACATTAATGCAAAAACGCATCCACCAAATACAAAAGACACTAAATAAAAAATCACAATATCTTTAATAAGCTTCTTTACAGACTTTGGTGCAAAAGATATATATACAATAACAATTGATAAAATTAATTTCATAAAAAAATTAGAGTAAAGAGGAATAATATTAAGATACATCACAACAGTATAAGTTGCTCCAATTATACTTGCAATAAAGTATCTACATTTACTACAATTACACTTTATAACAACACCTGTTGCAAAAATAATTATAAAATTCATTAAGATATTTTCTAAAAAAACTATATCAAGATATATTGTCATTAATCCCTCCACATTTTATATAAAGCATTTCAAGACCTGTTTCATCTTGTGTAAATTTTACCACCACGTCCTCAAAAATACTGTCATATCCTGAAGTCAAAAAAAAGAAATAATCTACAAAAATAGATTATTTCTTCTTTATTATAATTTTATGTATTTAATTTTTATTTTATTTGACTAAATTTACTTTAGTTATTTTCAAAAATTATTTGTTTCCAGCTTTATTTTTTCTTAAGAAAGATGGTATATCTAAATCGCTAGCTGGTGTTGCTGTTGTATCAGCAGCTGGTACTGGATTTGCTTTTATAGATTGTTCCCATGCTTTATCAACTATTTTGTTAACTGGCATTGAACCTATTTTATTTCTTTCTTCATCTTCAAATCCAGTTGCAATAACTGTGATTACGATATCTTCTTCTAATGTTTCATCTATAACTGCACCAAAGATAATGTTAGCTTCTGGATCAACACTTCTTTGAACTAATTCAGCAGCTGTGTTTACTTCGTGTAATCCTAAGTTGTTTCCACCTGTAATGTTGATGATAACACCTCTTGCTCCTTCGATTGATGTTTCAAGCATTGGGCTTTGTACTGCTTGTTTAGCAGCTTCTTCTGCTCTTGATTCTCCAGATGCTCTTCCTATACCCATGTGAGCCATACCTGTATTTAACATGATTGTTTTAACATCTGCAAAGTCTAAGTTTACTAAACCTGGTACTGCGATTAAGTCTGATATACCTTGTACACCTTGTCTTAATACGTCATCTGCCATTTTGAAAGCTTCTACTATTGAAGTTTTTCTATCGATTACTTGTAATAATTTGTCATTTGGAATTACTACTAATGTATCAACTTTGCTTTTTAAACTTTCAATTCCTCTATCAGCTTGTGATAATCTTTTCTTTCCTTCAAATGTGAATGGTTTTGTAACAACACCTATTGTTAAGATACCCATTTCTTTTGCACATGCTGCAACTATTGGTGCAGCACCTGTACCTGTTCCACCACCCATTCCGGCTGTAACAAATACCATGTCAGCTCCACGCAATGCTTCTGTAATTTCTGATTTGCTTTCTTCTGCTGCTTGAGCTCCTATGTCTGGATTAGCTCCTGCTCCTAGTCCTCTTGTAATTTTTTCTCCGATTTGAATTTTAGATGCAGCTTTAGATAATAATAAAGCTTGTCTATCTGTGTTTACTGCAACAAATTCAACACCTCTTATTCCAGAATCAACCATTCTGTTAACAGCGTTTGTTCCACCGCCACCAACACCTATAACTTTAATAGTAGCTGTTCCGTCTATCATTAGTCCACTTTCTTCCATGCCATCCATTATCATTTTGTTTTCCTCCCTATTATATTTTTATATTTTAAAAATTAAAAACATCCTTTTTTGAGAAATTAGATTTCTTTTTCGTAATTTCTCTAATTTAATTTTACGAATAGAAAAAGTCTTTTACTTTTTCCAAAATATCTTTAAAAATTGTGCTTTTTTCTGAAGCTGTGTCTATATTACTTGAAACATTTTTAGCAAATTGTCTTGAAGATATATATCTAACCAATGCATATACTGTTCTGTATCCAGGTCTTACAGTACTTATTCCTCTTCCTGTTGAAATTTTTACTGGTATATTTAAAACAACCTTTCCTGCTACATCACTTTTACTAATATTTGTAATTCCTTGTCCTGTTAAAATTACATTATTAATTTTTGATTTTACACCTTGCATTGTTATATCTTTATTAACTAATGTAAATATTTCTTCTATTCTTGCTTCTATTATTTCGATTAACTCTGAACTTTTTATAACTCTGCTTGATTGTTCATCTTTACATGTAGTTAATAAAATTTCATTATCATTATCAATAAATGATTTCATTGCTAATCCATATTGTTTTTTTAGTTTATCAGCTTCATCTTGTGAAATATTTAATACAACTGCAATATCATTAGTTATATTATCTCCTCCTAATGGTATTGTGTTTGTGTAAATAAATTCTGAGCCTTCAAACACTCCTATATCTGTATTACCAGCTCCTACATCTAAAATCATAACATTGTCTGTTAATTCATGTGTATCTAAAACTAGATTTCTCTCTGCCAAAGTTATAGGAACTAATCCATCTATCTCTAAATTTGCTTTTTTAAATATTCCCACTAATTGTCTCATATATTCTTTGTTAGCTAATATTACTTGTGCTTTTAAAGTGAATTTTGAGCTAAAATTACCTATTGGATCTGATACAACTTTTCCATCTTCTAGTATAAAATTATCTGCAACTATGTCTATGATACTCATTCCTTCAGGAACATCAATATCTTTAGCTTGCATTATTGCTGATGATACATCTTTTACTGTAATTCCAGAATACTTATCTTTTACTTCTTTTATAACACTATTTTGCACTATTGTTACATATTTACCATGTACAGTTAAATATGCTGAATTTATTTTCAAACTTGTATCAATCTCAGCATCTGAAATTACTTTATTAATCGCTTCCACAACTTCATTTTCATCTATAATTTTTCCTTTTTTAATTCCACTGCATGATTGATTTGTGCTACATAGTATTTCAACTTGATTAAAATTATTAACTTCTCCAATGATAAGGCTTACTTTTGAAGTGCCTATATCAATTCCTACAATTACATCTCCGATAGCCAAAGTTAACTCCTCCATTTTATACGCGTTTTTTATTCCTAGTTTAATTCTTAGTAAGAATATTATATTTCTGACAAAAAGTCAATAGAATTTTGTTATATTTTTGTAATATTTTTGTAATCGTTTTGTAATAATGTATTATTTTGTATTATTGTACTATTTTATGTCACCCGTTCTTCTTTTTTCTCTGAATTTTTCCAAATAATATCTGCGTATTACGCCTAAATTATTAAACATTCTACTAACAAAAACAAATATAGCTGCTAAATATATATCCACATTTAATCTTTGTCCTAAATATGATAATAACATAGCTAAAATTGCATTTCCAAAAAATCCTGAAAGAAATACTCCCATATCGAATTTTTTATTTAATGATGAAACTACTCCACCAAATACTGAATCTAATGCAGCAACAATTGCTATTGCTAAATATCCTGAATATGTATATGAAATTATTGGTGCGAAATTACCAACAATAACTCCTATTATACATCCTAAAACTATTGCTATAAGAATCATTTTTATTCCTCCTTTTTATCTTTCATATATTTTAAAGTAATGTTTTTATTATAGGCATTTATATTTATATTAGATTCAAATTTTACTTCTATTGAATATCCTTTATTTGTATAATATGGAATAAATCCATCATTTGGGAAATTCAATATTTTATCAAACTCATCCTTGTTACCTATTGCTCTTATTTCATATGGATTTACTATTCTTTCACCATTAACTAATATATATTGATTATTATTTATTCCAACTACATCTGTACTATTAATTATTCTTTCACCATTTATTGAAATTGCCTCTGCTCCTGCATATTTTAATTCATTAATTAAATATACTATATTACTTGCTGTAAATGACCTTTCAGAATTATCTATTAATTTTATTACAATACCTTCTCCAACTACATTTGTTTTTCCAACTAACATATTGTAATCTTTTAATTCTGTATCTATTAATTCTGAAGCTTGTTGGTTATTTTCAATTATATTAGTATATTCTTGTATCTTTAAATTATTTGACTTCAACTTTTCATCAATTTCATTATATTTGCTTTTCCAGCTTAGAACCTCTTGTCTTAATTCGTCTTCTCTCATGCTTTCAATTCCCATCATGTTTGTCTCTTCAACAGTTCTAAATTGAATAAAAATTGATGATACTAACATTATAGATATGAAAAATATCACAATAGAAATTGTTATTTTTCCTTTTTCCATTTTAACACCTCTTTACTATTCGTTTTTCATATACTGGCTATTTATTACACCATTATATTTATCAATTGTTATATTCTGAGCTTTTCTAACATCAACCATAACTCCTGTTTCTTCCATTAACTCTAAATATCCTCCAGGAATTGTAATTGAACCATATAATAGTTCTGGAGAACCTATTGCTTTAATTTCAACTGGTGAGCTGATTTTTTCTCCATTTACAACTACAACATTTCCCGCACAATAAACTGAAGTAAAATTTGTAATTCTTTGTCCATTTATTGAAATAGCTTCCGCTCCTGCATTTCTTAAAGCATTAATAACTTCTACCAAATCTCCAGCATGAACTAAATATAAATCTATATTATCTAAAGGTCCAATATTTGATTTTTTTACAGTATTATTATCTCTTAGTGTTATTATGATTCCATCACCAATAACATCTGTTAAGCCTAATAAAGTATTATCAATTTTTATTTCTTCTTCTTTAGAAATTTCATTTTCATTATTTTTTACAGATTGTAATCTTACTTCCTCAAGTTTATCTTCTGACTTTTTCAAATCATTTGTTGCTCTATCATATTTTTCTTTCCATTTAAGAATTTGATCTCTTAAATCATTACTTGTTAGAGTTTGAGAAACAGTTGAATTTGTATCATCTATTGTTTTAAACTGAATACATATTCCTATTGTTAAAACAAAACATACAATTCCAAAAGTTAAAGCAATTTTCCATTTTTTCATTTATACTATCTCCTTCTATACTTTTTCTCTAAACACTGGATTTGCCTTATTTAAATCCATGTCTATAAAAAATTCTCCTTCTACTCCTTTTTCTCTTTTTATCATCTCTTTAACATACAACATTTGAGTTGATAAATCTGAGCAAGTTCCTAAATAAACAGTTTTATCTTCTGATTCAAGATACATCACATAATCTTTTTTATCTTTAATATCAATATGTGTAATTAAATTTCCTAAACCATTAGCATTTGCTATTTCTATTATTTTTAAAACTTTATCTAATCTCTCTAAATCGTCTTTATTTAACCTATTTCCTGGTTTAACATCTTCTAGTGGTGTTAAATATCCTTTCAAAATAGGAGAATCTATTTTTATAGGAGAAATTTCTAAAATATATCCTTGATTATTTATATACACATATGAATTACCATACTCTAGCATTAGTGTTGCTATTCTTTCTTTAACACTAATTTGAACTTTATCTAAGAATATATTTCTACTAATGTCCACACTTTCCACATAAGGATTTGTTAATATTTTTTGTTTTACTTCTTTCTTAGAAAATTTAAACATATTTTCATTTAAATTAATTCCAGATGCATTTATTATTTGTTCTGATGATATATAGTTATTGTTTATAACTTGTATTGATTTCACATTAAAAATCGGAGATAAGAAAAAATACACTATTGCTCCAATTATAAGTACTAATAATAAGAAAAATACACTTATTTTCTTTATTACTTTTCTTTTCTGAATGTTTATCTTATCTTGCATTGTTATTGGTTCTTGTTCAACCTGTTTTTTTGCAATTTTATCAATAACTTGTCCACTTATTATCTTCTTATTTTTCTTCTTTTTTTCTGAGTTGTTTATTTTTTTGGTATTTTCTAGACCAATTACAATTTCGTTATCTAGATCAATTTTTTCATTGTTTCTAGAGGCAGATTTTGAATCTGCCTTTTTATTAACATTTGAATAAACCATCGTTCTTTTTCTTTCATTTTTACTCAAATTAGTCACCTACTTTTTTAATATTTGCACCAAGTAAATTTAATTTTTCATCTAAATTTTCATATCCTCTTAAAACATATTCTATATTTTCTACTTTAGTTTTACCTTTTGCTTCAAGTCCAGCAATAATTAAACTAGCTCCTCCTCTTAAATCAGTTCCTTGAACTGTAGTTCCAACCAACTTTCTTCTACCTGTAATTATTGCAGTTTTGCCTTCAACTGTTATCTTGGCTCCCATTCTAATTAATTCACTGATGTATTTAAATCTATTTTCAAAAATATTTTCTACTATTATAGATGTTCCTTTTGCAACAGTTAACATAGATGCAAAAATTTGTTGCAAATCTGTTGGAAAACCTGGATATGGCATTGTTTTTATATCAACTGATTTTAATTTTTTTGGTGCTTCAATTTCAATATAATTATTTCCTATATCTATTTTACATCCTGTTTCCTGTAACTTGTGTATAACTGGTATGATATGTTCTGTTGTTAAATTATTTATTTTAGCTTTTCCTCCTGTTATAGCTACCGCACATAAAAGTGTACCTGCTTCTATTCTGTCTGGCATAACTTTATAACCTGTTCCTTTTAGCTTTTTTACACCAGTTATTTTAACTACATTTGTTCCAGCTCCTTGTACTTTTGCCCCCATCTTATTAAGGCAATTTGCTAAATCAATTATTTCTGGTTCCATTGCAGCATTATTTATAACTGTTGTACCTTCTGCTAATGTTGCAGCCAATATAATGTTTTCTGTTGCACCCACACTTGGAAAATCTAAATTTATATCTGCCGCAGTTATTTTATCACAACAACATATAATAAATCCAGCTTTTTCTTCAACTTGAATCCCCATTTTTTTAAATGCGGCTAAATGTAAATCAATAGGTCTTGCACCTATTTCACAACCCCCTGGATATGAAAAAGTAACTTTCTTAAACCTTCCTAGTATTGCACCTGCAAGAATCACAGTAGATCTCATTTGCCTCATTAAGTTTTCGGGAATTTCAGTTTTAGTTATATTCTTTGAATTAATCTCTATTTTACCACTATTTATCTTAATCTTGCAACCCAAAATCTTTAAAATATCTAAAGTTATTTTCGTATCTTGAATTTTGGGAATATTATACAATCTTGTAACATCAGCATTTAAAATGCTTGCTGCTATAATTGGAAGAGAAGCATTTTTAGAGCCAGATACACTTACTTCGCCATGTAGCTTTCTTCCACCATCTATTATGTAAGAACTCATTTTATTCACCCTTTCTATTCATTTATATGGTATATATTATGTTGATTTTTTTAAAGAGTGAATTTTATAATAAAAGTTATGATTTTTCGTCATAAAAAATCACAAAGTGTTCACACAATGGACATAATTCATTGTTATATTATATATAAGTTAGTAACAATTACTCCAGTTGCTAACAAAAAAATAAAACATCCCCTTTTATTTTCAGTAAAAAAAGCAACCTGTTAAAGGTTGCTTTTTTATCTATACATATAATTCTGTGGGTTTACTGCTTTTCCATTTATTCTTACTTCAAAATGTAAATGGTTTCCTGTTGAATTTCCTGTTGATCCTACTAATGCTATTGTGTCTCCTGCAGAAACAGTTTGACCTACGCTTACTAAAATTTTGCTACAATGTGCATAATAGGTGTCTATTCCATTACCATGAGATACTATAACAAGATTTCCATATGTTCCCATTGGTGAAGCATGTGTTATTACTCCATCTGCAGCAGCTAAAATAGATGTTCCGTTTGCAGCCCCTATATCTAATCCTGAGTGAGCGCCTGAACGAACATTTTCTATTGCTCCAAATCTTGATGTAATTGTTCCTTTTACAGGAGTAACTGCTAAATATATTCCATTTACAGTTCTTGTTTCTCTATCTATATATTCATTAACTGATGATTCAATTTCTTGTTTTGCTAATGTAATATCTGTTGTTTCCTCAATTTTCTTTGCATCATCCACATTTACAGTATAATATTCATTTATTCCGATATTTAATTCCAAATTTCCTGAATGTTCATTTTTAATTTCAGCAACTAATTGTTCTGCTTCTTCCAAAGTATTTAAATATCCCATTGTATTTCCATTAAAAGTTACCGCATAATATTTATATGTTATTTCTGCTTTTTCTTTTAACGAATTTATCAACTCATCTTCAGTAGTTTTTTCGCTTCTACTTACTAATTCTAATTTATACTCTGGAAACTGTTTTATTGTTACAAAAGCAACATTTCCGTTGTGTGCTAAAATTTCATCTTTAATTCTTTTTTCTAAATCTACTTTATCATTTACATATCCTACAACTTCTCCTGAAATTGTAACTGCATAAGTAGGTTTATATTTGAATGCTATTATTGCAATTATGCTTATTAATAATATAAAAAGTAAATTAACACATTTGAATGATTTCTTCGCATGATATATTATTTTTCTTTTTAAAATATAAGTCACCTTCCTTTGTTTTTTAGCAAGCATCTATTATTATAACATATATTTTCTCCAAATGCAAATTTTGCATACTGGAAAAGTTGTTTATTTGTGGAAAATTTTATAAAGACCGTCCCCTCAATGTTTCAATTTTGAAACAAAAAAAGACTGTCCCCAAATGTTTCAATTTCCATAAAAATAGTCCATAATTCCATTATATATTCCCCATGCTAATCTATCTTGATATTCATCATCTAATAAAAGCTGTTCTTCTTCTGGATTTGATAAAAATCCACATTCTACAATTGTAGTTGGAATTTGTACATGTTTCATTATATATATATTATCAATTTTCATTGCAACTCTTTTGTTTTCTTTTTGTATTGAATCATTTAAGTTCGTCTGAATGCTTTTGGCTAAGTTAACACTTTGCTCATTCCCTTCTTGGTAAAAAGTTTGCCAGCCTGAATATTGTTGTTGCGGAATTTTATTTAAATGAATTGAAACAAATATATCTGCTGAACTCTCATTTCCTATTTTTACCCTATTATGTATGTCCGATATTTTTTTCTGTCTTAAAGTTTTACTTTCTATGTCATAAATTGCATTTTCATCCGATCTTGTTAATATTACTGTTGCTCCACTTTGTTCTAATAAAGTTTGTACTTTTAAAGCAATTTTTAGATTTGTTTCCGCTTCTGTAGTTCCTCTACTACTTTCTGCTCCGCTCATCAGGAACCCCGTGACCTGCATCTAGTACTATTACTTTGTTTGAAACAGGTAAATTTACTGTTGAAATAATCTTATGCTCTGTAAATGCCGATTTTAATGAAAAAACTGTTAATGATAGGCATAGTAAACTTCCAACTAATATTAATCTTTTTTTATGTAATACTATCATAATAAAAAACACCTCATATTATAATTATATGAAGTGTTTTTTATTATTATACATATTTTAGTTATTTTATTCTACTGCTCTACATTTTACAACTAATCTTGTTTTTCCTCCATCACTACATGTAATCAAAGTCATTTCAACTTTTCCATTTGTAAGTTGACTTGTACATGCAACATCTGTTGGTTGAACAACAAATTTATTGTATACTTTATATCTAACTAATTTTCCAGTTTTATCCTGAAGTTCTACTACATCACCATTTTGCAATTTGTGTAGTTTTCCAAAAAATATATCCTTTCCATCATAATTATGTCCAACAACACAATAATTTCCTACTGAATTAGGTTCTCCTCCCCAAAATTTATTAAGAGAAATTTTTAATAATTCTGTTGATGAATCAGATAATACAGGATAATTAATTTCCAATGATGGAATGTTTAAAATTGAATCAACTTTGTATTCTGTTCCACTTGATGTTTTATAAACTGTATTAAACTGATCTAAAATTTGTGGCTGATTATTTTGTGGAATTTCCTCTGCGTTTTCATTTAGTGCTATTACCAAAGTATCATCATCTGCAACTGTATTATCCACAGTTATTGATGAGAAATCATTTAATATATCTTGTGATATTGATTCCCCTTTTCTTTTTTCGTATTCAGAATATACATAATATGAAGTTAAAACAATTACAACAAGTATAGATAACACAAATTGTATTTTATAAAACCTTTTTTTTCTTCTTAATTTTGGTGTTACATATACTTTTTCATTTACTAATATCTGATTCATAAGAAAACCTTTCTATATTTTTTACCTATCTTCATATATTATAACATGATTTTTATATTTAACACAATAGGAACGAAGAAAAATCGATTATCCAATTTCATCACATAATCTTTTATAATCTTGAATTGTTAAGGTTTCGCCTCGTATATTTTGATCTAATTCAAGCTTTTCAAATACATTTTTTGCATCTTCTTTATTTTTAAAAACTCCACCATTTACCAATGCATTCATTAAAGTTTTTCGTCTTTGCATAAAACTAATTTTTATAATTTTAAAAAATAGATTTTCGTCTTTTAATTCTATAATAGGATTTTTTCTTATATTTAATTTAATTACCTCTGATTGAACTTCTGGCTCTGGAATAAATGAATTATTATCTACAACCATTATTTTTTCAGATTCTGCATAATAATACACGCTATATGTTATAGCACCACTTAGTTTGTCGCCTGGAATCGCAATTAGTCTCTCTGCTACTTCTTTTTGAATCATTACTGTTATACTTTCTATATCTAACTTTTCCTCAAGTAATTTCATTATTATCGGAGTTGTAATATAATATGGAAGATTTGCAACAATTTTTGCTTTTGTCAGATTATTTAAATTCTTTTCCATTGTAATTAACTCTGATAAATTAACTTTCAATACATCTTCATTAATAACTTGAAAATTGTTATACATAAAAAATCTATCATTTAATATTTTGATCATTCTATCATCTAATTCAATTGCTATAACTTTACCAGCTTTTTCAATTAATTCTTCTGTTAATGTTCCCAGACCTGGTCCTATTTCTATTACTAAATCATCTTTAGTAATGTCAGATGCTTGCACAATATTATTTACAACTTCTTCATTAATTAAAAAGTTTTGACCTAAACTTTTATTTGCACTTATTCCATATTTTTTCATTATATATCTTGTTTTTTCTTCTAAATTTTCCATTTATTACTCCTTCTTGAACAATGAAAATGTACCATTATCAACATTTAACATTTTTCTATTTAATCAGTAATTCCTTCTTTTTTGCCGATAAATCTTCTAATATTTCTACCACATTAATAGGTGATACTTTATTTACTTTTAATAATTCTAATACTTTATCTGCAACTTCTTCTTTTTCAATACAGTTAAATATCTCCTTTTTTTCTTCTGTTATTATATTTTTGTCAGAAAATTTCTTAACTACTTCAATTCCATATTTTCTATGTCTATTTTTTCTACTCATCTCATTACTAATAATTTTATAATATTTAAGTTCAACTTTTCCTTTTTTACTAAAATAATCGGCATCATTTATATCCATTAAAGTGCCTCCATAAAATTCTTTAATTGTTTCCATACTAAAATCCTCCCAACTCAATATAACGTAGAGTTGTCCACTTTTCAAGAACTTTCGTACGTCAAATAATTGCTTATTATTACTTAAATTTACCATATTTTACTCAATATTATAATTTTCGACATATTTTATCTTTTTACAACATCACAAATTTCTTTATATATTTTATCTTCTACATTTTTTATCTCAAGTGAATTAATCTTTTGCCCCATTTGTTTTAATAAATCAGTGTTAGTTGTTAGTTTGTTTAACATTTCAGATAAATTATTACTATTTAATTCTGAATTTAAAATAACTTCTGCTCCTCCTAATTTTTCAGCTACTCTTGCATTATCTTCTTGTCTATTTGCTCCAACACTAGGTAAAGGAATAAAAATTGCTGGTTTACATGCAATAGCAAGCTCTGTTATTGTCATTGCACCACTTCTTGCAATTACTAAATCTGAAAGAGCATACATTTCTTCCATATTGTATATGTAAGGTAAAGGCTTACAGTTAGTTAAATTGTCAATATTCATCCCATTTTTTTCTAACTCTTCTTTAATCAAATCATATTGTTTTTGTCCTGTTGCCCATACTAATTGATAATTTTTTATTTTATTTTCTTTTAACATTCCTATAATAGCATCATTTATAGCTTTTGCACCTTGACTTCCCCCAAAAACTAAAACAATTGGCAAATTAGAATTTAGCCCTAATTCATTTATTAATTCTTGCTTTCTTTGAGGTGTTAATTGCAACTTTGTTACCTTAGTTGGTGTTCCTGTAACTACAACTTCTTTTGCCATTTGTAATCTTTCCTTAGCAGCTTCAAATCCTACCAATACCTTTGTTGCTTTTTTAGCAAACATTTTAACGGCTCTACCAGGATATGCATTGCTTTCATGCAAAACAGATGGAATATTATTACTAGTAGCTGCTGCAAAAACAGGACCACATATATATCCCCCAGTTCCAATAACAACATCTGGTTTAAATTCTTTAATATATTTTTTTGCTAATCTAGTACTTGTAGCAGTTTTAATCATATTTTTTAAATTAGTAAGTGATATTTCTTTTTTTAATCCATATGCCTCCAAAGTTTTAAGCTCATAACCTGCTCTTGGCACTAAGTCTGTTTCTAACCCCCTTGAAGTACCAATAAAAATAATTTCTGAATCTGGTTCTTCCTTTTTTATTTTATTTGCAATTGCAATTCCTGGATTAATGTGCCCTCCAGTTCCTGCTGCTGAAATAATAACTCTCATCAAATTTCCTCCTCTTTTTCTTAAACTATATAAACAATTTATAAATTTCAAAAGTGCCATCTCCAATTTATTTGAAGATAGCACATTGAAACATTTTGATACAATTTTTTTTCATTTCTTAAGACCGTCCCCTTGATGTTTCAAATTTGAAACAAAAAAAGACCGTCCCAAAATGTTTCAAAAAAATTATACTTTAGATCCTGCTCGTGAGATATTAAGTAATATACCAACATTACAAAGTAAGATAAGTAAAGCTGTTCCACCATAACTGAAAAATGGTAAAGCCATACCTGTTGTTGGAATAGATGCAGTAACAACGGCAATATTAATAATTGCTTGTGCTCCAATTAATGTGGTAATTCCTACTGCCATAAGACTTCCAAACATATCTGGTGCTTTCATTGCAACAAGAATTCCTCTCCAAACAAAAATTGCAAATAATGCTATAACAAAACAACAACCTAAAAAACCTAATTCCTCAGCTAATATAGCAAAAATAAAATCATTATGAGGTTCTGGAATATATAAATATTTTTGTTTACTTTCACCAAGACCTACTCCAAAAAATCCTCCTGATCCAATAGCATATAAACTTTGAACCATTTGATATCCTGTTCCTTGAGCATCAGCCCATGGGTTAAAATATGTTGCAATTCTGTCTAATCTGAAGCCACCTTTACCAGACATCTGTAATAACCCAACTATACCTGCCAGTCCTGATAATCCAAGGAAACCAGTATAACAAAAATGAGCTAATCTACATCCTGCCATTACCATCATTGTAACAGTGATAATTCCAATTATTAAAGAAACACTTAAGTGATTTTGCACTCCAAATAAAATTGCTATTGGAGGGATAACAAAACATAAAGGTTTTACAAATCCTTTTACAAAATCTGTTAATTCAGATTTGTGATCTGATAAATATCCTGCGTAAAAAATTATTAAGCCTATTTTTGTTAATTCTGAAGGTTGAAATTGTGTAAATCCTAAATTTACCCATCTTGTAGCACCTTTTACAGATACACCTAACCCAGGCACTAATACAAGTAATAAAATTATCCATGACGCAAAATATATAGGCCAGTAATATTTTTTGTAAAATCTATAATCTACTTTAGAAATTATAAACATTAAAACTACACCAACTATTGCAAATGCAAATTGTTTTTTTACATATGTATAACTATTTCCAGTTGTTGATAATGCCGAAGGTGCACTTGCAGAAAGAATCATTATTATTCCCATTGCAAGTAATACCAAAACTGTTATGCAAAGCACAAAATCAAATTGATTATTTACAAAATTGGATACTTTTTTATTATTTCTTGACATCTGTTGTCTCCTATTCTTATTTCACATTTCATTTAACTCTAAACAATAACTATTGCAATAATTGAAAGCAATAAAGTTATTAGACTGAATATAGAAACTACTTTGTTCTCATTCCATCCACTTAATTCAAAATGATGATGTATTGGAGCCATTTTAAATATTCTATTTCCTGTTTTTTTATAATATGCTACTTGTACCATTACAGAAAGAGTTTCTATTATTGGTATTAATGCTAATACTATAAGAATTAATGGCATTTTTAAATATAAAGCCATTCCTGCAATTGCTCCACCTAATAAAAGCGAACCAGTATCTCCCATAATAACCTTTGCAGGATATAAATTAAATAGTAAAAATCCTAAGCATGCTCCTACTAAAATACATCCAATAAATGTTACTTCTCTAATTCCAAACATTACACTAATTACAACTAATGCTGTTATAATTATAGTTGTTACACTTGTTGCTAATCCATCTACTCCATCTGTTAAATTTACTGCATTTGTTGTACCTAATAAAACAAATATTGCAAATGGAATATATATCCATATTGGAATTTGTATATATTGTTTTATTATTGGTATATATGTTTCTGTTCCTATTGATAAAACTTTTACTAAATATAATGTATATATAGTAGCAACTATTAATAGTCCAATCATTTTATATAATGGTTTTAGTCCTTTTGTATTTTTTAAAACTAATTTAATAAAATCATCTACAAATCCAACTACACCAAATCCAATTGTTACAAATGCTAGTGGAATTAATCTTTCAACAACCTCTTTTTCAGAACCACCATGCATTGTTATAAATATAAGTGTTGTAACTATCAACGTAGTTACAGCCATTATTATTCCTCCCATTGTTGGAGTTCCTTGTTTTTTCAAATGTGATTGTGGTCCATCTGTTCTTTCAATTTGACCTATTTTTAATTTTTTTAATATTGGTATTATTATTAGTCCTAAAACTACACTTATCGCAAATGCAAATAATACTACCTGAATATGAAGTTCCATCTTTTGCTATTTCCTCCTTCTACTTATAACCATTTTTAATAGTTATTTTTCTTTTGTTTAATTATTATTTTTTTCCTTTCATAATTTCATTTACAATGATTCTTTCATCAAAAGGATGCTTAACATGATTTATTTCTTGATAAGGTTCATGACCTTTTCCAGCAAGAATAATTATATCGTTTTTATTTGCCATTTTTATTGCATATTTTATTGCTTCAATTCTATCTACTATACATATATATTTTCCTTTTGTTTTCTTCATTCCTTCTTCTATTTGATTAACAATTGTTGTAGGATCTTCTGTTCTTGGATTATCTGATGTTATTATAGTAAAATCAGCAATTCTTCCAGAAATTTCTCCCATTAATGGTCTTTTTCCAGGATCTCTATCTCCTCCACATCCAAATAAGCTTATAACTCTTCCTTTAGTATATGATTTAGTTGCAGATAATATATTTTCCAAACTTTCTGGTGAATGAGCATAATCTATCATAATTGTTAATCCCTTAGGATTTTCAACCAATTCACTTCTTCCTGGAACTTTTAAATCCAATAAGGCTTCTTTTATTGCTGTTGCATCACACCCTAATTTAGTTGTAATAGCAATTGCTGCTAATGCATTATATACAGTAAATCTTCCTGGAATATCAACTTTTATTCTTTCATTTCTTGTTCCAATTTTAACTTTAAAATCAACTGCAGCATTTGTAATTGTAATATCTTTTGCTAACAAATTACAGTAATTGTCTATACCATATGTTGATATATTTTTCTCTGGTAACAATTTTGGAATTTTTGATGTTTGTAAATCATCACTATTAACAAAACATATTTTGCACATATCTAATAATTTCATTTTAGAATCAAAATAATCTTTCATATCAGGATGTTCTTTTGGGCTAATATGATCTTCTGAAAAGTTTGTAAATACACCTATATCAAAATCACATCCAGTTACTCTATTTAATTTTAAGCTTTGTGAAGATACTTCCATAACAACAACTTCGCATTTTGCTTTGACCATTTTGTTAAATATTTCTTGTAATTTAATACTTTCTGGGGTTGTTCTATCACTATCTTCTAATTTTTTGTCACCTATATATGTCGCAATTGTTCCTACTAAACCTACTTTTTTGCCAGCTTTTTCTAATATACTTTTAACCATAAAACTTGTAGTTGTTTTTCCTTTTGTTCCTGTAATACCAACTAATTTGAATTTTGTTGATGGATTGTCGAAAAAATTACAAGCACAAATAGCTAATGCTAACCTTGTATCAGGAGCAAGAATTATTGTTACATCATTCATGATTTCCTTTAATAATTTTTTATCCATATCTATACTTGCAAGAACTGCAACAGCGCCTTTTTTTATTGCATCTTTTATATAATCGTGACCATCTACGTCAAATCCTTTAATTGCAACAAATAGTCCATTTTTCTTTATATTTCTTGAATCACTATCTACAACAGATATATCTATATTTAAGTCACCTTTTACTTTTAAACCTTCTAAACCTGATAAAATGTTTTTTAATTCCATAAAAAACCTCCAATTACAATTTTTTTATATTATATCTCTAATGTTTTAATTTCGCAACCCCCAATTTTGTCAATCTACAATTACGTTTCCACCTTCTAAAATTTGTACACCTCCACTTGGTACTTGGTTAGAAATAATAAATTCATCTGAAGGTTCTGATTCATTTGTTTCATTTCTTATAACTATCTGTAAACCTGCCTCTTGCAGCACTTTTTTTGCTTCCTTATATGTTAATCCAACAATATTAGGAACTTCTACATTCATTTTAATATCCTCATTTTCTAATTTATCCTGATTAACTTCTAAATATGGCAATGCCTCTGTTAAAACTTTTGAGGCAACTGGTGCAGCAACACCTCCTCCACCATGCCCACCTTCTCCTGTTGGATTATATAAAACTACTAATACTACTAATTTAGGATTATTAACAGGTGTTACTCCAACAAATGATGCAACATATTTATTAGTATTTACCCCGTCTTCTGAAGTACCTGTTTTACCACCTATAGAATATCCTTTAACTTGAGCATTTTTTCCTGTTCCTTCGCTAACCACACTTTCCATCATACTTAAAATTTTCTTTGAAGTATCTTCTGAAATAACTTTTTCTTTTTTTATAGTTTCAATTTGTTTTATCTGTCCTGTTTTATTATCTATTATTTCCTTTACAATTCTTGGCTGTGTGTATGTTCCACCATTTGCAATTGTAGATACAGCTGTTGCCATTTGTATAGGAGTAATTTCAAATCTTTGACCAAAAGATATTGTTCCGAAGCTCCACCGGTCCTACCTTTTCTTCAGCTAAAAATATACTTCCAGCTTCTCCTGGCAAATCTATTCCAGTTTTACCTAAAAAGCCAAATTTTCGCAAATATGAATAATATTTTTGAACACCTAATTTCTGTCCTATCGAAATAAAAACTGGATTACATGAATTCATAAGTGCTTCTCTTAAACTTTGAGGTCCATGTGGTCTATAATATCTCCAACACTTTATTCGAACGCCTGCAATTTCTATTGAACCACTGCAATTAAATTCTCCCTTATTATCTGTATCTGTTATACCTTCTTCTAAAGCCGCAGATGCAGTTATAAGTTTAAATGTTGAACCTGGTTCATATCCATCAGAAATTGCTCTATTCCTCCACATTTGTTGTAAAATATTTGATTTTTCTTCTTGAGACATATTTTCCCAGGCATTTAAATATTCTTCTGAAGTTGGTTTAAACGGTTCATTTAAATTGTAATTTGGATACCCTGCCATAGCCAAAATATCACCATTATTTGGATTCATTACAATAATACTTCCACCATCTGTACACTGATTGTCAATGCAAGCTTCTGCTAGATACTTTTCTGAAATTCCCTGAATTGTTGCATCAATTGTTAAAACCAAATCATTACCGTCTATTGCTGACTCATAATCCTCTCCCTCTTTTAAAATTGTACCTCCTTTGGCATCCGTAATTTTAATTATTTTTCCATTTTCCCCTTTTAAAATAGTATCATATACTGCTTCAATTCCATTTAATCCTTGATTATCACTTCCACAAAATCCAATTATTTGAGAAGCTAAATTATTATAAGGATAATATCTTTTCGTATCTTCATCAACATTAATACCTGTTAAAATATTGTTTTCTTCCATCCATTTCATTAATTCATCAGCTTGACTTTTTTCTACTTTTTTTGCAATTGTTTCAATTGAACTTCTTTTTGAAACTTTCTTTAAAGTTTTTTCATAATCGACATTAAAAATTTCTGATAAAACCTTTGCAACTTTCTCTTTATCTTCATTTTTAATATTAACAGGATTAACAGTAATGGTTCTTACTGTGCTACTTACAGCCAATACTTTTTTTCCAGTAGCATCATAAATTGTTCCTCTTTTTGGATTTATCTTTCTATCTAAAGTATGTTGAACATAAGCCATATATTTTAATTTATCACCATCAATAAACTGTATCCAAGCAATTCTACCAATAATCAAACTCATAATTAAAAAAACTGCGACGATTGCATTCCTCATACGTTTCTTTCTTGTTGTGCTACCTGTTTTTTCTATTTTACTAAGCTTTAACTTATCAGTTTTCTTTTTTGCCTTTTTCTTCATTTTCTGAATATCACTCAAAAATCTTCATCTCCTAACAGGTTATTGGATTTTTTTACAAATAATTTCTATTGTAAAAAAGTTAAGTTTCACTACATCTTATGAAAAAAATTCTTTCCATATACCAAACTATAAAAAAGATTTTGATACCTAGACAAGCAAAAATTTTATGATATAATACAACTATAAAATAAGGAAGGAGATTATGATATGTGTAAATCCATATCATAGAAAAAAATAATGTACAGAAGAACATATCTTGAAGTTGATTGTGAAAAATTAAAAAATAATATTATCAATATTAGAAAAAATTATCCAGGTTATGATTATTACTTTGGTGTTGTGAAAGCCAATGCATATGGTCATGGTGGATATGTTATTAATAGCCTTATACAAGGTGGAATAAACTATTTAGCAGTTTCATCATTAGAAGAAGCTATAAAATTACGCGAATTTAATTCAGAAATTCCTGTTTTAATATTAGAACCTATTCATTTAGAATATCTAGACAAATGCTTAAAATACAATTTTACAATAACTGTTTCAAATATGGAATATTTTAGAGAACTTGTGACAATTGATCTTCCAAAGCAATTAAAAATTCATGTTAAATTAGAAACAGGAATGACAAGATTAGGAATAACATCTTCAAATGATTTAACTGAAATAATAGAAAAATTATCTACTAATTCAAGCCTATTGTTAGAAGGATTATACACTCATTTTGCTACAAGTGGAATAAATGACAAACATTGGGATGATCAATTAAATAAATTCAAAGAAATTACTAAAAATACAGATTTATCAAGTATTCCAATAGTACATATGGGAAGATCTTTAACATTAGTTAATCATGAAAAAATTCCATTTTGTAATGGAACAAGGCTTGGAATTGCTATGTATGGAATGAGTCAGAATATGCCTGCTGGTAGTGGATTTAAATCATTTTTACGTAATTTACGTAATAAACACAATAGAAAAAAATTACATATAAGTCCAACAACCACAACAAATAATTTAGATTTAAAAACAGCAATAACATTATACAGTGAAGTAATTGATTTACATCAAATACATGCAAATGATTTTGTTGGATATGGTGCTTTATTTACAGCAGATAGAGATATGACTATTGCCACAATTCCTATCGGTTATGCAGATGGTATTCCAAAAAAAATTAAACATGTATTTATCAATGGAAAGAAATATAATGTTGTTGGAGAAATTTGCATGGATATGATTTCTGTTTGTGTTGATTCTAGTGTAAAACTTTATGATAAAGTTACTGTTTTAGGAGGAGCAGAATTACCTGTAAAACAAGTTGCAAATGAATGTGGAATTAGCAGTTATACATTATTTACTGGAATTACAAATCGTGTGCCAAGAGTATATATTGATAATAATGAAAAAGTTGAAATCACATATTAAAATATTTTATATTAAATATACAAAGACCGTCCCTTTAATGTTTCAAAAATGAAACAAAAAAAGACAGTCCCCAATTGTTTCAAAAGGAGGAAATTTATGGATTTTGAAATTTTAATTGCTGGAACTGATGCTAATGCTTATTATATGGCAAGATGTTATCACGAAGCATATGGAAAAAAAGCTAATTTACTAGGTAAAACGCCTATGATTTATACAAAATATACTAATATCTTAAATGTTATATATGATGAAAATATTTGGACTGAGCAAGGTTTTTTAGATGCAATTGAAAAATTTAGACTAGAACATCCTGGCAAAAAAATTCTTTTAATTAGTTCAAATGAAACTTATGCAGCGTTTATAAGTAAAAATAAGGATATTATTAATGAACAATTTGTTCACAATTATCCAAGCATAGATATTATTAATAGCTTAATTATGAAGGAAACATTTTATAAAACTTACGAAAATTCAGTTTTAGACTTTCCTATGACTGTTTATTATGATTGTTCAAATCCAACTGAAATTATAAAAGAGTTTACTTATCCTGTAATTATCAAGCCTAGTAATGTTATAGAATATAATCATATCAAATTCGAAGGTAAAAACAAAATATACAAAGTGAATTCTAAGGAAGAATTAGATGACGTTGTTAACAAAATCGTTACAAATGGTTACAAAGATACATTAATTCTTCAAGAATTCATACCTGGAGATGATAGTTATTTATTTGACAGTGTTGTTTATTGTGGAAAAGATAAAAAGGTTAAATTAATTTCTTTCGCTCAAATAGGACTTCAAGAGCATACAAAAACATTAGTTGGAAATGCAGCAGTTCTAATAAATGGATTTAATCAATATGGTGAAAACACTGAAATGATAAATACTATTAAAACATTCATGGAAAACATTGGATATCAAGGCTTTGCCGAATTTGATATGAAATATGACTATAGAGATAAGAAATTTAAAGTTCTTGAAATCAATGCAAGACAAGGAAGATGTAGCTACTACATTTCACCCTTAGGATACAATTTAGTAAAAGTTTTAGTAGATGACTTAATATATAATAAAGAAATGAATTTTGAAATAATTGATAAGGAAGTTTTATTATCTTTTGTTCCAAAAGGCATAATTAAAAAATACATTACAAACGAAGATTTTAAGAAAAAAGCTTTATCATTATGGAAAAAAGGTGTTGTTAATCCATTAAAATATAAAAAAGATACAGATTTCAAAAGAAAGCTATTATTGGCAAGAAGGCATATTGATTATTATAAAGAATATAAAAATGGAGTTTGGAAATAAAAGCAAAAAAGTCGTAGAACACTACGACTTTTTATCTTATTGATGTTGTAAATCCTTTTAACAATTTATCAAAAAAGTTTGAATCTTCTTCTATTACAACTTGCTCACTTGCTGGAGCAACAAAATCTTCTTTTGGTAAATTAACATAGATTTTTTGATCATTATTTAGCTTTTGCATCCCTATTTTTTCTTTTGCAGCTTGTTCAATGTTGTTTAAATTTAAATTGTTTTCAATACTTACTTCTATTTGTTGATTTGTTTTACTTAATGCTTCCATTTCTTTTTTATATTGTTCCTTTTTGTTAAAACTCTCACTAATCAAAGAATTTTGATAACTAATAGCAAATAAAACTGAAAATCCTGCAACTAAAAACATTACAATTTTCAATTTAGCTTTAACATTTGTTTTTGTTTTTTTGACGTTTTGTATATCATTTTGCTCATTCTCAAAAGAATCATTACTCATTTTTCTTTGATTGATTGAATTAGCATCATCATATACTCTACGACTTTTATTAACAACCTGCTTTCTTCCATATTCAGGAAAATTTCTTTCTTGTAATTCTTTTGTTCTTTCTGCTCTATTATATCTATTTGTTCTGCTATTAGCTCCTACTCTATTTCCTTTTGTGTTTTTTGAACGATTACTGGTAGTTGTTACAGGTTCTTCTTTTTGTGGATATCTTTTTCTATATGGTGCATATTCTGTGTTAAGTTTTCTTGGATTAGTATCATATTGATATCCGTAAAACCTATCTGCCATTAATTATTTCACCTCACTCTTTTTCAAAAATTCTAAGCTTAGCACTTTGAGCTCTTGAGTTTTCTTTTAACTCTTCATCTTTTGCTATAATTGGTTTTTTATTTATTATTTTTCCTAAAGATTTTTCTTTATAATTACATACACAATATGGTAATCCTGGCGGACAAGTACATTTTCCGCACTGCATCTGCATATGCTTGTTTTACTGCTCTATCTTCTAATGAGTGAAAAGTTATTATACACAATCTTCCACCCTTTTTTAAACAATCTATAGAATCCTTTACTGTATTATATAAAGGCCTTAATTCATCATTTACTTCTATTCTAATTGCTTGAAAAGTACGTTTTGCTGGATGCCCATCTTTTTGCTTTGATTTAGGAATTGAATTTTCAATTATATTCACTAATTCAGCTGTTGTTTCTATTGTTTTTTCTTTTCTATACTGACAAATATTTTTAGCTATATTTTTTGAGAATCGTTCTTCTCCATATTCAAAAATAATGTTTGCTAGTTTTTCTTCTGAATATGTGTTTACAACTTTTTTTGCTGTTAAATCCTGTGTTGTATCCATACGCATATCTAAATCATTTTCACCAATGTAACTAAATCCTCTTGATTTTTCATCTAACTGAAATGACGATACTCCTAAATCTAATAAAATACCATCAACTTTTTCTATTCCTAAATTATTTAATATGTTTTTTATATCATCATGATTTCCATGTATATATTTAACATTTTCATATTGTTTCAAATTATTTTTAGCAGCCATTAAAGCATCAGTATCTCTATCAATACCAATTAATAAACCATTAGCTGATAACTTACTAGCAATTACTTTACTATGACCAGCACCGCCTAGAGTTCCATCAACATAAATCCCATCTGGATTAATATTAAGTCCTTCTATGCATTCATCTAACAATACTGGTTTATGCTTAAATTCTAACATAAACATCTTCTCCAATTCCAAAACCCAAATTAAATAGCATAATTAGTTGGTATTGTAAAAATACCAACTAAAGTGCTATTTTCTATTATCTTTATCTTTTGTTTATATTGATATTTTAGCATTTATTGGCTAAGACATCTTTTATTATCTTTTGTTTTTAAAATTACATCTGTAAACTAAAAACTTTTCTTTTGGGAATCTGTTGATTCTTTTGTAAATTATTTTTTCTTCTTTAGCTTTTTAACATTTTTTCTTTTGAATATTCGGCTCAGCTTCAGCCTGATTTTCTTTAGAATAAATGCTTAACTTCAAGCTTTATCTTTTGTGCATTATGTACATCTTTTGTGCTTTTTCTTTTGTACATTAAAATTTTATCTTTTGTTTTTTACACATTTTATCTTGTGTATATTTATATAAACTTTTGCAAGTTATATACCAAGCATAGTCATATTTTCTGCTAATTCATCTGCAGAAATATTATTACTATTGTTGTATTTATTCCAGTTTTCTTTGCTCCAGAATTCGATACGTGTTCCTACACCAATTATTACGACCTCTTTCTCCATTGATGCATATTCTCTTAGGTTACTTGCAACTAAAAATCTTCCTTGTTTATCTATCTCTACATTTACTGCTCCTGATAGGAAAAACCTTACGAAATCTCTCGCGTTTTTGTTGGTTAGTGGTAGTGATTTTAACTTTTCTTCAAAGTTTGTCCATTCATTTAATGAAAACCCAAATAAGCAGCCGTCTAAGCCTTTAGTTATTATGAATTTATCGCCAATATCTTCTCTTAATTTTGCTGGCATTATTAATCTACCTTTAACATCCAGAGTATGTTCATATTCACCAAT
Source organism: Clostridia bacterium (assembly GCA_017475185.1). The sequence continues at coordinate 27,496 of JAFVGB010000004.1, forward strand.
AAGCATTTTATGACACCTCACTTACTTTTTATTCCACTTTGTTCCACTTTCCTCCACTTGCAATTAAATTGTAATATAACATTTTTTAAAATGCAATAGTTTTTTTAATTTTTTTCAAAAAAAATTCGGATTTATTTGTATAAATCCGAATTTTAATTTTAATATCTATATTTTTTCTTTTTATAGATTCTGAATGCAAATATGCTGAATACTATTATAACACATATAATAAATATACTTCTAAATCCTGCATTTGGAATAATTTTGTCATATACAGAATCATCTTTTTTACCATCTGATATATCATTTTTTTCTTCATCTGTTTTGTTGTTTTCATCATCTGATATATTATTTCCATCTAATATTGATTGAATTGTTACTTTTTCTGCAATACCATCTTCTGTATAGAATGTAATATTTAATATTTCATCTTTTCCAATAATTTTACCTAGCATTTTTTTGTCTTCAGATAATGTCCAACCTTCAAGTTCTTCCAATTCTCTGTCAGCAGAAATAACAACTAATATTTTGTCTGTATCTTCTATTTCTTCATAAATAACACTATAATTTATATTTCCAATACTATTTACAACAACATTAAATTTTGTTATATTATCTGCTAAATCTTTTACTTCCATAAACTCTGTACAATTTCTACTAAATGTTTTTGTCAAAACTGTTGAATCTTCATTAAGATCCCAATCTGATAAATTTTCTGTATTTTGTATTGGTTCCTCAAATGTAATTTTTACAGTAACTGTTCCATCATCATTAGTTATATTTTCCATTGTAAATGTACTTGAGTTTTTATCAATCATGTTTGTATTTATTAACATTAACTCTTTATTTGAAGCTAAATCGTTAACTTCTATAACATCCATTACTGGCTCGTCAATTTCTAATTCTGAATTATTTCTATTTAAATTAACATTTCCTACATTATCCGCAGCAACTTTAAATATTAATCCGTTAGTTTCGTTTAAATTTCCAAGTAATTCAGTTATATTCTTTTGTATATTTATTTCTTCATTTGCTTCCAAATTTACTTTAACTGATTCAGAAACTGATGAGTTCGTATCGATAGACGAAGTTAATCCATCAATTCCTTTATCTATATTTGTAACTTCTATATTTACTGTTGATTCATTACCTGCTAAATCTTTAACTGTTAAAGTTTCAGTTTTATTATCTGTGTAGTTTAATTTTATTCCGTATAATGTATTACCAGAACTATCTGTTTTTGTAACTAATTTAGCTTTTCTTGCATCACTAAGTTCTATTGGTTCGTTTGCCCAAATTGTTGCATTAACTGAACCTTTTGTTCTTCCTAGAACATTGTACTCAACATCACATTCTGGTGCCAATTTATCAATAGTATTTATAGATAATTCTAGACGGTATCCTTTTTCAGGAATCTTTGCATTTGTTTTTGTCCATACTTTTTCAAATATTAGCACATTATTTTCATTATATGTTTTTACTATTGTATTATGATTTTGACCATATGACCAACCATCTTCTGTATTTTCATATAATTCTTCGCTTGACGTTACAGAAACTGTAACGCTGTTACTTGTAGGATTTAAATCACTATATGATACTGTTAAATCAGGAACATATTCACTTATAATTCCTTTATAGTTTAATACTGTTTCAGTTTTATTATTATATAAATCTTTTACTGTTATTTTTTGATTTGAAACATTATACCAAAATACATTAGATACTTTATTAGTAATTTTCTTTCCGTCAGATGTTTCCTCATAATTCCATCCAGGAACAATTATGTCTCTATCTGCTGTAATAATAGCTTTTACATAAGTTCCATCTTTTAGTGGAACATATTCGATATCTACTTTTGGTCCATCTATTGCTTGATTATTTTCTATGTTAATTATTGTATCTTTTGCAGCACCATCCTTAACAATTACACTTGATGTTTTTGCTCCTCCGTCAATAATTACTTTTTTATTATTTATTTGACAATTATTTAATTCTAATTTATCACTGTCTAAATTTATAATATTTGGAATTTCAACATTATTTTCATTAGTTTCTAAATCGATTATATTGTTATTTAAGCTTAAATTTTGCATTTCACTTCTATCAATAACTGATATATCACTTATCTTATTATAATTTGCATAAAGTGTTTCTAATTTTAATGAAGAAATTTGCTCTAAACTTGTTACATTATTATTAGAAATATCTAAAACCCTTAAATTACTTAATCTATTTAATGCTCCTAGATTATTTTCAATTCTGTTATCATTTAATAGCAAATATTCTAAATTCTCAAGATTTGACAAATATGTTATATCTTGTATTTCATTGTGTGATACATCTAATTGTTTTAATGTTTTAGCAGTTCTTAATTCTGATAATTCTTTTAATCCACATTCTCTTAGTTCTAATGTTTCAAGTGAATTCATTTTTCCTAATGTATCGCTCATCCATTTAACACTATTATTGCTTAAATTAACAGAATTCAAATTCTTAAATTGCTCTAAACCTGCGATATCTTCAATTTTCTCTGTTTCATCATTTGGTGTAGATAAATTTAAATACTTAGTTTTATCAACAACTGATTTAAAAGCGAAAATATTATAAACACCATCTTTTTCTTCTAATCTAGAATTTGCTAATTGTCTGTTTACTCTTTGTGCTAAGACTTTATCTTTAAATGTTAATACTGCTGCATCATTTGTAATATTGACAACAGAACCATCTGCTTTGCCACCAACAATTTTAACTGATGCTTCTGTATTATCACCTGTAATTAATATTTTATCATCTTCAATTTTACAATTTGTTAATACTAAATCTTTGTCTGTATATAAAACACTGTTTGCATCCTTTACACTTTTTATAAGTGTTGGCAAATTAATCTCGCCATTTTTTGTTGTAATTAAACTTATGTTATTTTTAGCACTTGTAATTTTTGTATTAGTTGTAGAACCAATGTTACTGATTTGATTATTATCAACATAGAATTCCTCAACCTTATCTAAGTATTGAAGTGATGCAACTGTTGTAATTTGATTATTTTTAATATAGATTTTTTTCAAATTTTTACCTGTTGCCAAAGTCATTATTCCGTCGCCTACAATTACGTTATCATCTAAGTAAATTTCTTCCAACTGAGTTAACCCTGATAAATTAGCTGTAAAGTAACGCAATCCACAGTCATTCATCCATAGCACTTTTAAGTTTGTTAATTTTTCTATTTGTTGATGTTTCGCAACATTTTTATTATGATTTAAATTTAAATGTTTTAACTTTGTTAATTTTTCAATTCCATTTAAATCTGTAACTTGGTTATTTGTTAAATCTAATCGTTCAAGATTTGTTAAGCTAGATAACTTAGTTAAATCTGTTATTTTATTATGTGCTAAATTTAATATTTTTAAATTAGTGAAACTTGATAAACCTGTTAAATTTGTTATACCTTTTCCTTGTAAATCTATAGCTTCTAAACCTTCCACATCGCTTTTATACATTAATAGTGTTGTATCTGTTGGTTTCACTACTGTATATCCTCTACTTATTAAAACCTTATAAACTGAATCACATGTTGTTTTATCAAAAGTTAGTGTTGTTGTTTCTTTATTTGTTTTATTTAAAAATTCTTCCGATGTAACAAATCCTAAAATAAGATTGTTTCTTGTAGTTCCGTTTGATAAAGCTTTTACCCATGCATTTTTACCGTCTTGTTCTGATGTTCTTCCTAATAAGTAATTGTAACATGCTTCAACAAATTGTTCATTTGTCATACTATTTATTTTATTCTTGTTATTAGATTCTTCAGATAATATTATATCAATTGCCTCTTTGTATGTTGTATTTTTGAAATGTCCATCAATTTCACTATTTTCTGGTTCTCTTTTTAGAGCTCTTTTATATAAATTACTTATGTATAATCTTCTTGCATTGTCTGTTAAATCAGTTCTGTTTGTAACTGATTGTGGTATTTGGTATGCTGATGATGAACTTCCTGAGGCTGAACCACCTGAGGCTGAACCACCTGATGAATAACTTCCTCCTGTTGAATTTCCACCTGCTGATGAATTACCACCTGTTGAACCTGAATTATAAGGTTTCGGACTTCCTGATGATGAACCTCCTGTTGAACCAGATCCCAATCCAACAGATGCTGAGTATGAATGATATGTGTCCGTATCCTTTAAAGTATCCTTCAATCCATTTATTGCTTGAGAATTAAAAAGTGAAGTGCCACCAGGAATCGTATATGGTTTCGTTGTTTTTACTTCAAATACGTATCTTGTGTCTGCTATTTTATAACTATTGAGATACATAGTCAACACTGGGGCTTCTCCAGAATAGCCTGTATATATATTAGCTGTTATATAATCTGATGTACTTGGTGCATTGCTTAACCAACCAGTAGTCTCAGTTACTAACGCACGCACTTCATACCAATATGTCATTTTTTTTGCAGTATATATTTTTTCTTTTCCTCTATTTCTCTTATTTGACTTGCTGTAGGTATCCGCAACTTTTGTTCCATTATACTTGGTATTACATAAAATCCTCGCGCTATTATTGCCATCAACAAATATTACGTTAGGATGTGATCCAATATATGTAACATTGTATTTGTGTTCAATTCTTTTAAGTTTAGCTGTTTGATTTCCTTTCAATTTTAGATTTGGTTCAGTAGAATATTCTATAGATGTTTCTGTTATGGTAGCCCCTGCTGCAAATACTTCTCCAACATTCATATATATTTGTAATATAGGGTACATTACAAATAATATTATTAATACACTTGATATTATTTTTTTACTTAATCTTTTGTCCTTCAAACTCATCATTTCCTTTCCGATTACATCTATTTTACCTATTATATTTTACCATAATAATTTTTTTTAAAAAACAACTAAATTATTATTCTTCGTTTAAATCCTTTCTAGTATAAGTATTTTCAGTTTTATTACATTTTGATTACATTTAAATTACATTTTCATTACCTTCTTGCACAAAAAAGAAGATGTTTAAAAAACATCTTCATGTAAAACATATTTTGAATTATAAAAATCGCTTGAAATTATTGAAGTCTCAATATTTTTTTGTATTCCTGTATTAACAAAAACATTTGGTGAATTAATCCAATTGATAAACTTATAAGCTCTTTGTGTATTATTAGTATACATACACACAGCCGGAGCTTCTTTTTGGCTGTTAAGATAATTTATTACATTACCAAACTCTCCTTTAATTGGCTTTATGTCATATGATTTATATCTATCGTTATTTTGTAATCTTTCTACTTCATTTCGTACATCATTTTCAAATGCGTCATTTTCTTGATAAATGTATATTGTATTTGATTTGTGTGTTTTAACATCATTATTTTTATTATTTAAAATAACTCTATCTAAGCTATTTAAATCAATTTCTTCTTTTTCGAACATTTGAATAAGATTTTCATCAACATAAAAGTTTTTCAAACATTCTTTTATAATTAAAAGAATTAAAGATTCTGTACTATATTTACTAAAATTATCATGCAATACCATTATAGAATTTCTTGTTGATATAGCTTTAAACATACTTTGAATTGCATCTTTTGCATTTTCACATTCAATTCCTATTACACCAACTGGAACATTATAGCTCCCTGTTTTTTCATTTTTAAGTTTAAATTTGCCATTATTTTTCTTTTCTTTTTCAAGATATTCTAATATATTTTCAAATGAAATTTCATCTTTGTTTATTTCTATTAATTTGTTGATTTCTGTTTCATTTTCTTGTAATTTATTTTGTATATAATCAAAAATTTCATTTGAAATATTTTTATTATTATTTATTACATATTTTCTATATGCTCTTCTTGCATCTAATATTTCTAATTGAACATATTTTGTACCTTGAATTAGCTCTACTTCTGTACCAATGGTGTTATTTTCATTTCCTTCATTTAATAGCAATTCCACGTCTTTGTCTCTAGAGAAAATCTTTTTAAAAGCTTTTGCAATTTTGCTTAAGAAACTGTCTTTAACTATTACTAATTCCTGGTTTTCCATTTTTTCCTCCTTTGTTTTCCACATTTTATTCGCATTTGTTGCTACCATTTATGGGTAATTTCATTATACATATTTTCTTTTATTTACAACATAGGTGCTTCCTGGTATACTTTTTGAAAGACGTTTTACTTGTGCTCCAACTTCACCAATTTCTAAGATATTGTGAAAATCATCATTGACTTTTACAACACCAATTGAGATAGATGTCAAAGGAAATTGTTCCATTACGCCTTTTCTATTTTCTATTTCAATATATCCTTTTTCAATATGCTCTTGAGTATAAAAATCTAACACATTGTAATCAAAATCCAAAATAATATTTTGGCATAATTCTTCATATCTATCATTAGATATTATTGCAATGAAATCATCCCCTCCAATATGTCCTATAAATCCCCTTTCAGGATCAATATCATGAACATTTTTTACGATTGTTCTTGCTGTAAATTTAATAATTTCATCACCTTTTATAAAACCATATGTATCATTATATGCTTTAAAATTATCTAAATCTAAATACAACATTACAAATGTTTCTTTATTCATTAATCTTTTCTTCATTTCAGCTTGAATTTGAACATTTCCTGGAAGACCTGTTAATGGACTAACAGTTCTATTAATATCCAACAAACGAATTATATTTACAATAGTATAATATAGATATTCTTCATCTATTGGTTTTTTTATAAAATGTTCTACTGATGACTGTAAAATTTCAACTCTATGATTATGTTCTATATTTGAAGAAACCACAATTACAGGAGTAATGCGGTTATCATCATTTTCACGAATTTTATTACAGATATCAGTTGTTTTGCCTTGCAAAGTATCCTCATCTATAATTATTAATGAAGGAATATTTTTTAAAACTATATCTAATTCATTTTCTTTAACATGCTTGAATATAAAATTATCTTGTTCTTTAAATAATTCATTTAATTTGTCATATAAATCTATTTCATTGTCAACTATATAAATATATTGAATCATTTATACTCACCTTACTTTTATTTTGTCTTTTTACATTTGTATTCTGTCATTATACCATTTTCATAGGCATTTACTTTTAAGTAATTTGCACCTTCTTTTAATGGTACTTTAAATTCAAATTCTTTAGCACCTTCTGGAAGATTATTTACTGTTGATACTTCTTCATTATGTGTATATTCAATTTTTGTAATTCCAAGTTCATCTTTAACTTTAACAACAAAATTTCCGTCTGCAAGTGATGCACTTATTTCAGGTCCATTTGAACCAATAATTTTTTTGCTTAATTTTGCTTGATTTCCAGATTTGTCTGTTGCAACAAGAGAAATTCTTTTTGTTCCTTGTTCTACATTTATTTCTTGTTTTATTAATTTTTTATCTTCTTCCGGATTAACTTTAACTACATCTGAACCTTCCCATTGATAAGAGAAATAATCTAATTCTGTTTCATCCATGGCTGTAACAACTAATTTTCCATTTGCATTTTCAATAGTAATAACTGGTTTAGTTGTATCTTCAGTCGCAGTAAATGACACTGAAACATTATCATATTTTGTTTCATTTCCTTCAACATCAGTTACTTTTACAGCTAATTTATTTTCTCCTTGTGGCATTTCTATATCAAAGTCAACATTTCTTTTTCCATTAGCTTCATATACATTTTCACTTCCACCATTCCAAGAATATGTTACTTTATTTATTCCTTTTTCTCCATTTATTCTTAAGTTTAGTGAACTACCATTTTCTTCATAGCTCATTTCTGGTTTTGGATAATTTTGATTTTTTCCTTTATTTTTATATAAATAATAAGCTCCTTCGCCAATTAAAATTAGTGCAAAAATAATACAAACTACACAAAAGAAAATAATAATAGGTCTTATTTCTCTTGATTTAGCACCATTTTCTTCATTTGTTACTAATATTTGATTCATTATAAAATCACCTCATTTTATTCTTCTAAAATTATAACATAACTAGTTTTTTGTTGTAAACTATTTTTTCATTTTTTTATGGAAATGATTGGAAATAGGGATAGTTTTATTTTCTAGCAAAACCATCCCCATTTTTTATTCAAATCTTTCTTAACATATCTTTGCAACAATTACAGTCATATCATCTTTTTCTTTTCCAAAATCATTATCAATAGCTTCTGATATAATAATATCTGCTATTTTTTGAACATCATCACTACTAATTTCTTCTAATAAGTATTTTACCCATAATTCCTTGTTTTGATAATCTGAGTTAGACTCAATAATTCCGTCTGAACACATAACTATAATATCGCCTTTTTCAATATCTTTGTCATACTCAATTAGCTCTATATTTTCTAAAATTCCTGTTGGCATTGTAATTGATTTTAGTAATTGAACTTCTTTGTTTCTTTTTACAAAAGTTGGACAAGCTCCATTTTTTACAAATTCCATATTTTTAGCATATAAATCAAGTATAGCAATATCAAGTGTTGCATACATATCTTCTTCTTTCATACTTGTTGCTAAAGTAGAATTTATAAGTTTTATCGAAGTATCTTTTTTGAACCCTGAAGTAAGTAATCTCTCAAGCATTTTTATTGCTATTTTACTGCTTTTTCTTGCCTCTGGTCCTGAACCCATACCATCACTTAAAGCTATTAAATACTTTCCATCTTCAAGTCTTGTTTGTATGCTTGTATCACCTGAAACTGGTGAACCTTCTTTTGTTGATTTAGCAATTCCTATTTGTAAATTAAATTTATCTTTTGACATATATGAAAATTTGCAAGTTTCTTCATTTGTTCTTAATCCACAAACTTGTTCTACTAAATTCATTTTTTCATTTAAAACCCTTGAAACTACCTGTCCAATTGTTTTATATGGACAATCTGTACCATCTGCATCTTCACAAACTTTTTGATATATTGTTACTTTATATCTTCCAGACTCTTCTCTCTTTATATATATTTCATCAATATTTATTTGTTTTTGTTTTAGCAACTGAATTATTTGCTCTTTTTCTTTTTTAAATAAATCTGTTTCACTTTTTTGTGATTCTTCAAGTTCATCAGCTACTTCTGCAATCATATCTGAAACGCCTTGTAATTGTGAAGATACATTTTTATTGTTTTCTTCAATTTTCTTTTTATAAACAAATTTCATTTTGCTTGTTTTATATGAGTAATTAATCTTTTTAATCATCTCATAAATATCTTTATTAATCGTTTCATTATCATTTTCTTCGTCAAATCCAAGAATATAATTGTTATGATTTGAAAAAATTTCAATTAATTGTTTTTTAGTAATTCTTGTATTAATTAATAATGCTTTAAAAACATCAGCTACTAACTCATCAGAATAATATAGTTCTTCATAAAGTAAATTTTCATCCATACCTTCTATATTGTTACGTAATTCTTTAACAAAAATTTCTTTATTTTCCTTTTCTATAGCTGTCATTTCATCATCTAAAACTGTTGCTGCAGCTTGAGTATAGCTTTGTGCTAATTCTGAAATTGTTTCTGAAATATTAGTTAATTTCTTAATTGTTTCCTTACTGCCTTCTAATGCCCTTCCAGTTGTTTCTGGCAAAAGTTTTGAATTATTGAATACATCTTCTATTGCAAATTCAACTTTCTTAGGTATTAATAGCAATCCCAAAGACGCAATTAAAATTTCTTGGAATATTATAATAGGAACAACATTACCATTTGACACATATGTTAAAACAGTATTTCCTAAAACAAAACCTATAATTACACCAGGTTTTCCAAATCTACTAAATAACCCAGCAAGTAAACCAGATATTGCATAAGCTGCTATCATTATTGGATCACCAGAATCTATAATTCCAAGAACAATTCCAACTGTTATTCCACCTGTTGCTCCAACAAGCATTCCATTTTTCCATCCTAAAATTAAAACCATCAAAATGCAAAGAATATTTTTTACAGAAAAACTAAATATATGTATTGGAGTCAAAGCTGAAAGTGCAATTGCAATAAGCATTGCAGCCCCCATTAATTCTTCAATAGAAAACACCTTTTTATAACTGAAGTCTCTTATTACTGTTATAGAATTTACAAAAATTTTATAAAAAATAAATACTATAATTGATTGCATAATTCCAATTAATAAATCATATATATAAAACGTACCAAAAGCTATTGGAACTAATTGAACTATTAGGCTAGCTATAATTAAATTTTTACCAACTTTTCTTCTCTCATTACAATCATCTTGTATTCTTGTTTTTAAAATAAACAAACTTGCAAAAAACACTACTGAAGTTATAATATAACTTAATAACCCACTTGTCCCAAATCCAATAAAAGTTCCTATGCAGGTTAGCACATATATAAACCCTATTGGAATTGAATTACTTAAAGTAGCTGCGACAATAGCAAGTGCAAATGGTGCTAATCCTAATGAACTACTACCTCCAAAACTTACCATCGAAATCATAAAAGATACAATATATAATACTATATTTTGTTTTACGAAAAACTTTTTTATTAATTCTTTAATTTCTTCTACTTTATATAATTTAACATCCTCTTTTTGACTTTCTTCTTTATTAAAGTCTTTTGTTATATTTTGAAACATCCTTACCACCTCTATATCTTTTTTCTTCACATATTCTATTCCATATAAATGCAAAATTTTGTCAGTTTTGATATGCAAAACAAAAAAAGTTTTTTACATATTGTGATATATTTTTTGTATTTATTTTATTATAGTTTTTTATATTACAATTTACTTATGGTATTTTATAATATTTTTGCGAAAATTACAATATGTTGGGGTATTTTTTTTAAGAGTTACATTTTAAATTTAACATTAACTTTTTATTTATAAAAAAACAATATCTTATCACATTTAAAAATCATTCTGCATAGTATTAATAATAATGTTTTATTTTATGAATATGATATTAAAAAGTAGGTGATTTTCTTGAATAATGATATGTCTGAAATGTTAAAAAACTTCAGTCAAATGATGAATAATGGCCAAATGCCAGAAAATGTAAAAAATATTTTGAATTCGATGAATAATTCTAATAATAGTAATGAATCCAATACAACCAACAATTTCACTGAAAATAATGATATTAATCAACAATCTGAAACTTCTAAAAACAATAATCCTTTTGAAAATTTTGACATAAATACTTTCTTTAAATTACAACAAGTTATGACCGCAATGAACGATAAATCAAATGATTCAAGAACTAATTTACTTAATTCTTTAAAACCATATTTAAAAGAAAGTAGGAAAAGCAAAGTAGATCAATACATACAATTAATGAAAATGGGCAAAATTTTTGAAATAATGAACCCATTAGGTGGTGATAATAAAAATGTACAATAATTTTCTTCCTCCTCCACCATTTTTTAGAAAAAACAAATCAAATTTTCATTATTCAAATCAACATCAAACAAATAAATTTTTCTCTACTAATGATAATTTAAAAATAATACAAAAAGAAAACATTCCAGAGCAAAAAAATAATCAAAATAAAGATTGCAATCAACCTGATTTACTATTTGAAATATTAGGTATCAAAATATATTTTGATGATTTACTATTAATATGTATTTTATTTTTCTTATATCAAGAAGGCATTCAAGATGAATACTTGTTTATCGCATTAATTTTATTGCTTTTAAGCTAAAATAAAAATGGGAATTGAAAGAACAATTCCCATTTTATTATTCAATTACAATATTGTCATTTTCATCAATATATGCATTAGTTTTTATCATAGAATTTTCAAATTCATCTTTATTACATTTTCTAATAACATTTGATATTCTTATTTGACTAACCTCTATTGAACCAGCTGATATGATAGCCTCTTTATTTCCTTTTGCACCAGCATGTGCCAGTCCTCTTAATATACCTAAAACTATTATATTTTCACCAGCAATTACTTCTGCACCATTGTTTACATCACCAAGTACTACTATACTTCCAGGATATTCAATTTTTTGTCCTGAACGTAATGAATGTCTATAAAAAGTTGTTTGTGATGATGCAATTTCTTTTTGAAAAGGTTTTCTAATTGCATATAGTCCTAAGCTTTCTGAATTTGCAAATTTCACTTTTCCCTTAAAGTATTTTGCCATTAATTTGCTCAATACTTTTTCTTCCTTTTCGTTAAAATCTTTACCAATAATTGATATTGTATCAGGTTCACTATTTTTGTAAAGTAATCTAATTTCAGGCATCTTCTTTCTTAAACTACTTACCATTTCCCTTAATTCCATATGTTCTCTGATTTTGACAGTAAGTTGTTTTCTCCTACAATTAAATCCAATACCATTACTAGTCATTTTTTTCATCCTTTCTAATTCTTTTATTGCTTTTTATCTTACGACTTGTCCGCTTGGGATTGCTTCTTGAGATTCAACAATTTCACTTGCATTCATACCAAAATATTCTGCAAAAATGTCTCTTGCAACCTCAGCAGTATATCCTCCATGTGTTACGTTTTCTACTACTACCACTATTGCTATTTCCGGATTATCATATGGTGCAAAACCAGCAAACCATCCATTTGTTTTATTTCCTACCTGAGCTGTTCCTGTTTTACCTGCAACTTCCACATTAAACCCAGAAAAAGTTGAATATGCTGTTCCTCCTGATTCGCTTGTAACCCCCTTCATTCCTTCTAATATTGCTTTTAAATTATTTTCCGAAATGTGCAAATCTTCTTCATCTTTATTTGATGAAAATCCCAATCTATTATTTACATATTCATCAATCTCTTGTTTCGCCATTTGATTTCCATTACTATCTATAATTGTTTTAACCAATGTGACATCTATATTTTTTCCACCATTTGCTAGCATACTTATATATTTTGCCATTTGTATTGGTGTAAAATTATTATAACTTTGTCCAATTGCAGCTGATAATGTTTCTCCAACATACCATGTTCTATTTTCTGAATCAGCTATACTTCTACTTGCAATAACACCTGTTGCTTCACTTGGTAATTCAACTTCTGTTTTCTTACCTAAGCCAAAATATTTTGCATATTTTTCAAGAGTATCAATTCCAATTCTGTTACCTACTTCGTAGAAAAAATAATTACATGAATGTTTAATTGCTTGTGATACATTTAAATAACCATGTCCTCTTCCATATTCAGTATAATACCAGCAAACTGGCTTATGTGCATGTGGATATACTCCAGTATCATTTATTGTTGTATTTACATTAATTACACCCGCTTCTAACCCTGCAATCGCTGTTATCATTTTAAAAATTGATCCTGGTGCATATGCTCCACTTATAGCTCTATTATACAACGCTGACACTTTTTGATATTCTTCATATTTTTCATTACTTATTCCATTAACAAATAATTGTGGTTCATAATCTGGATAGCTTGCCATTCCTAAGATTTCACCAGTTTTCACATTCATTACAACAACTGCTCCAGCATTTGCATCACTTCTTGAAGAAAAACCTCCTGTTGATATTTTTGTAATATTATCTTTAAGCGCTTTTTCAGCAATTTCTTGAACATTTGAATCAATTGTAAGTACAATATCAGAACCAGCCACAGCTTCTTGTGCAATATATTCTCCTGTAACAGTTCCTTCTATATCCATATCAATTTGTCTTATTCCATTTTTTCCTTTTAATAGATCTTCAAATACATATTGAATTCCAGTTTTTCCAACTAAGTCATTTACATCATAAATATTTTCTTTTCCTTCTAACTCTGATTGAGTTATTTTTCCAACCGTACCCAAAATATGAGAAGCTAAACTTCCAGAATTATATGAAACTATAGGTTCTGTTACAATATCAATTCCAGCAAACATTGAATTTTTTTCACTTAGTTCCATACTACTTTCTCTACTTAAATTTCCGCATATTTCTACTGGTTTTGTACTGCTATATCCATTTTGAGATATTTCATATCTTATTGTCATAATTTTTCTTGTTTCTTCTATATTTGTACTATTAATTTCATATTTTTCCTTTAATGCATAAAAACAATCCTCTGCTGATGCATTCTCATCAATTCTATTTTTCTTTTTCCAATTTCTTATATAATCTTCATTATCAGAATCAAAAGAAAAAGGATTTATTTTTATTGGTAAATTATCATTATATTTATCTCCGTTTTTTTCAAGAATTTTAACAATATTCAAAATTGTTTCATTCAAAGTTTGATTATCAACTTTTGTCTTATATAAATCTAATCTAAATCCCATAGAGTTTGATACTATTGGATTACCTGTTCTATCTAAAATATTTCCTCTGGCGGCTTTTAAAATAGATTCCCTTGTTAATCTTGTATTAGACTGTTCTCTAAATTCTTGTCCTTTAATAATTTGTAAGTTGAAAAGTTGAATTAGAAGAATAATTCCGATTATGTACACTAACATTGAAAGAATATTATATTTTATTTTATTATTCTTTACATCAGATTCATTCACAACTTCTCACCTTCCTTTTATATTTTTATTAAATCAAATTATTTTATTAAATATCTGTTAAAAATATCTAGTTAAAAATCTTTTCTTTTTAAATATTTCCTCAAAATAATATCCAGATTTTCTAATTAATGGATACAAAATAATTGTTAGTAAGACATTAAAGACAACCTCTATAATTAAAATTTTGATAAATCCAAGAAGCTCCAATGGTATCGCATTTCTTGCAATTGTATATAAATAAACAACCGTTTCAAACGCAATAGTTGTTCCAGCTACCATAAGTAATATTGTAAGTTTACTATCTTTTGAAAAGTTTTTGTCAAAATATCCACCTAAAAAACCAATTCCAGCATACATCAATGCTGAAATTCCTATTTGTTTTCCTGTTAAAACATCTAGATATATACCAAAAATAAATCCTAATGGAACTGCTACATTTCTACCAATAAATAATCCTATACATAAAATTAGAACTACAAATAAATTTGGCTTTACACCAGCAATATTAAACCAGCTAAAAAAATTAATTTGTAAAAAATATAATATAAAAAATATAACTATTATTCCTATAATTGAAATAGTTTTTTTCAGTTATCTCACCTTCTCTTTAAGATTATTATAAAAAATTTTTCAAAATTATCTATTAATTTGTTATAACTAAAACAGTTTCTAATTTTGAAAAATCTACTGCTGTTTCAACAATTGCATATCTGTTTGTAATATTTTTTGTATTTACAACCTTTTTGATAGTACCAATATGAATTCCCTTTGGATAAATTCCACCAATTCCAGATGTTTCAACTGTGTCACCCTCTAAAATATTGGCTTCTGTTGGAATAAAAGTAGCTTTTAATTCTTTATTAGAATCTATAACACCTCTTAAAACTATACTATCTCTTGTAGTACTAATAGTACTTGTTACAGAACTTGAAGTATCTATAATAGTTTGTACCTTTGCAGTATTATCTGTTACTGAAATAACATGTCCTACTAAACCTTTATCTGCAATTACAGTCATATTGACATCAATTCCATCTTTTTTTCCGGCATTTATAATTATTGTTTTACTATAATTACTTATATCTCTTTGAATTACATCAGCTGGATGTGTTGTATATTCGGAATATTTATCTGTTAAATTAACATATTCCTTTAAAGTAGAGTTTTCTGCTTTTACAATTTCCAACTCTCTTAAAGATTGTTCTAACTCACTATTTTCTTTTTTTAATCGTTCATTTTCTTGTTTCATTTCTTCTAAATTTATAAAAAATGAATCATTTCCTGCAATCTTATTTTTTAAATAAACCATGCCACTTTGAATTGAATTCACAAAATTAGTAAATGGTTTTCCTAATTGAGATATTTTTTCAATTTTAATATTAGAAACGGCAACTAAAAATATTAAAATTAAAATTGTTATTATAATTCCAATAACTGTGCTCTTTTTATTATTCTTCATTTTAGATTGCCTTTCCTCCTTCTCTTACTTGAAACATTATCTTCTTTTTCTTGAATTTATTAACACAGACTTTAATTTTTCAATTTCTTCTAATGTTTTTCCTGCACCTCTTGCAACACAATCTAATGGATTATCTGCAATTAAAACTGGCATTCCAGTAGCATGACTTAAAAGCTTGTCCAAATTTTTTATTAAAGCTCCTCCACCTGCAAGAATAATTCCTTTTTCCATAATATCTGATGCAAGCTCAGGTGGTGTTTTTTCTAAAGTGATTTTAACAACATCAATAATCTTTGCTATTGATTCCTGCATCGCTTCTTGAATTTGAGACGAAGAAATATATACAGTTTTTGGCAATCCTGTTGCTAAATCTCTTCCTTTAACTTCTTTTTCTAAATCTGTCATTAAAGGCAATGCACATCCAATTTCTATTTTTATGTCTTCTGCAGTTGTATCACCTATTGCTAAATTCATCTCTCTTTTAACATAATTAACTATATCTTCATCTAACTCATCACCAGCAACTCTTATTGAATTACTTACAACAATTCCACCTAATGAAATAACTGCAACTTCCGTTGTTCCTCCACCAATATCTACTATTATGTTTCCACTTGGTTCAGCTACATCCATATTAGAACCAATTGCAGCAGCCATTGGTTCTTCAATTAAATATACTTCTCTTGCACCAGCATATAAAACTGATTCTTCAACAGCCCTTTCTTCAACTTCTGTAATTCCAGATGGTACGCCAACAATAACTCTTGGTTTTCTAATACTATATCTTTGACAAACTTTATTTAAAATATTTTTTAACATTAATTGTGTACCAGTAAAATCAGCAATAACACCGTCTTTCATTGGTCTTACAGCTTTTATTTCATCTGGAGTTCTACCTAACATTTCTTTTGCTTCATATCCTGTAGCTAAAATGTTTCCTGTTTTTTTATCAATAGCTACAACTGAAGGTTCTTTTAAAACAATTCCTTTTCCTTTTAATGTAACTAATATATTAGCAGTACCTAAGTCAATACCAATATCTTTTGATGTTAATCCAATAATTTTTTTAAATCTTGTTTTCTTCATTTTTATTTTACACAATCCTTTCTGCTGAAAAAATACTTGTATAACATCTGTCGCCAATTACAATATGATCTAATAATTGAATTCCTAAAATATTTGCTGCTGAATATAAACGTTTCGTTAAATCTATATCAGCTCTACTTGGCGTGCAATCTCCACTTGGATGATTGTGAGCCAAAATGATTTTAGGAATTCCTGATTTTATGGCCTCTTGCAAAATTTCCTTTGGTTCTACAATAGCTGAATTCATTCCACCTTTTGAAATATTTACAACTCTAACAACTATATTTTTAGCATTTAATAACAATAGTTTTACATGTTCAACATTTTCGCCAATAAACTCGTCCATTATAAGTCTAGCAGCATCATCAGAAGATCTTATTTTTATATTCCTTTTATTTACAGGTTGAGTCATTCTTTTAGCTAACTCACAAACAGCTTTTAATTGAACTGCTTTAACTTTTCCTATACCTTTAATTTTCTGAAATTCTTCTAATGATATACCTTGCAAAGTTTGCAATAAATTGTTATTTGCATCTAGATCTTCTTCTTTAACACAGTTTTTTAAAAATTTACTACCGTTATTTCTACTTTCAACCATTGAAAGTATTTTATTTGCAAGTTCCACAGATGTATTTTCTTTAGTACCACTTTTAATTATTATTGCCAAAAGCTCGGCATTTGATAACATTTTTTCACCATATATTTCCAATTTTTCATATGGTCTTTCACTTTCTGGAAGTTGTTTAATTTTAATTGTCATAATACTCCTTTCCCCCAGAAATATATGTTTTGTCTTTTTAATTACACTTTTCTATATACAAAAATAGCAATTGCCATACCAATAATGCTAGATATGTTTATTTTCAACATTAATGAAAACGTTAATTTTACAATGCTTAAATCTAATTTTAATGGTTCAGATAAACCAAAACTCTCACCATATGCCAACCACCACAATGCATCAACTCTTGATGCTAGTTGACCTATAAGTCCCCCTATTACTAGCCCTGCTAGTATAAATACTATTAAAATCCATATATTTTTATCTCTTGTAGCCATACCCTATTCCTCCTATGTTATATTCTTTTGGTATTATATCTTGAAAACCATATTTTTTCAATAGATTTCCTATTATTTTCCAAAAAGAATTTCTACAAAAGGATGTAAATAAATCAGGAAATGAGGATGGTTCTTATTTCCTGATTTTGCAATAAAAAATTATCAAATGTTCAAGCTAAACATTCCTAAAATAAAGCCTGCAATATTACCAATAGTTGACAATTTTCCTTTATATAAATTATTAGATTCAGGCATCAACTCTCCAGAAACTATATATAACATCGCACCAGCTGCAAAAGCTAAACATAATGCTATCACATTTTTAGAAATACCACCAATTAAAGCTCCGAAAAAAGCTCCCAAACCCGTTGTTATTCCTGATAAAATAACAAAAAATATAACTTTCAAAGAATTCATTCCTCCATTTTTCATTGGAACAGCCATTGAAATCCCTTCTGGTATATCATGCATAGCAATTGCAATTGCAAGAGAATAGCCTAATGTAATAGAGGCTTCAAAACCAGAGCCAATTGCCAATCCCTCAGGAAAATTATGAATAGCAAGCCCTATACTTACAATTATTCCTGTTTTTAATAAACCATCTTTTTTATCATTAAAATTCATTTTTTGAAATCTTTTTTCAACAATTTTATCACAAAAAATCATTAGCATAACTCCAAATATTATACCAAATATTGTTGTACTAACATTTGATATTTCTAAAGCTTCAGGTATTAATTCAAAACATACAATTGCTGTCATTAAGCCTGATGCAACAGACAATACAAAACTTAAAAATCTATTTGAATTTTTCTTGAAAACTATACCAATAATTCCTCCTAGTGTTGTACCAAATGTACCAAAAAATAACCCTAATAATGTTGTTTTTACTATATGTTCCATAAAAAAACCCCTTTTGAAATATTTATATAACAATTCTATTTCAAAAGAGTTTTTTTATGATTTCAATTTTAAAAGAAAAAGTATTTTACTATTAAAATAAATATTAGAACAACAATAACGATATATAAATGATTATATAACCACATCAGCACTTTTCCAATATACGGAATTTTACCTGTGCTAACACCTTCAATTGTTGAAACATCCACTAATTCAGCATCTTCTATATTATTATTATCACCCTTTGTTTGGTACATAACATTGCCTTTAATATTCATTTCTTTAACTATTCTATGAACAATTACACTAGAATCCCTTCTAAATGCTATAATATCGCCAACATGAACATTCTCAGTTTCTTTAACTAAAACAACATCACCTATTTGTATTTCTGGAATCATGCTTCCTGATATAATAACAAATGCTTTTCTACCTAAAAATGAAGGAGTCTTATTAGGATTATTCACAGACTCGATTATTAAAACAGCATTTACAAATATTACAAGAAAGATAACTACATATTCAATTATATTAATAATTTTTTTTAACTTACTTCTTTCAACTTTTTTCTCATTATCACTTTTTTTCATAATTTATCCTCTTATTTTTTATCATTATTTTCATCTTCTTCTGAACTTTTAGCAATTTTAGTAATTTCTGCAGATTCATTTATTTCATTTTTGCTATTTTTCATTAATTTTTTTATTATGATAATTACACATATCATAATCATCAGCATATTAAATGCTCCAATTGGACTTTTTATAAATAAAGCTATATTTCCAAAACCTTTTTGAACAGTTAAAACTTTTCCCATTATTTCTGCATTCTCAATAATTTCATTTGAAATCACATCATCTTCTTTAACAAAAATATTAGAGCCTTGTTCATTGTCTATTTTTATAACTTTTTTTATGAACATTTTATTATCTCTTTTATAAATAATATTGTCATTTTCTTTTATCTTATTAATATTTATTTTTTTAGCAATAACTAAATCACCTAAAGTAGTATTTGCTTCTTTCGAATCAGAAGACATTATATAAAATCGCAAATTGAAAAATCCCATTTTTTCTCCATGCATCATAGAATTTATACCTAATACTAAATATATAAATAAAATAATAGATAACACAATAATACATACATTTTTAACTTTTTCAATCATTGCATCATTCTTCTTTTCCATACATATCCTCCTTAAATTGTGTATATTTTATTTTTGATATTATTTTTATTCTACTTACATATTTAGTATATATTTAAATTAAAATTAATTCAACTATAATATTTTTCTTTTTTTATTGCTTTTAAAATATAAGTAATAGATAGAAAAAAACTTACTCTTTAATGAGTAAGTTTTTTAAATATTAAATCTTCATACTTAATCCAACTTTTTGTCTTTCAGTATCTATTTTAATAACTTTAACCTTTACAACATCTCCAACAGAAACAATATCAGATGGATTTTTAACAAATTTATCACTTAATTCAGATATATGTACTAGTCCATCATGTTTAACACCAATATCCACAAAAGCCCCAAAATCAATTACATTTCTTACTGTTCCAGTTAATATCATTCCCTCTTTTAAATCTTCGAATTTCAAAACATCACTACGTAAAATTGGCTTTGGCATTTCATCTCTCGGATCTCTTCCAGGTTTTGAAAGTTCATCAATAATATCTTTTAAAGTTAATTCTCCAACTTCTAATTCTTCAGATGTCTTCTTTACATTCAAAGCATTCAAATGTGCTTTAATTTCATTTAATTTATCTTTATCTATTAAATCAGATTTATCATACCCTATTTTCTTTAATAGTTTTTCAGCAACATCATAACTTTCAGGATGCACAGCTGTAATTTCTAATGGATTTTTTCCATCAAAAATACGAATAAATCCTGCACATTGTTCAAATGCAACTTTACCTAATTTAGGCACTTTCAAAAGTTCTTTACGCTCTTTTAATTTGCCATTTTCATCTCTATATTTAACTATATTATTAGCAATTGTCTTATTAATTCCTGAAACATATGATAAAAGTGATGGTGTAGCTGTATTTACATCAACTCCTACCTTGTTAACTGCATCTTCCACAACTCCTGTAAGACTTTCCGTTAATCTTTTTTGATTAACATCATGCTGATATTGTCCAACACCAATTGCCTTAGGCTCTATTTTAACAAGTTCTGCCAAAGGATCTTGTAATCTTCTTGCAATTGAAATTGCACCTCTTAATGAAACATTTATATCCGGATATTCCTCTGTTGCTAGTTTTGATGCAGAATATACAGATGCACCAGCTTCACTTACAATTGCATAATATATTTCCTTATCTAACTCGGAAATCATATTTGATACAAATGACTCAGATTCGCGTGAGGCTGTGCCATTTCCTATTGCAATCATGTTAACATCATATTTGTTAATTAACTTAACTAATTCTTTTTTTGCCCCTTCTACATCGTTTTGTGGCTCTGTTGGATATACAGTTGTTGTTGTAAGTAATTTTCCTGTCTCATCTATAACTGCGATTTTACATCCAGTTCTATACGCAGGATCAAATCCCATAACTGTTAAACCTTTTAATGGGGCACCCAACAATAATTGTTTTGCGTTTTGTCCGAATACTTTGATAGCCTGCTCTTCAGCTTTTTCTGTTAAATCTGAACGGATTTCTCTTTCTACTGAAGGTTCAATCAATCTTTTAAAACTATCTAAAATAGTATCTCTTAATATTTGAGTATATTGATTTGATTCTCCATTTTTTATAATATCTTTTTCTATATATTGTAAAATTTGTTCCTCAGGTTTTTCCATTTTTACTTTTAGGAAATCTTCTTTTTCTCCTCTATTAATAGCCAAAATTCTATGGCTTGGAATTCTATTTACTTTTTCATTGAAATCGTAATACATTTCATAACTTGATTTTACTTCTGGATCTCCTTTAGTAACTATCAAACCATCTCTATAACATAATCTTTTAATTTCTTTTCTATATTTTGCATTATCAGAAATGTTTTCTGCAATAATATCCATTGCTCCAGCTATTGCATCCTCAACTGTTTCTACACCTTTTTCACTATCAATAAAATCTTTGGCAATTTCATTAATATCTCTTTTATCTTCTTGAGCAAAAATTATTTCTGCTAATGGTTCTAATCCTTTTTCCTTTGCAACTGTTGCTCTTGTTCTTTTCTTTTGTTTATATGGTCTATAAATATCCTCTACTTCTGCTAAAATCTTTGCATTTTCAAGTGCTAAAATAATTTCATCTGTCAACTTTCCTTGTTCTTCAATCGAATTCTTTACTTCTTGTTTTCTAGTCTCCAAATTACGCAAATAATTTAATCTATCTCCCAAATCACGTAATTGTTCGTCACTTAACCCTCCAGTAACTTCCTTTCTGTAACGTGCAATGAATGGAATAGTATTTCCCTCATCAATTAACTTAACCGTATTTTCAACTTGGCCATACTTAACACCTAATTCATCTGCAATAATTTGAATAATTTTTTCCATTTAAATTCAATCCTCCTAACACGTCTTTGCAATTTTAATTAATTGTAATTTTAGCATTATTTGCAAAGCTCTTATACATGCATATCATATCATTATTAAGGCAAAAAAACAAGAGGCTAATGCCTCTTGCTTTATATAAAATGTTTAAAATATCTTTATCAAATTTCGCTTGTATTAATCTATTAAGCTAAAACTTTTTTTCTGATAACTACTATACCTAATGAAACAATTGCGATTGCAGCAACTGCAACACCTGTATACACTATTGGAGCACCTGTTCTAACAGCTAAGATTACTGGTGCATCATCAATATCATCTTCACCTGGAACTTTATTGTTTGGTGTTGAATCAATATCTTTTGTTCCCCATTCATTGTAATCTTCACTTATTTCAGCAGTATTTGTTTTTAATCCTAAATTATTTGCTCCATTAATCCATGTTAATGTTACTGTTACATCTGCATATTCATCTGGTTGTAATAATTTGTTTTCTAATGCTCTAGTTACTATTTTTCCGTCAACTTCTTTCCAATCTGGGTTATCAGCTGGTACAAATTTTAATCCTTCTGGAATATAATCTGAAATTTCTTTTGCATAACCTGCGATTTCACCTTGGTTAAATACACGAATTGAATATTCAAATTTTACTTCAACATTATTAATATTTGTATTTTTTAAGTCAACTTTTACAACTGGTTCTGGGTTATCCCATGGTCCATGATTTGTTTCAGTAACTGTTTTTTCACCTTTTTCGTATACTATAGCTTTAGTTACCCATTTTCTTAATGCTAAATCAAAATATCTAACTCTAACTTTTTCTATATCTTGATCATCTTCTCCTTCATTCCATTCATTTGGAGTAGAATCTCTATCTGTAACTGTTTTTCCATTAGAATCAGTATCTTCTGTAATTTGGGCATAATTTGTTATAATTCTATCAGATTTTTCAGGTTCTACTATTTTAAATGAAACTTTTACATCTTTATAATCTAATTTATTATTTTTTGCATCAAATGCTTTAATTAAGTTAGATTCTCCATTTGCTTTAGATAAGTAATCAGTAACGATAACGTCAGCTTCTTCAACTTTATCTGTTACAACATATGATTTATTATTATATGTAATAACATTTGCTTTATCAGCTTTTTCGCCATCTTTCATTTCTTTATATGCAACCCAACCATATTTAGCATTAATATTTGTTGGTTTACCTTCTTTATCATATTCACCTGGAATAAATACTGCTCCTTCAGGAATATCATCCATAACTTTAGAAGCATATCCATCCATTTCACCTTCGTTATATACTCTAATTGTATATGTAACTATATCAGTTGTATTAACTTCAAGTGGGTCTTTTGAATGATTATATGTTGCTGTTGTAGATTCACCACTAATTAATTTTGATGTGTCAACTTTTGGTTCTCTACTATTAGCTATTTTTTCATTATTTATTTCTGTAATAAATTTACGTAATGATAAGTCAAATTCTTTTTTAGTATTTGGTACAACAATTGTAATTGTTGTATTTTCTTTATTTGTATAGAATTTAACATCTTTTCCATTAACTGTTGTATTTTTTTCATCTATTACAAATGTACTTCCATTATGTTTTGTAGCTATTTTAACTGTAATTTCACCATTATATTTTTTATAGTTTGCTGGTGCTTTTGTTTCTTTAACTTTGTATTCATCAACTTGTTTATCATTTTTAATTTGAACACCATTTAAAGCTGTAACTTCACCATTGTTATTTGTAGGTCCAACTTCTTTATCAACATTTGAACCTTTTATTGAGAAATATGCACCTGCTAATTTTACATCCTCATTTGAACTGTCAACTTTTTTAATTATAACATTATATTTTCCAGTTAATACTTCAACAGTTTCAAAATCATCATCATCTTGAACACCTGGATAGTAATTTTTATCAACTACTACTTTTCCATCAGCATCTTTATATGTTCTTTCTTTAGCATTTTCATACCAATTATCTAAATCTAAAGCACCTTTAATTGTATCTTGAACTGAATCTCTATCTACTTTTCCAATTGCTTTAGCTTCTTTCCATATTACATTTCCTTCAGCATCTTTTTCTGTATATCCATAGTTTGTTATTTCTGCACGGCTTGTAATATATGTTTTATCTGTATCATTAACTCTACAAATTATTTTTACTTCTTGATAATATTTATCTGTTACTTTAAAGTCTTTTTGTCCAATGAAATCTCTTAATGATTGAATATCTCTATTTCCGTTATAGTTAAGAACAATTACTTTGTCTCCTTCTTTAGCTGTTGTTGTATATTCTTTTGCACTTTCATCAGCTATTTTTATGAATGTTAATCCATCAGGAATATAATCTGTAATTGTTTTAGCAAATCCTAAGATTTCACCTTCGTTATATACTCTAATTGTATATTCAACTTCTGAACCAACTGTAACACCAATACTATCTTTTATATGATAATATGAAGCTGTTCCTGTTTCTTCTAAGTTTTTGATAGATTGTTCATTGATTATTGGTTCTCTGCTTGGTGTAACATCTTTTCCATCTATTTTTGAAATATATTTACGTAATGCTAAATCAAATTCTTTTGATATATTTGGTACGTAAACTTTAATTGTTGAACCTTCTAATTTGAATGAAGGATTTTTAACATTTTCTGATGATGTATATTTAAAATCAATTCCTTCTTCTTTTAATATATATGCATTGTTTACTTTTGACATTTTTACATTTAAAGTAATAGTTCCATTAAATAAAGTAAAGTTTTCTGGTGCTTCTGTTTCTTTAATTGTATATGTTCCAACTGTTGTGTCATCATTAACTTTAACATTTGAAGCAACAACTATTTTACCATTTGATGTAATAGCTTCTTTTCCGTTTACTTCAAATTTTGCAGGTGATATTACTAAATTATTATTTTCATCTACTTTATATAATTCAACATTATATTCGCCTGGTTTTGGTAATTCTTCATTTGGTACTGTAATTGTTATTGTAGCATCTTTTGATGAAACATTAACATTTGCACCACCAACAAATCCTTCTGTTGTTGTTTTTTCTTCATCGATTATGAATTTTTTATTTTCTTCTTTGAAGTTTACATTTACTTTCATTGTACCACTAAAAGCTGTATATCCTTCTGGTGCTTTTGTCTCAACAATTTCATATGTATCAACTTGATTTGCATTTTCAATATTTTTTTCTTTTTCTATATCTAAGATACCATTTACAGTTTGTTTTTCATTTCCATTAACTTTGAATGTTGCTGGTGATTCTGTAATTACTGTTGTTCCGTCTTTTTTTGTCTTTTTCAAAATAACACTATATTTTCCTGATGCTGGAGTTATTACTATATCTTTAGTGTCACTTAAACTTGTAGCACCTACTGATTTTTCAACACCCATTAAGTTTTGTTTATCTCCACCATCTACTACATATGCTTGTGTATATATTTTTGATGTAATATAATCCATTTTAAATGATACTTTTTTAACATTATCTTTATATCCGTTTAAATTAATATAGAAACTTCCGTCATTATTTTTTTCTACAACTTCGCTTCCTGCTGTTACTGTTGAACCATCATTTTTAGTAATTGTAACTTTAATTGGATATTGAGCTTTATCAGCACTACCAAAACTATAAGATGTTAATCTAACACCATTTGATTCTAAGTAATATGGTCCTACTTTATATGTACTTTCATTAAATTTTGCATTATCTTTTTTTAATACAACATAATTTGTAATTGAATTTGAACTTTCTGTATTTGCCTTAGTGTCCGCAATTGCTGTTAAAGCATAAAATACATATTTTAAAGTTTTTTGTTCATCAGCTGACAAATTAGCTCCATCTAAATATTGATTTGGATTGCTTCTATATGTGCTTGATACTTTTGTACCTGCATTTTTTGTATATTTCCATAAAGCAATTTGCTCTACCACTTCAATTGCATTTTTGCTATAAGTTGTACCAATTTTTTTATCTTTTAAAGCAAAGATTTTTTGTGGAGTAACACCTGAACCATCAAAACCATATGTAGCAACTTTAGCTTTTACTGTATCTGATGTTAATAAGTTTGCTAAATTTATTAAAGCAACATTTTTAGCAACATTACTATTTAATCCATCTGATCCAGTTGTAGTTGATAAATACATATTGTTTATCAACCATCTTGCACAATTATATTGGCTAAAATATTTTCCTGCACTTGGAATATCAATTGGATTACTATATGTTTTATAACTTAAATTTGCTTCTTCTTGAATACAGAATAAGTTATCATATCCAGTTGCATTTCCATCTTTTTCAATTACTGTAATTCCTTGTCCTCCAACTGTAACTCCTGATTGATTAGCTTTAATGTTTACGTACTTACTAACCTCAGTAGCTTTGTTTTTTGGTATAAAAATTATACCTGCTGTTATTGCTGCAATTGCTAATACTATAACTGCAACTCTAAACTTAACATTTTTTAATAATAAAGACATTTTAAATTTAAACATTATTTTACATCCTCCTTATAAACTTTTGTAATATCTTTAAATTGTATTTAAAAACAAATTAAAACATACATGTTTTTGTATGTTTATCCCTTTCCTTTTATCTTATGTATACTATACCGATAGTTCAGTACTTTTTTATTATAGCACATTTTTTGAAAAAAATCAACATTTTTTCCATTTTATGCAAAAAAAGATGCCAAATTTTTAGCGATTTTGGCATCTTTTTATATAATTTATTGATTTTTAATAATTTTCAGCTTTAACTTCAAAATAAGATTTAGGATGATTGCATACAGGGCAAACTTCAGGAGCTTGTTTTCCTATAACAATATGTCCGCAATTTCTACATTTCCAAATTGCATCTCCATCTTTGCTAAATACTAGCCCACCTTCAATGTTTTCTAATAATTTTTTATATCTAGCTTCATGTTCTCTTTCAATCTTTCCAACAGCTTCAAATAAATAAGCAATATGATCAAAACCTTCCTCTTTTGCTTCTTTAGCCATTCTGTCATACATATCTGTCCATTCATAATTTTCTCCATTTGCAGCATCTTCTAAATTTTGTGTTGTTGTTGGAACTTCACCATCATGTAATAATTTAAACCAAATTTTTGCATGCTCTTTTTCATTGTCTGCTGTTTCTTGAAAAATAGCAGCTATTTGTTCATAACCTTCTTTTTTTGCTTTACTTGCATAATATGTGTACTTATTTCTAGCTTGTGATTCTCCTGCAAATGCATCCATTAAATTTTTTTCTGTTTTTGTACCTTTTAAATCTGGCATAATATGACCTCCTAAATTAATTTTATTCATTATAACATATTTTATCATAAAATCAAGATTTTATAAGTAAAATAAGATTAATAATAAAGACCGTACCCAAATGTTTCAAATGTTTCAAAAAAAAGAATTAGGGCTATGCCCTAATTCTTTTATGCGAAGATTGCATCAAATTCTTCTCCATCAATTTTTTCTTTTTCAAGTAATACACCAGCCACAGCGTGAAGTTTGTCAATATTTGCCTTTAATATATCTTCAGCTGTCTTATATGCATTATCAACAATTGCTTTAACTTCTTCATCAATAATTCCTGCAGTTTCTTCTGAATAGCCTTTTCCTTGAGAGAAGTCTCTTCCTAAGAAGACTTCTTCTTGGTTTTGTCCAAGCATTATTGCTCCTATTCTTTCACTCATACCATATTTTGTTACCATTGATCTTGCTATTTGTGTAGCTCTTTCAATATCATTGCTTGCACCTGTTGATATATCATTTAAAATTAATTGTTCAGCAACTCTTCCACCTAATAATGAAACAATTTGCTCTAACATTTCTGATTTTGACATAAATGATTTATCTTCAGTTGGTCTATACATTGTATATCCACCAGCCATACCTCTTGGTACAATTGAAATTTGGTGTACTGCATCTTGTGTTGGTAAAAATCTGCTTACAACTGCGTGACCAGCTTCATGATATGCAACAAGTTTGTTTTCTTTTTCACTTCTTACTCTTGTTTTCTTTTCTGGTCCCATTGTAACTTTAACCATTGCATCTTCAATTTCAGCCATATTTATTTCTGATTTATTTCTTCTTGCTGCCAATAATGCTGCTTCATTTAATACATTTTCTAAGTCTGCACCTGAAAATCCAGATGTATTTTTTGCAATTGTTTTCAAATCAACATCTGTACCTATTATTTTCTTTCTTGCATGAACTTCTAATATTTCTTCTCTTGCTTTTACATCAGGTGCTGAAACTACTATTTGTCTGTCAAATCTTCCAGGGCGTAATAAAGCTTTATCTAAAATGTCTGGTCTATTTGTTGCTGCTAAAACTATTACACCTTCATTTGTTGCAAATCCGTCCATTTCGACAAGTAATTGGTTTAATGTTTGCTCTCTCTCATCATGTCCTCCACCAACACCTGCTCCTCTTTGACGTCCTACTGCATCAATTTCATCTATAAATATTATACATGGTGCATTTTTCTTTGCTTGTTCAAACAAATCTCTAACACGTGATGCACCAACACCTACGAACATTTCAACAAAGTCTGAACCACTTATAATGAAAAATGGTACTCCAGCTTCTCCTGCTACTGCTTTTGCTAATAATGTTTTACCTGTTCCAGGATGTCCTACTAATAAAACTCCTTTAGGAATTCTAGCTCCCATGTCTGTGAATTTCTTTGGACTTTTTAAAAATTCTACAATTTCCTGTAACTCTTCTTTTTCTTCATCTACACCTGCAACATCATTAAATGTTACTTTGTTTTTATCTAATTCTGTAATATTTTTTGCTTTACTTTTTCCGAATGATACTGATTTTCCAGCACCACCTTGGTTTCTATTCATTAGCATAAACCAGAACACAAAGAAAATTATTAATAATCCGAAAGGTGTTAATAATCCTAATAAAACCATAAACCAAGATTCAGATTTTTCTTTAACCTCTACTTGATTATTTTTCATTGGTTCATTTAATGTATTCATAAAGCTTTCCATATTTGGTATGTTAACTTCTTTTTTGATATCATTATCTTTTAATTTCACTACTGCTGATGTACCTGATGAATTAATTTCAATATTTTCCACTTCATTAGCTTCAATTTTTGTTACCAATTCAGAATATGAAAGTTTCCTATCATTATTCTCTAAAATTGATGTTATAAGTACAATGAATATTAGTCCAATTAATCCCCATATTGCTAAAGTTTTTATACTATTTTTCAAAGTTTTACCTCCTTATATAAAACATGTTCTTGTTCTACTATATTATGTCTGCAATTTTATGTTTTATCATATTCTTTAAAAATCTATTAGAAACTATAACATAATTTTTCCTACATTTCAAGGCATTCACAAAACTTTTACATTACAAAATTCGACATAATTTTATGAATATTACGGAAATACGGAGTTGTTAGTCACTTTGTAACATAAATGACAAATTAAAAGAATAATCTTAGTTTGTGCTACGCAAAGAAAAAACTCCAACTTATTTGTTGGAGTTTAAAGAGATTTTAATACGGGTAATCTCTTAAAAAGATGAAACCCTCTATTTCCGTATATTCATATTGTTTCATTATCCTTACATTTTCTTCTGAATCTTTATCATCTTTTACATAAAAGAATAATGCTCCATCTGTTGGATCAGTGCCTATGAATGCTGAATCAACCGCACTCTCTACATTTTTCCTATCTTCATCAGGAATGTTTTCATACTCAACCAAAGTATTTGTATATACACTAATAAACTGACTTGGCTGATATATGACATCTGTGATACTTTTAGGAAAATTTGGATTTCTTAACCGATTTATAACTACTGCAGCTATTGCACAGTTAAGATTATCAGACTTGTTTCTACCTTCCGAATATACCAATCTGACCAGTTCTTTTTTTGCTGCTTCTTGTTCGTCCACTTGTACATCTTCTTGTGATATTGCATAATCTTGATCCATTTCAACTTGTTGTGATATTTCATCTGATGAATTGGATTTTTTCTCTTCAGATTCATAAGAATATTTCCCTATCAGTGTCATAATCACCATAAGTGCAATAGATCCAATAATAAAATACTTTTCAGCTTTCTCTTTCATGATAATCCTCCTTGTTAATTGTCAATCCCATATCCTGTAAAAGATATGGTTACCTATACGAATTTTTTTTGTAATGTTTTTTCTTGTCTCCAATTCTTCGTCTGATGTTGCATCTGGATTATAATAATAATATGCGCCACCTCCAAGTGCATCTTTTGTTGGATCTTCGCCGTTTAACGCAGCTTTTACTGAGTTTTCAATAGTTTCAACATCTAATCCCATTTCTTCAAGATTGGAATAATATACTGCTTGTTCACCTATATGAAAATCCCATCCCCATACACAGGAATACTGATATGGGTCAAATATTACATCTGCAATACAAGTAGCTCCATTGTATGAAGCATTTAACCTGTTAAGTACCGTGGCTGCAATTGCAATCTGTCCTTCTTGTGTTTCATGTCCTCCCTCGCACGCAACCAACATTGTAAGCCAATAAAATTCATTATCAGTTACATTAATCCGGTTGGAATCATTGTTCAAATTCTGAATAACATTTTCATTTTTAATGTTGTCATTTGGATTTGATTTACTATTAGCATTTAGAAAAGATATAAACACAACAAGTGCAATTAGAAGAACAATATAGCCTACTCCGCCAGAGTTACTGTTGCTAACACTATTGCTGTTTTCCATTACATTAACCTCTTTTTTAATTTATTTTCACCTATTTAAAGTGAATATGAATATTATATCATAAATTTACATAAAGTTCAAGCAGATAAATAAAAGGGAACAATCTATTTATTGTTCCCTTTTATATTTGTTTTATAAAATGCACTTTTCCTTTATTTACCATCACTTTAATTTTTTTATTAGGTGTTAAAAATTTATTACCTACATTTTTTTCACATAATAAAATTATATCTTCAACATGAATCATTTCAATACCTTGTGTTGATCCTAATACTCTACGAATTAAAGACAAAATCACTTTACTTTTTATAAATTTATCTAAACAGTTAAATCTTTTTAAATCAATTATCAATTCATTATCCGTATTTATATCCTTGATAATCAATTCGTTTTTTATTACTTTTTCAATATATTCGTTTATAAAGTCATTTTCTTGTCTTGCTAATGTAGATAATTTGTTTAAAGACTCTATAATATTTGGATTAAATTCTTGTTTTATTTGTGGAATAACGATATTTCTTATTTTGTTTCTAGTATATGTATTATCAAAATTTGATTTGTCTATTTTAGGTTCTAGACCATTTATTTCGCAATATTCTTCAATTTCTTTTCTCTCACATTCTATTATAGGTCTAATATATTTTCCATTACGTATAGGTTCAATTCCTTTTAAACCACTAGTTCCTGTTCCTCTAAATATGTTCATTAATATTGTTTCAGCATTATCATTTGCATTATGTGCTGTTGCAATTTTATTGGCATTTACTTTTTGCGCTATTTCTTCAAAAAAATCATATCTTACTTTTCTTCCAGCTTCTTCAGTACCTATTTTTTCTTGATTCGCTTTACCAATTACATCAGTCTTTTTTACATAACATTCAACTCCCATATTTTTGCAAAACTGCATAACATACTCAGTTTCTGAATCTGCTTCTGGTCGTATCATATGATTTATATGTGCTACTACAATGTCAAAATTTAATTGCTTTTTTAAGTCAATTAAAATATGCAATAAACACATAGAATCTGGTCCTCCTGAAACTCCAATTACAATCCTATCTTTATCATTTATTAAATTATATTTTTGTATTGTTTTTAACACTTTTTCTCTCAAATTATTCACCTTTTTACATTTACAAATTTAAAAATTAATATTTATATTTTAACATAAAATTACAGCATTATCAAGTACACCGTATTATCATATTTAAAAGAAAGAAAAATCCCCCAACATAATATTAGTCAGGGGATTAAGAAATCGGTTTTAGAGATCAGATGGTGCTGGCCACTCACGGTGGAACCAGTGGTCTTCAATAACCATTATACCATCTGCTGGAATTGCTGACCTAAGGTCAAGTTCTTCCATTGAACACTCATCAGGATTGTAGAAGAAGAGTGCTCCTCCTATTTCTGATGTAGGGTCCTCTCCGTCAAGAGCCCGTTTAACTGCTGTTAAGCAATCCTCCAGGATCCCGGCATCAAGCTCTGAATAGAGCAGTTCCATTCCTCCGGAGAAGTATTTCCCAGCACAGTTTTCTTCAAGAATCTGTGCAGACGAGAACTGACCAGGAGAAAATATAATATCGTATATTCTCTCTTCTGGAAATGCTCCTGAAGTATCTTCTAATCTATTAAGAATAGTTGATACAACAGCAACTTTGCCTAAGAGGCACTGGTTTCCACTTTCGCTATAAGCAATTCGTACCAAGTGGTACATTTCAAACTTTGAAAGTGTCCGATTAAGCCTTGCTGAGTAATATGTATCATAATTGCGAGCTTCTTCCATTGAGTAAAACTCAAACATAGATTTCTTCTCAGATTCAGATACATCTTCAGACAGATATATGTTCATTACCGAATCATTTGTTGACTTATCTTCCGATTTGTCAGGTGATTCTGAAACAAAATCTGTTATGTGATAACTCAGTTCTGCTGTTGTGGATTCAAATTCAGTGTTCTCTGTTATGCCTTCTGAAAAACTTATATCTTTTTGTTTTTTCAGGTCTTGTTGTATGTCTCTTTTCCTTGCTCTGGGATATACCAGTTGGCTCAAGTAAACACAAAGTGCTACTGCGGCTATACAGCCAAATACGTTGATCCATTTTACCCTTTTAAGGGCGCTTCTCCGTGTGTTTCTTCTTTTGTTCATTTTTGTTTTACCTCTTTCTTTTTTATTTGCAGGATTACATCCTGTCCTTTTATTATACCATATTTTTACTAAATAATCAAATACAACCAGATATTTATGTTAAATAAAAAACGTGCGGATTACTATAAATTTAACTTTATATTAATCTAACACGTCTTTATTATTATTGATATCTATTTTCTAGATTAGCAAACTTTGTATAATTTCCAAGCCATGCAAGTTCAACTGTTCCTGTTGATCCAGCTCTGTGTTTTGCTAAAATTACTTCTGCAACATTTTTCTTATCTGAATCTTGATTATAATAATCATCTCTATATAAGAACATAACAATATCAGCATCTTGCTCTATTGAACCAGATTCACGAAGATCGGAAAGCATTGGTCTATGGTCAGGTCTTTGTTCTGGAGCACGAGATAATTGTGATAGTGCTATAACAGGTACATTTATTTCTTTTGCCAAAATTTTTAACGAACGGCTAATTTCTGCTATTTCTTGTTCACGGCTTCCAGCACGTTTATTACTTCCTTGCACAAGTTGCAAATAGTCAATTACAACTAGACCTATATCTTTTTCAAGTTTCATCTTTCTGCATTTTGCACGAATTTCCATTATAGAAATACCTGGTGTATCATCAATAAAAATTTGTGCCTCAGATAAAATTCCAGATGCCTCTGCTAGTTTTGTCCAATCATCATCTTCAACCTTACCTGTTCTTACTTTATTGCTATCAACTAATGCCTCACTACATAAAATTCTGTTAGCCATTTGTTCTTTTGACATTTCCAGGCTGAAAATTGCTACTGGAGTTTTTGCTCTTACAGCAGCATTTGTTGCAATGTTTAATGCAAATGCAGATTTTCCCATAGCAGGTCTTGCCGCAACTAAAATAAGTTCAGAACCATGAAGTCCTGCTGTTTTATAATCTAAATCTAAAAATCCTGTTGGAACACCGGTTACATGTTCTTTTCTATTATATAGTTCCTCTAATTCTATAAATGTATCTACTAAAATATCCTTCATTGAACTATATGTTTTTTGTGCTCTGTGTTGCATTACTCCAAATATCTTTTTTTCTGCATTATCCATTAATTCTTCAACTTCTTGTGTTGGATCATATCCAAGAGTAATAAGCTCGTTTGCAGTTTTAATTAATGTTCTTAGTGTAGCTTTTTCTTCAACAATTTTAATATATTTATCAACATTTGCAGTTGTTGGAACTTTTTCAGGTAATTCAGCTAAATACTCTAGCCCTCCAACAGCTTCAAATTTTCCCATAGAAGAAAGTTCAGATTTTAAAGTTATAATATCTATTGCATCTCCTCTATTATATAAATTCATAATAGCAGAATAGATTATTCTGTTGTCTTCTCTATAAAAATCTTCATCTGATAAAGTTTCAATTGCTGCGATTACTGCTTCTTTATCTGTAAGCATACTTCCGAATAACTGCTTGTTCAGCTTCTAAATCATGTGGTGGTACTTTATTAAAATCCATTTCTTCTACTTCCTTTCTTTAAAACGTTTTTTGAAACATTTTAAGACCGTCCCGAATTGTTTCATTAATCAATTACATTTAATTTTACATTTCCAACAATTCCTTCAAATAGTTTTATAGATACATTGAAAACTCCTAAGTTTTTTATTGCTTCATTTAAAACTATTTTCTTTTTATCAATATCAATGTTAAATTGAGATTTTAAATTTTCTGATATTTCTTTAGAAGTTACACCTCCAAAGATTCTTCCATTATCTCCAGCTTTAACTTTTATTGTTACTGTTATGTCTTTTAATTTTTTTGCAATTTCTTCTGCTTTTTCTTTTTCAACATCTTTTTTATGTTGTGCTGAGTCTTGTTTGTTTTTTAATTTACTCATATTTTCTGCATTAGCCTCTACTGCTAATTTTTTAGGAAATAAAAAATTACGTGCATATCCATCTGATGCATTTATTACCTCGTCTTTTTTTCCTACACCTTTTATATTATCTAATAAAATTACTTTCATAATATCACCCTTCTTGTTTTTGTATATTCTATAATATTTTTTTCCTTTTTTCAATATAAAAAAGAAATTTAGGTATTATTACCTAAATTTCTTTTTATTAATCTAATTGTTTTTTAAATATATTTCTAGTTAAATCGCTTATTGCTGGGAATTCGCAATCTTCTTCATGGTAAGCTTTTACCATACCTATGATTTGGCATACTAACATTAATACTCTAATTACCCATGCTGTAAAGCTTCCTACATATGGAATAAATCCTAAGATTATTGATGAAAGCATTCCTGTTGCTGAAATAACTATTGATTGGCATGCATTAAATTTTGTTCTGCTATCATTGTCTTTGTATGCTAGTAAAATAACTAAACCACCAATCCATCCAAATAAATAAGCTAATAATCCTCTTACTTTTTGATCCATTTTATTTTCACCTCGTTTTTACATAATATACTACTATTTTACTATTTTTGTATGTTTTTGTCAAACTTTTTAAAAGGGTTTATCGAATTGTTCTTAAACATGTATTTCCACCATGTATATAAATATAAAATTACTGCATATGGAAAAACTATTACTACTCTCCAATTATACTCAATAGCTTGATGAAAATTTAAATGCAAAATTGATAAAAACGCTCTTGTCATTCCACAATTAAAACACTCTTTTCCTGTAATATTTTTATATATACACAAACTATGTTTTGTTTCTATTGGTAAATTGAATAGTAATAATAATAGTAGAATATTTATAATTAAAAATATAAATATTCTACTAATTAATTGTTTATTATTTACTTTCAATAAGTTTACCTTCTGAATCAGTAAATTTACCTGT
Organism: Clostridia bacterium; assembly: GCA_017475185.1. Next base: position 63,735 of record JAFVGB010000004.1, read on the forward strand.
TATAATCATTATTAAATCTATTAATGTCCAGATTCCGCATCCACCGCATGTTACAAGTTGTAATATACCTGTACCTATTTTTCCTACATAGAAACGATGAATTCCTATTCCTCCAACAAATATACATAGTAATAATGTTACTAACCAATCTTTCTCGCTTTTATTTTCCATATTATTCACCCCTTTTTTAGTTCATATATATTAATGATACTATTATTTAATATTCTTGTCAATTATTTTCATAAAGTTTTTGATATCTATGATTTAATATTATATTTGTTCAGAAAAATATTCCTTAATTTTTTCTATCAATTCTCGCTTTACCTCATAAATATCCATTCCTTCTACTTGAGCACCAGCTAATGTAATGTGACCTCCGCCACCTAGTTTTTCAAGTATTACTTGAACATTTATATCTCCTAATGAACGTCCACTTATGCATATCTTTTCACCATAGTTTCCTATTACAAATGAAGCAGTAATATCACTTATTGTTAACAATTCATCAGCTGCTTTTGCACATATAATATTTGCATCTTTATCTACTTTATCATACACCGAAATTGCGATTGATTCTCCAACAATTTCTGATTTTGCAACTATTTCTGATATTGTATTATATGTTTCTAAATCACTTTGAAACCATTTCTTTACCTTAATTATATCAACTCCACATTTACGTAAGTATGCTGCCGCTTCAAAAGTACGTACACCAGTTTTAAAAGTAAAGTTTTTTGTATCCATCATAATACCAGCATATAATCCTTCAGCTTCAACATTTGTTAATTTAACATTTTGCTCTGAATATGTTATTAATTCTGTTACCAACTCTGCTGCTGATGATGCATAAACTTCTTGGAATGTTAACACTGCATTTTCTATATAATCTGTACTCATTCTGTGGTGATCTATTATTGCAATTTTACCAGCCATATCAACTAATTCTGGAACATCAGAATAGCTTTTCTTATGTGTGTCTACCACAACTAATAATGTTCGAGAATTTGTTATATCTATTGCTTCCTGTTTGTCTATTATAGCTTTTTGATATTCTTCGTCACGTTTAGCATACTCAACAAAATTTTCTAATCCTATTCCAATTGTTCCACTTGCAATATGAGCATCTTTCCCTAAAGTTTTAGCTAATCTATATATTCCTAAAGCTGACCCTAATGCATCAATATCGCTGTTTGTATGTCCCATAATTACAACATTTTCTGCTTCTAACATTAATTCTTCTAATGCATTTGCAACACTTCTAGCTTTTACTCTTGTACGTTTTTCTAATTCTTGAGTTCTTCCACCATAAAAACTATATTTACCATTTTTTCTAACTATTGCTTGATCTCCGCCTCTTCCAAGAGCTATATCTATTGCTGTTTTGGTAGATTTGTATTTTTCACTATATGTATCTCCTTCATTTGATACCGCAATACTTAATGTTGACTGAACTTTTGAAGAAATGTTAATTTCTTTTATAATATCTAAAATATTAAATTTACTTTCTTCCAATTGTTTTAAATATTTTTGCTCACAAATCCAGACAAATGTATCTCTTTCAGCTTTTACTACTACACCTTTAATTTCTGCAATCCAATCATAAATTGTTTTTTCAATTTGTGAAAATAATTGTACTTGAACATCTCCTGAAGTACGTTGTATTATTTCTTCATAGTTATCTATCATTGCAATTCCAACACATACTTGTGAATCTTCATAATCTTTTTTTAAATTAACTATTTCAGTTTCATCCACAAAATATAAAGTTGCCATATATTCTTTTTTTCTATCAACTTGTTTTGATTTTACATATTCTCCTACTATTTTGTAACTCTTATTTCCTATTTCTACATTTTGCGAAATCTGGTTATTACGTAATTTAGTGTTATTCTCAATCTCTAATTTCAAATCTTTAATTATTTCGTCCAAAATAGGATTAATTTCAACATCTCTAAATTCACTTACAAATTTTGTACTTTTCCAAATAATACTTCCATCTGTTTCAACTATAATTAGTGGAAATGGAGAATTTATAAGTGTTCTTTTTGATACTTTATCAACATTTAGAGTCAAATCTTTAATATGTTCTGATACTTCTGCCATTCTTTTTTGATTTGCCCAATATGCATACATTATTATTAATATATATACTATAAATGCAGGTACTATAAGAATAGGTTTTATGATACATATTATTATTAATAATATAGCAATTATAACCAAATAAACCTTTGTTTTTGATACTAATTTATCAAAAAAATTATTGTTGTTATTTGACATATTTATCTCCTCTTTTATTTTTAAATCTACCTAAATTTTACTTGTTTTTAGGCGTTTTGTCAAGTTAGAGTATCTTAATAAGTCTTGAAAATTAAATTAAAGAATGTTACATTATTAATAGCAATTTATTTGAAGGGATGAATTTCTATGTTTAAAAAAATAATGATTACTATTTCTATTTTGATTTTTTTAGGTACAACTTTATTTTTCTACTTATATATACTAAAAAATAACAATAACTCAAATCCTAATAATTTACTTAGTAATTTTAGCAAATATTCCAATGATACTATACACTCTCTTGAAGAAATTGATTTAGAGGGATGTTCATATAATGGATGGCTATCCACTAAAAACGGTGTTATAGTAAACCAAAAAAATAAAACTTTTCAACTACGTGGTGTTAGCAGTCATAGTCTTGATTGGTTTTATAATGTTATTACATTTGAGAATTTAAAATATTTAAAAGAAACCTGGAATATCAATGTGTTTAGAATCGCAATGTATACAGATATTGCTGAAAAAGGCTATATTAAATCTCCAAATGAAACAAAAGAAAAAGTTTATACTATTATAGATGCAGCAATTAATCTTGATATGTATGTTATAGTTGATTGGCATATTCTAAATGATAATTCTCCGCAAATCTATAAAAAAGAGGCTATAGAATTTTTCTCAGAAATTTCCCAAAAGTACGGTAATAAACCTAATATAATCTATGAAATTTGTAATGAACCAAATGGATCAAATGTAAAATGGGATTCAGATGTAAAACCATATGCAGAAGAATTAATTCCAGTTATTAGGAAAAACTGTAACAAATCTCTTATTATCGTCGGAACGCCTGAATGGTGTACTGATTTAACTAGTGTTATAAATTCTCCTTTAAAATATGATAATGTTTTATATTCTTGTCATTTTTATTCAGGAACTCACGGATCAGATTTAAGATATAAAATATTAGATTGTTTAACTAGTAATATTCCAATTATTATTTCAGAATGCGGTGTTACAGCAGCGAGTGGCAACGGTGATGTATTTTTCGACAGTTTTAATGAATGGATTAAATTTCTAAACTCTCATAATATTAGCTGGATTTATTGGTCTTTTTCTGATAAAGCAGAAAGCTCATCAATTATTTCTAGCAATTATCAAAATATCGACGAAAAGAATTCTTTAAGTAATTTTGAGTCTAACTCAAAAAATATTGATAATTACTTAACAAATTCAGGATCTTTTATAAAAAACATTTTTCAAAATTATAACAAATAATTCCGGAGGAAAGTAATGAAAAAAAATATAAAAGTATTAATTGGGCTCGTTTTTTTTGTAAACATAACTTACATTGTTGTCAGATTTTTCAGTATCCCGTTATTTAATAGTTTACCTAGCTTTATACTAGGATTAAATCTATTCATTGCTGAATTATTAGGTTTTTTTGCATATATTGTATATGTATTCGTTTTTACTGGAAACAAAACAGTACAACCCAAAAATATCGAAGATTTAAAAGGACATATTCCTAGTATAGATATTTTTATTTGCACTTATAATGAAGACATGGTAGTACTTACCAAAACAATAATGGCAGCAAAAAAATTAATATATCCTAAAGATAAAATATCAATATACGTTTTAGATGATGGAAACAGAAAATATCTACACGATTTATGTGACAATTTTTATAATGTAAATTATATTTCTAGAAAAAAAGCCGTAAATGCTAAAGCAGGAAACATTAATAATGCATTAACTCAAACGTCTGGTGAATTATTCACAGTTTTAGATGCAGATATGATATGCAAGCCAAATTATTTATTAGAAACTGTCGGATATTTTTCTAACGAAAAACTAGCATTTGTTCAAACACCTCAAACCTTTTACAATGCTGACGTATATCAATACAATATATCAAAAGAATTCCCTAATGAACAAGATTTTTTTATGAGATATATTGAAAATGCAAGAGCTTCAAGAGATAGTGTACTTCATATCGGAACAAATGCAATTTTCAGGAGAAAATACGTAGAAAAAATAGGACTATATCCTACAAATTCAATTACAGAGGATATGGCATTAGGATTATTACTTCAAGCGCAAGGATATGATAGCATATTTTTAAACAAAACTTTAGTTTGTGGCTTAAGTGCTATAACATATGCAGATTTAATAAAGCAAAGAGATCGATGGTGTAGAGGTAATTTACAAGTTCTCAAAAATTATAAACATATTATATTTAAAAAATTGAAATTTAAACAAAAAATAATATACTTGGATGGAATTTTATACTGGTTATCTGGATTAACTAAATTAACATTCATTTTAACACCTATACTTTATTTGTTTACTGGATATACTATTGTAAATTTACCACCAAAATTCTTATTTCCATTATTTTTAACTGCTTTTATTATGCAAATAATGCTATCAAAGAAAATATTACCAAAAGAAATTAGTTCACATTATTTTAATTTTTTTATGAGAGGAGAATTTTACAATACTATAATAGCTCCACATCTTAGTATGTCAGTAATCAAGCATTATTTGTTTAATAACTTCACTGGTAATAAATTTAACGTTACCAAAAAAGATTTCTCTACATCAAAAGGACATTTTTATTTGAAATTTGCATATATACATATTATTCTTTTAATATTATGTATTACATCCATAATAGTTGGTAGTTTAAAACTTAATAATGGTATATATTTAGACAGTTATATTATAAACACTTTTTGGGTTCTCTATAATATTCCTGGACTGATAATTGCATTAAAACTTGCATATCAACCACCAAGAGCTCTTGAGACAGAAGGACATATAATCAAAAACAATCAAAGAATCATAACAAATTTAGAAATACAACAATACATTAACGATTTATCATATTCTAATTTAAGTGATTGCATGGATTGTTTATTAGATAATTTACAACCATATTCATCAAATTTAACTATCAAAAAAACTGGAAATAAGCATTAATTATTTCCAGTTTTTTATTTAAATTAATTCTTTTAATACAAATGTTGCTCCACATCCAATAATAGCTAATCCAAATATTATTAATGTTACAAATAAAGCATCTCCTGTTTGAGCAGACATTACCTCATTCTTTGATGACTCTTGTTTTAATTCTTCTTTTGTCTCGTCTTCTTTTGGTTCTTCTTCTTTTGTCTCGTCTTTTGGTTCTTCTTTTGGTTCTTCCTTTGTCTCGTCTTTTGGTTCTTCTTTTTGTTCTTCTTTTGGTTCTTCTTTTTGTTCTTCTTTTGGTTCTTCTTTTTGTTCTTCTTTTGGTTCTTCTTTGCTAATCATTTCAATCTCAACTTTTCCATCATCATTTTCAGAGATAATAAATTCTTTATCTTCTGCTTTTATGAAACCTTTAGGAACATTTTCTTCACTTAGCACATATTTTTCTCCTACTTTTAATTTACCTGTAATTATGTGTTCGCTATCTTCTGTTTCCCAAGTATCTACAATATTTTCTAAACTATCTTTGATTTTTAAAGTTACACCTTTTAAATAATCTCCGTTTTTATCTAACGTCTTAATGATAACTTTTGTTGCTTCCTCTTCAACATTGATTTTAAATTCTTTGCTTTCATTAAACTCTAAATCATATACCTCATTAGATAACATATATCCATCTGGAGCTTTAATTTCTTTTATATAATAATTTCCAATTGGTAAATCAACATCAAAGCTTGCTTTTCCTTGAATACCTGTAATTGTAACATCTAACAATGTATCTGGTTCTATACTTCCAATCTTTTCTTTATTATATAATCCATAAATAGCATTTTCAACAGTTTTATCTGTTCCTTTTTCCAATTTTGTTATTTCTATTTTCTCTTTTATTCTTTCATCTGTCAATTCTTCAACGCTTGTCATAACAGGATTATTATTTTCATCATATGTAATCATTAAAGATATTTCGTGTCTCTCACTATCTACTTCATGACCTTCTGGTGCAATTTTTTCTACTACATAATAATCTCCAGTTGGTAAATTTTCAAATGTTGCTATACCTTTAGAATCTGTTTCTTTCTCTATAATTTTTTCATCTTTGTTATATATTTTTGTTCCATTTATAACAATATCATTTTTGGCATATAATTCATATGTTGCTTTTTCTAAGGTACTAGTTACATATTTAAAATTTAGAATATTATATTTTTGATATTTTTCTATTTCCTGAATATCTTTTAATATTTCGCCCTCCTTAGTTATTTTTATTGTTCCTCTTAAAAGATTATCTATCATAATAATATCTGTAACTTCTTTACCATTAATAATTACTTTTTTGTCATCTGTTAACTCAATTTCAATGTCATCAGCTTTTATATAACCTTCAGGTACAAGCTTTTCATATATAGTATATTTTCCTGCTGGAAGCTCTGAAATAACTGATAATATTTCTGGAGTTTCTTTACTTATAAATGTATATACTTCCTCATTTGTATCATTATTTTTTATTCCTAATTGTGAATTTGAAAGAAGATTTCCAAATTCATCTTGCTTTTGAATATTAGTCTTAATTTTCTCGTTGGTTGGAGTTAAAACTATTGTTTCGCTAGTACTTGCTTTTACTGTAAATGGAATTTTCTCTTGAGATAATAAATAGCCATATGGTGCTTTCTTTTCTACAAGATAATAAGTTCCTGTTTCAAACTCTGTATAATTATTTATAACTATTTTACCATTTTCATTTGTTTTTAAATCACTAATAATCACATTTCCATCTGCATCTTCAATTACATATTCTGCATTTTGAAGTAATTCTTCTGTTTCATTATCCTTTTTTGTAATATCTATTGATATTTCTCTTGGATAATTGTAGGCATTTAATCCTATAGTTCCGTCTATATTGAATATTATTGGGAATTTCATAACTTTTAACAACATTATCTGTTGTTTCGTACCAAATTGCTGTAATATCTGTAATTTCTACCTCATCAGTTACTTCTCTTGCGCCAGTTGGTTTTGTTTCATCTATTACATAAAAATGTATTCTCATTCCTGTATTTGGAACAGGTGTATTAATTGAAGTTCTAGTGTCATTATTATACATTGTTGTTGTATCACCAGGAACATGAACAGATATTCCTTTTTTTACATTTGTCCATTTTTTATACTCAATCCAATCTATTTTCCAGTTAAATCTCTGTGCACCTTGATAACTTCCAGAATAATCATTACCAAATAATCCATATCCATTTGATGCAACTGTATAATACAATTCATCAGTAATATTTGTATTAATTTTAAACTCTAATTCTCTAACAATTCCTCCATTTAATGAACTAATTGAAGATTTTAAGTTTTGTAAAAATCTTATCTTATTTTTTGCTGCATCTCCACTTCCTAATGACTGAGACTTTTTAATTAATTTTTTAGTAGTTTTTGCATTAGTCACTTTATAGTATGGAGCTGTTTTTATTCCTTCTACTATAAAATTAACTTTTACATTATTACCATATTTTTCAGGCACTCTTGCTTCTTCTAAAGTATATGTTCCCTCAGGTAATTCAACAGTACGTACTGTATTATCTGTTGCTGTCCAATGATAAACGTCTTGACCATACTCATTTTTTATTACCATATCTGCCCCATCAGTTGGTAATTCCCCATTGAAAATCTTAGAAATTGAAATTTCATAGATTTTATCTGTTCTAAATTGAGATTTTCCAACATATGATTTTGAAGCAATTGTTCCATAAAAGAAACCTTTATCATCACCTATCGTTTTAACTTGAGCATTTGGGGCTAATATAGATCCTACAATGTTATCATATAGTTCAACTTCTGTTGCCTGAGGAATATTATATATAAGGTTTTTAGCTAGTTTTGTATTAAAAGTATTACGAATTTCCTTATTATATTCTAATTTATATGTTTTTACATTTCCATGAGCGTCTCTCATAAAATCTGTCCCATTATGAGCATAATAATATGTTCCACCTAGTGAAAATAATGTTGATGGACTTGTAATTACGGAGTTTGAAGCTATTTCTTCCTCTTCTGCAACTGTATACATTATTGCTTTTGCAATATTATTACCTTGTTCTTTGCTGTATAACTTTACTGTACCTTCTCCTATAATATTTATTATAACTTTAGAATCTTTAGGAACATCAAAAATCATATTATTGTTTTTGTAGGATTTTACCTGCAAATTACTTGATTGATAATCAAATAACGTATTAAACTCTTCCACAGTTAAATCAAATATGTTGATATCACTATTTCCCTTTAATATTATGGCATTGTGTGTCTCCGTTGAAATAATATTTTGTTCATTTCCAAACATTATAGTTCCATGAATAACTTCCCCTTTTGATGTTGCGTTTACCAAGCTATTACTTTTATTTTGTAACCATTCAAACTCACTATCAAAATCAATTAAATTTGATACTTTTACTTGATTTAATTCTTCCTCAGTAAATTCTCCCCAGTTCATATCGCTTGAATTAGAACTTACAACAGCAATTTTCTTATTATCATCATATTTATTTGTAAATCCATAACTATCTGTATTTACTTTGTAATGTCTTGTACTACATAGCTCTAAATTATGTATTCCTTTTGATGCAACTATCTTTGCCAAATCATTGTTATATATCTCTGTACCTGCATGATATTTGTATGTTGTTCTAGCATTTACTGTTCCACCTGTTGCAATTTTACCTTCTGAATCTCCTTCATCTAATATTATATTATCTTTTGTAAAAAGTGAAAATTCACCAGCTAATCCAAGAAAATTCTTTTCCTTTGCTTTTTCTGATGTTATACCTAATAACTTTGCTTTTTGATTTTCATCTGTAATCATTTGAACTGAATTTGGTATATTTGGTGTTGGTTCAGCCTTTGCAAATAAACGAATATATACTAGCAATATTGATAAAATAATTAATATAATTAAAAAAATATAACTAATTTTTTTCTTTTGCATTTTCATTCCTCCCAATCTCTTTTTTAAATTATATAAATTTATTAATTATAATTCAATATACTAATTTTTTTATACACTTTAAAAGTATTACGGATACTACAATTACACACCATTATTACATTTTAATTACTTTTTTATTGCATTTATTTTATAATTTATATTATACATAAAAAAAACGAAACACTTTTATTTCCGTACGTTTTTACAAAAAAGAAGACCTTTCGGTCTTCTTTTTAAATTATTCTTCATAATCTGTTGTATCATCAACATTTTTAGCATTTTCATCTAATTCTACATCTACACCATTATCTCCAGAATCTTCTGATGATGTTTCTGTTTCATTAAAATCTTCATCTAAAACTGTTTTTATTTTTGTTGCTTGGTATTGTGCCATACCAGTTCCTGCTGGGATTAATTTACCAATGATAACATTTTCTTTTAATCCTATTAATTCATCAACTTTTCCTTTAATAGCAGCTTCTGTAAGAACTCTTGTAGTTTCTTGGAATGAAGCAGCTGATAAGAAGCTTTCTGTTGCAAGTGATGCTTTTGTAATTCCAAGTAGAACACGTTTTCCTTTCGCAGGAGTTTTTCCTTCAGCGATTACTCTATTGTTTTCATCTTCGAAGTCATGCATGTCTACTAATGAACCAGCAAACATTTCTGTATCTCCATTATCTTCTACTCTTACTTTCTTAAGCATTTGTCTTGCAATAACCTCAATGTGTTTATCGTTGATATCAACACCTTGGTTTCTATAAACTTTTTGAACTTCTTGTACTAAGTATCTGAATACTCCATCTGGTCCATTGATTAATAAGATTTCGTTAGGGTTGATTGAACCTTCTGTTAATGGATCTCCAGCTTCAACTGTATCTCCTTCTCTAACCTTTAATTTAGATCCGAAAGGTATTACATATGTTTTAGCTTCTTTTCCACTCTTAACAACAACTTCTTTTCTATTTTTAGCATCTTCTTTAATTTTAACAGTACCTGCTATTTCAGCAACTATAGCTAATCCCTTTGGTTTTCTAGCTTCAAATAACTCTTCAACCCTTGGAAGACCTTGAGTGATATCAGCAACACCGGCAACACCACCAGAGTGGATAGTTCTCATTGTTAACTGTGTACCAGGTTCACCAATTGATTGAGCAGCTATAATACCTATAGATTCACCTATCTTAGATTCTTCTCTAGTAGCTAGACCCATACCATAACAATGGCTACATACACCATGTTTTGTTCTACATCCAATTACAGAACGTACTTTTACTTTAGTGATTCCTGCTGCTACTATCTTATCAGCAATAGCGTCTGTAATCATTGTGTTTTTATCTACTATTAATTCCTTAGTTTCTGGGTTTACTATATCTTCTAATGGATATCTACCAACTAATCTTTCTTCTAATTTTTCAACTACTTGGTTTCCATCTTTGATATCAGAAACTTCGATACCTTCCTTAGTTCCACAATCTTCTTCTCTTACGATGATATCTTGTGCAACATCAACCAATCTTCTTGTTAAGTATCCTGAATCGGCTGTTCTTAAAGCTGTATCAGAAAGACCTTTACGAGCACCATGGGCAGCGATGAAGTACTCGATTGCACTTAATCCTTCCCTAAAGCATGATGTAATAGGCACTTCGACAGCTTTACCAGTTGTACTAGCCATAAGTCCACGCATACCTGCGATTTGTTTTAATTGGTCTAAGTTACCTCTGGCTCCAGATTCAGACATCATGAATACTGGGTTTAATTTTTCGAAGTTATCTTTCATTGCGTCTTTAACATCATCAGTAGCTTTACTCCAAACTTTGATAACTGCGTTATATCTTTCATCGTTTGTTATTAAACCACGTTTGTATTGTTTACGTATTGTATCAATTTGTTTATTTGCTTCTTGTAATATTGTTTTCTTAGCTTCTGGTACTTTAACATCACTAACTGACACTGTAATAGCACCAATTGTTGAATATTTGTAACCTGTTGCTTTAATATAGTCTAGTAATACTGCTGTATCACTTAAACCATGAACATTTATAGATTTAGCAATTATTTTTCCTAAATTTTTCTTAGTAACTACAAAGTTGATTTCTGGCTCAAAAGCATTTTCTGGAATGCTTCTGTCAACAAATCCTAAATCTTGAGGAATTCCTTGGTTGTAGATTATTCTACCTACTGTTGTTTCAACAGTTCCAATTTTTTCTTCTCCATCTATTTCCTTTGTTACTTTTACTTTAATTTTAGCATGCATTCCTAAATCTTTATTTTCATAAGCAATTATTGCTTCTTCTGGTGAACCAAAATAGTTTCCTTCACCTTGTTCTCCGTCAACTTCCATTGTTAAGTAATATGCACCAAGAATCATATCTTGTGTAGGTACTGTAACTGGTTTACCATCTTGTGGTTTTAATAGGTTGTTAACTGAAAGCATTAAATATCTTGCTTCTGCTTGTGCTTCTGGTGATAATGGAACGTGAATAGCCATTTGGTCACCGTCGAAGTCAGCGTTGAACGCTGTACAAACTAATGGGTGAAGTTTGATTGCTCTACCTTCAACTAAAACTGGTTCGAATGCTTGAATACCTAGTCTATGTAGTGTTGGAGCACGGTTTAACATAACTGGGTGATCTTTAATTACATATTCTAACATATCCCATACTTCTGGTTTTAGTTTTTCAACCATTCTTTTTGCATTTTTAATGTTGTGTGCAATTCCTCTACCTACTAATTCTCTCATAACAAATGGTTTGAATAATTCAATAGCCATTTCTTTTGGAAGACCGCATTGATAAATTTTAAGTTCAGGTCCAACAACGATAACTGAACGTCCAGAATAGTCAACACGTTTTCCTAGTAAGTTTTGACGGAATCTACCTTGTTTTCCTTTTAACATGTCTGATAATGATTTTAATGCTCTGTTTCCAGCACCTGTAACAGGTCTTCCACGTCTACCATTATCTATTAATGCATCAACAGATTCTTGTAACATACGTTTTTCGTTTCTTACAATTATTTCTGGAGCACCTAATTCTAGTAATCTTTTTAATCTGTTATTTCTGTTTATAACTCTTCTATATAAGTCGTTTAAGTCTGATGTTGCAAATCTACCACCATCTAATTGAACCATTGGTCTTAATTCTGGTGGAATTACAGGAATAACATTCATTACCATCCATTCAGGTTTATTTTCAGATTGTCTGAATGCTTCGATTGTATCTAATCTTTTAATGATTTTAGCCTTTTTTTGTTCACTAGCTTTTGCTAATTCTTTCTTTAAGCTTGTTGATAATTTTTCTAGGTCAACTTCTTCTAATAATTTACGAATAGCTTCTGCACCCATTTCAGCTTTAAAAGAACCTTTACCGTATTTTTCAACTGCTTCATGATATTCTTTTTCTGTTAAAACTTGGCATTTCATTAATCCAGATTCACCTTTATCTGTTACAACATATGATGCAAAATAAATTACTTTTTCTAAGTTACGTGGTGAAATATCTAATATTAATGCTATTCTACTTGGAATTCCTTTGAAGTACCAAATGTGTGCTACTGGAGCTGCAAGTTCTATATGTCCCATTCTTTCTCTTCTTACTTTTGCCTTTGTAACTTCAACACCACATCTGTCACATACTATTCCTTTATATCTAACCCTTTTATATTTTCCACAATGACATTCCCAGTCTTTTGTTGGACCGAATATTCTTTCACAGAACAATCCGTCTTTTTCAGGTTTTAGAGTTCTATAGTTGATTGTTTCAGGTTTTTTAACTTCACCTTTTGACCATTCTCTTATTTTTTCATCTGATGCTAAACCAATTTTAATTTTGTCAAATAATTCTAATTCGTCTTGTTGTTCCATTAGAACTCACCTCCTTCATCATCTAAAACATCTTGTTCATTTAATATATTGTCCTCTGCTAGGTCATTATCAAATATCATTAAATCATCTGCATCATCACTTAATGAAGAATTAAATAAACTATCTTCATCTAAGTCTTCGTCAGCGTCAATATAGCTATCTTCTAATTCAGATTCATCAACAACTGATTCTTCATCTAATGATTTTGCTTTATCTAAATTGAAGTCTATTCCATCTTCGATGTGTTCTTTTAATTCTAATTCTGTATTATCATTTGAATATAGACGTACATCTAATCCTAATGATTGAAGTTCTTTTATTAAAACTTTGAAACTTTCTGGAACTCCTGGTTCTGGAACGTTTTCACCTTTAACAATAGCTTCATATGTTTTTACTCTTCCTACTACGTCGTCAGATTTTACTGTTAACATTTCTTGTAAAGTATAAGCAGCACCATATGCCTCTAATGCCCAAACTTCCATCTCACCAAAACGTTGTCCACCGAATTGAGCTTTACCACCCAATGGTTGTTGTGTAACTAATGAGTATGGTCCAGTTGAACGTGCGTGGATCTTGTCATCTACTAAGTGGTGTAGTTTTAACATGTACATAACACCAACTGTAACTGGGTTTTGGAATGCTTCACCAGTTCTTCCATCATAAAGAACTGTTTTACCATCTTTACGTAATCCAGCTTGTTCTAGTAATTCTTCTATTTCATAAGATTTTGCACCATCAAATACTGGTGTTTCTACTTTCCATCCTAATGCTCTTGCAGCCATACCTAAGTGTACTTCAAGAACTTGACCTAAGTTCATACGAGAAGGAACACCTAATGGGTTAAGAACTATATCAACTGGTGTACCATCTGGCATGAATGGCATATCTTCTTCAGGTAATATTCTTGAAATAACACCTTTGTTACCATGACGTCCAGCCATTTTATCACCAACTGAAATTTTTCTCTTAGTTGCAATATAACATCTAATTACTTGATTTACACCAGGTCCTAATTCGTCAGAATTTTCTCTAGTGAATATTTTAACATCAACGATTGTTCCAGCTTCACCATGTGGTACACGAAGTGATGTATCTCTTACTTCTCTAGCTTTTTCACCAAAGATAGCACGTAATAATCTTTCTTCTGCTGTTAATTCTGTTTCTCCTTTTGGAGTAACTTTACCAACTAGGATATCTCCTGGTCTTACTTCAGCACCAATTCTGATAATTCCGTCTTCATCTAGGTCTTTCAAGCTATCATCACCAACGTTTGGTATATCACGTGTGATTTCTTCTGGTCCTAATTTTGTATCACGACATTCGCAATCATATTCTTCAATATGTATTGATGTATAAACATCTTCTTTTACTAATCTTTCACTGATTAATACGGCGTCTTCGTAGTTGTAACCTTCCCATGTTGTGAAAGCTATTAATACGTTTTTACCTAATGACATTTCACCATTTACTGTTGAAGGTCCGTCAGCTAGAATTTCTCCTGCTTTAACTTTTTCTCCTCTAGTAACTACTGGTCTTTGGTTGATACATGTACCACCATTTGTTCTCTTGAACTTACGTAATTTATATGTATCAATTGTGTCATTTTTTGTTCTAACTTGAATTTCATCACCTGTTACTTTTTCTACAATACCTGCATTTTTAGCTGTAACTGTGATTCCAGAGTCTTTTGCAGCTCTGTATTCAATACCTGTTCCTACTATTGGTGCTTCTGGCATTAATAGTGGAACTGCTTGACGTTGCATGTTTGATCCCATTAGAGAACGCTTAACGTCGTCGTGCTCCAAGAAAGGAATCATCGCAGCAGCAACTGAAACTAATTGTTTTGGTGAGATATCTATGTAATCTACTTGTTCTTTATCAACTTCTAGAATATCATTTGCATATCTAACCCTGATTCTATCATGAACAAATCTTCCTTCTTCATCTAATGGTTCAGATGCCATTGCTATTACATATTTATCCTCAACATCAGCTGGCATATACTCGATTATGTCTGTTACTTTTCCTGTTTCTTTATCAACTTTTTTGTATGGTGTTTCGATGAAACCATATTCATTGATGATAGCAAAACATGATAAAGCTGAGATAAGACCGATGTTTGGTCCTTCTGGAGATTCTACTGGACATAATCTACCATAGTGTGTATGGTGAATATCTCTTACTTCGAATCCTGCTCTTTCACGAGTTAATCCTCCAGGTCCTAATGCTGAAATTCTTCTTTTATGAGTTAATTCTGAAAGTGGATTTGTTTGATCCATGAATTGTGATAATTGTGAACTTCCAAAGAATTCTCTAATTGAAGATGTAATTGGTTTTGTGTTTATTAATGTTTGTGGTGTTACTACATCTAAGTCTTGTGTTGTCATTCTTTCACGAACAGCTCTTTCTAGTCTTGTTAAACCAATTCTGAATTGGTTTTGTAATAATTCACCAACACATCTAATACGTCTATTTCCTAAGTGGTCAATATCATCTATTTCACCTAAACCGTGGTCTAAGTTAACTAAATAGCTGATTGATGCAATTATATCTTCGTTTGTAATGTGTTTTGGTATTAATTCGTCATATCTTTCTTTTAATACTTTTACTAAATCTTTTTCATCTGTTGTATCGATGATTGATTTTAGTACTTCATAATTTACATCTTCTTTGAAGTGTAATTTGCTTAAATCTACATTTGGTAATACTTTGTGGATATTTACTGTTCCATTTCCTATTACTCTTACTTTTTTATCTTCAACTTTTACATCTACAATGTTTATTCCTGTATCTTGGATTTCTCTTGCAACATCTTCTGAAATTATAGAACCTTTTTCAACTAAAACTTCTCCTGTTGATGGATCTATTATGTCACTAAATGCTTCTTTACCAGTAATTCTTGTAGCTAAACTTAATTTTTGATTGAATTTATATCTACCTACTTTAGATAAATCATATCTTCTTGCATCAAAGAATAATCCATTAAATAAGTTTCTAGCTGCATCAACTGTTGGAAGTTCTCCTGGTCTTAATTTTTTGTAAATTTCAGTGATTGCTTCATCAGCAGTTTTAATTGGATCTTTAGCAATTGTTGCCATAATTTTTTCATCTTCACCAAATAAATCTATGATTTCTTGGTCTGTTGCTATACCAATTGCTCTTAATAAACATGTAACTGGTAATTTTCTTGTTCTATCAACTCTTACGTTGATGATATCATTTGAATCTGTTTCATATTCAATCCATGCTCCACGAATTGGCATTACAGTTGATGTATAAATACGTTTTCCTGTTTTGTCAAAATCACTTGCATAATAACATCCTGGTGAACGAACTAATTGGCTTACTACAACTCTTTCAGCACCATTAATAATAAATGTTCCACTTTCTGTCATTAGTGGGAAATCTCCTAAATAGATTTCTTGTTCTTTAATTTCACCTGTTTCTCTGTTAATTAATCTTACTTTAACATGTAATCTTGTTGAATATGTTGTGTCTCTTTCTTTTGCTTCTTCTACTGTGTATTTTGTTTTTTCTTCCATGTAGTAATCGAAAAATTCAAGAACTAAATTACCTGAATAGTCAATAATTGGTGAAATATCTCTTAATACTTCGCCTAAGCCTTCTTCGATGAACCAATTGTATGAATCTTTTTGTACTTGGATAAGATTTGGCATTTCGATTGAATCACCGATTTTAGAAAAGGTTTTACGCACTACTTTTTCGTGCTTGATATCTTTTACCAACTTAAAATCCCCCTTATAAAAATTTAAGCAGAATAAAATTTATATTTGAATTTAAAAAAGTCCTTCTTGCATATAAAAATTGGCTTACAGCTTTTTGGAATTTTCTGCCCCTTTTTAATTCCTTCTTGCTTGCAGGCATTTTTATATCAATTCCTCTTTTTTAAATTAAAAATAACATGATTTTTCAAACAAGGACTGCCTCCCCATTTTTGTAAAAAAGCGACAAAAAGGCATGTTGGCACAATTTTAAAATTTTGCCAACATCCTTTTAGAATCAAATTTATTTTTTCTCTAGTTTCTCATATTTTTTATTAATTTTTATCACCCTTTTTTGAAGTTTTTTCTACCAAGGAGTAATAAATATAATATACTTAAATATTATATAATATTTTTTATAAGCTTGTCAATGAAATTTAGTAATTTTTTTAATTTTTTCATTTTTCCACAATTATTGCTAAAACTTGATAAAATACGCATTATGTTGTATAATTATGTTACATAGTAATATGTAAGATACATTCACTAATCACCGTAAAATTTCTTTTAGGAGGTAATAATATGTTACTTATTTGTTTGATGCTTTTAGCGAATTTCTTTACCCCTATTATGGTGATTATAATACCAATAGTATTAATCATCTCAATTATAATGCGGATTTTCGGTTGTTTCGATGATGACCTTGCATATTCGTATAAAGGATTTGCAGGTTTTGCACTTGCCACACTTATATGCGGCAGTATTGTAGAATTTTTTGCAATCATTCCGATGATAATATTTGCATTTTATATCTTATTCTGTGTAATAGATGATGTTGGTAATACAAACATTTTACTTTTACCTATAAGATATCTTTGGGCAGATATACACGGCATTTTTTACTTGGTATTGGTTATATTGGCATTAATAATAACTGCTGTACAAGTTGCATTAATTGCTGTTGCAGTTATATCCATTATTCCCATACTTATATTGGGAATGCCAAGTTTAGACACTTTTGTAATTGTCAAGCTTTTAAATGCGAGTGATTAGAAATGTATCAGACAAGGCAGTGATTTGTATCACTGCCTTGTTACTTTTTTATAATAAAGTTATAACTATTTTTCCTTTCTTTTAAAATATATTTCGCTTCCAATATAATATACTGTAAGCATTCCAGCTAATGAGAAACATATTATAGAAATTACTTTTTTAGTACTTCTGTCTTCACCAGTTTTTATTGAAATTATCAACATACATGAATCTTGGTTATCTTCTAATGTTGTTTCTTCAAATTTTGGTGTATTTTCTGTATCGGCAATTCTCGCTATATTTTCTAAGTTACCTATTAATCTCTTGTTTGTATCCCATTCTAAAATAACTTCATATTCAACTGTTTTTCCTGGTTCAATAACATCTGTTGTTTTTAAGTATTTTCCATCTTTTTGTGTCCAGCCTTCTTCTTTTGCATTTACAAATTTAAATCCTACTGGAATTTGTTCTGCAATTATAGCTTTTCCCTCTATTTCTTCTGTATTCTTAACTAATATTTTATATTTAACAGTTATATTTGTTTGTTTAAATTCTGTATTTTGTATATCGATTTTTATAAGTTTTTTATCATCACTTAACATTTCTTTTCCATTAACTTGAACACTTGTGAACTCTTTCTTTAATTTCATGTTGAATAATAATCTTCTATACCAATAGTTAACTATTGTATCTTTTTCAACTAATACGCCTTCCGCGTTTTCTGGCAATTCATCTTTTAGTAATTCATAATATGGAATTTCTTGTTCATGTGTGATGTATTTATCCCCAACAAATCCTTTACCTGTTAATTGTTTTGCTAAGTCTTCTTCTGTTGCTTTTTCTTTGTAATTTACTATTACTTTTGCTGGTATTCTTTCATATTCTACTACAATGTGTTTGTCTGATTGCATGTTTTTAAAGTATTTCTCTGGAATTATAATTTTTCCGTTTTTTAAAGTTATTTCTTCAACATCTATTTCATAGATATCTCCAGAATAATTTCCTTTATCGTCTTTTTCACCTTCATAAACTGTTATAGATTTAATTCTATAATTTTCATCTGGTTTCATTTCGACTTGTTTTGTATTATCTTTTCCTCTTAATACTTTTTCAACTGGCTTATCATTTTTCTCTGTTAATTCTCCTGTAATAGATCCACCTTTTACCATTATTTTAACTGGTTCTGGTTTTTGATTTTCTTCTGAATCAGATTTTTTATCATCTGTATCATCTTTAATTATGTCTTCAATTTTTTCAATAATAACATCTATTATTGTTTTCTCTTTTGGTTCTTCATGCTCTTTCACATCTGTTGTTATTTTAAATTCTTTATCATAATAGTAAATTATTGTTATTGTTTCTTTTGTCATTTTTCCTTTGCTATTTTCTGGTTCTGGAGATGCAGGAACATATCCTTCAACATCTACCCTTTCCTCATTATAACTATCTTTTAGATTTCCTTCTATAACTTTATCTTCAATAATTTCTTCTTCTGTTTGAACATCAAGATATTTAACAATAACTTTTGCTGGAATTTTTTCAAATTCAACAACTATATGTTTATTTTCTTGAACATCTTTGAAATATTTTTCTGGTAAAATTACTTCTTCACTATCTTTTACTTTATATTTTTCGAAGTTAATTTCTTTACCATTAACTTTAATATATTTTACTCTATAAATATCATCAGGAGTTATTGTTATCTTCTTAGTACTATCTCCTCTGTTTAGAATTTCTTCATATGGAATTTCTATTTTATTTCCATCTGAATCTAATTCATATTTTCCATCAGAGTCTTTCTTATATTCTTTAGAAATTGTTCCACCATCTACTTTTACTTCATTTCCATCTTTATCTTTTTCGATATGTGGTTTAACTTCTGTTGTTACTTTATATTGTTTTTCATAATAATACCATACTTCTTTTACAACATTACCATCTGGAACTACTGAAAATTCATTTTTACTTGAATCTACAACTGTTATATTTTTATTTGTTGATTTTTTACCATCTACTGAAATATAACCTTTGTAAGTATTTCTTTCTGTTTGAACTTCTGTTGCATCTTCATCATTTATAACTTCATTATCAAGTTCTGTTGTTTCTCCTTTTTCATTTATTTCAATATGTCTTACTATTACTCCTTTTGGAATTTTCTTGTACCAATAAATTATTGTTAATTCATCTTCTTTCATTGTTCCTTGAGCTGCATTATCCACAATTTTTACACCTTTGTGTGTATTTATTGCTTTATTGTTATCATCTGTAATTCCTAAACTTGAATCAACATATCCAGGTATTATTTTATGTTCTGTTGTAAATTCATCGCCATC
Organism: Clostridia bacterium; assembly: GCA_017475185.1. Next base: position 83,916 of record JAFVGB010000004.1, read on the forward strand.
ATGTCCTGATATTACTATTTGATCTTTTCCTTTTTCTGTTTTATACAATACCTTTTCAGTTTCTTCTTCAAGATATTTTACTATAATTCTTGCTGCTTTTCTGTATTCAACCTCTACATGGATGTCCTTTTGTACCTTTTCAAAATAGTCTTTTGGTAATTTTACTGTTCCATAATCATCTTTGTATTCTTTAAAATCAATTTCTTTACCATCTATTTTTACTTTTACTACTTCATATCCTTTTTGTGGTTTCATTACTATTTCTTTTGTATTATTTCTGTCTTTTATTACTATTTCATATGCATCTTTATCTTCACCACTAATTGAACCACCTTTTACTTTATGATTATCTATTCCCTCTGTGTGTTCAATTACATCTGTTGTAATTTTGTATGCAACATTATAATAATATGTTAATTCTTTTGTTTCTTTTGTTATTTCAGGATTTTTATCTTCTGGCTCTTGTACTAAAAGATATGTTTCATTTTCTACTGGATTTGTTTCTACAACAGTTCCTACACTATCTTTTGTTATTTCATCTTTATGTATTTTTTGAGTTGTACCTTCAATATAATGGTGAACTATTACTGTTCCTTCATCAGGTTCAAATACAACAATTACTTCTTTATCTTCAGTCATTTCAACAAATTTTGTTAAAATCATTGAACCATCTTTACGTAATCTTGCTTTTACCTCTGATGTTGGTTCAGCATTTTCTCCGTAAACTATTGTTTCTGTTTTCTTTCCAGCAGATGTTGTGCTTACTAGGCGAACTTCTTTTACTCTATATCCCTTGTTTGGTGTAATTTTAATATCTTTAGTACTGTTCTCGTTATGTTGTACCTTCTCATATTCTTCATTTCCTTCAATTGTAATATCTCCAGAAATTGTACCACCTTTTTCAGTTCTACCTTCTGGTATTTCTACTTTAGTTGTAAGATTATGCTCTTTTATTTGATAATAATATGTAACTTCAATATCTTCTAATATATTTCCTTCTGCTTCATTTTGCGTTACAGTAGATATTAGTTCATATTTCTTTAATAATTCATCAGAAGGCTTAATTTCGTAATATTCATCTTGATAATCTGTTTTATCTTTATCTTTAGAGAATATTACATAGTAATCACCATTGTTTAATGTAGCTGTTTGGTCTTCTTGTAATTTTACTGGTTCATCACCTTGTGTTCCTTCTAAATAATGATGTACTTTAACTCCAAATGTTGGTATTTTTTCATTTTCGATTACTACCTCTGCCGCTTCTGTTCCTGCATTTACAATTATTGGTTCACTAGATATTGCATAACCTTTAGGTGCTTTTGTTTCTGTTATTCTGTATTTATATGTTGAGTAGATATTTTCAGTAATTGGTTCTGTAGCTGATGATGTGTATGTATCTACTGTTGTATATTTTTCAGAACCTTCATCACCTTCTACTTTTTCAAGTTTTATTTCTGCACCTGCTAATTGTTCTTGGGTGTCTTTGTCTATTTTTGTTATTGTTAGTTGTCTTTCTGGTAATACTTTGTTTGTTACTGTATAGCTTGAAGTTCCTATTATCACATTTGGTTTAGCAACTAATGTAGGATTTGCTCCTTCATTATATTTCCATCTAAATAATTTGATATTACTTTCTACTTGCTCTAAATTGTTGTTTAGCTGTTGTGCAAAATCCCTTGAAACAAGTTGTTCTTGAGTTATTGCCTCATATGAACCTTGTAAATCTTCTGCACTTGCTGTTGCTCTATTTGCAGTAGTATTTAGGTAATACGTGTTTATTATATTCATATTATCCGTGTTCATAGCTGATGATGTTATACCACATTCCCATTCTTCTGTTTTACCTTCCATTTCTCCGATATTATAGCAATTAATGCATCTAGAAGTACTATCCAATGTAGCTGTTATACCAGCCGCAATTCCATTATTAGCAGTAATTGAACCGCTATTCCAGCAGTTTATAATATCAGTTTGACTTGAAGCACTAGCTGTAATTCCACCATTATAATGATTGTTGCCACAGTATAAATTTCCCTTGTTATAACTATTAATAATCTTACTCTTGCTAGCTGTTGATGCAATACCAGCAATATAACCAGATTCACCACTTATCTCTCCTGTATTATAACAATTATTTACTGTACTTTCATAAAGCGAACATACAATACCACCACCAAATGATGGAGTAGTTACATTACCTGTATTATAGCAATCTTCTATTAGCGAATTGTTATAAGCATAATATGCGATAGCTCCAGTCAATGAACTTGCATTTAAATTACCTAAATTGTAACATTTTATTATTTTACTGTTTTTTGAATAATATACAAGACCTATATATGAGCCTCCTGTAAAGTTTCCTTTATTATAACAGTTATACATTAAACTGTCGTTTAGCATTCTAGCTATAACACCTATTGAATTAGAATATTGAATATCAGATTCATTTCCACAATTCTTAATAACTGTATTTGTGGCTTCGTTTATAATTACTCCACCCATCGTTTGATTAATATTATTGTTTCCAAATACTTTTACGTCTGAAACATTTGAATTATTAACATTATTAATAATTCCATATACCATTTGGTTTACTGATATATTACAAACATCTATGTTTTTTATATTACATTTATTTGCATTATTAACCAAAATTCCAGTTGCACTGACTGCAAAAGTCGAATCTGTAATTTTTATATTTTCAATCGTACTATTAGATGCATCCATAATAATACTCATGCCACTATTATTTTTTATATTACTGAATGTCATATTTTTTATAGTTGCACTATCAATATAACTGAAGAAACCACTATAAGGAACTCGATAATTCTTTATTATCTTATTATTTCCATCAAACGTTCCCCTAAACGGAATATCAGATCTTCCTATTCCCACAGTATATGGATAATCAGATGTAAGGTTATTTTTTATACTTTCTCCAGGTCCACTACCTAAATATACGCCCAATATTGCATTTGGATCAAAATATGAATCATCTTCTTCAAAATCCAAATCTCTCATCAATTTAACAGTCTTTCCTTCAAATGTATCTCCTTTTTTTACTCTATTATACACTTCTAATAAATCTTCAATATAATTAACCTCAAAAATTTCATTCGAACTGTCAATTAACCCTGTACTTGATTTATTAATTTCAAATATAAATTCATTTTTTTCTAATTTGTAACCATATGCTGGTTGTACCTCTACTGCTTTATATAATCCATTTGGTAGTGATACATTTATTTTCCCGTTTTCATTAGTTGTAAATGTATATACTTCTCCAATTCCTTGAATATTTTCTTTTGTTCCTTTATAATTTCCATTTGAGTCTTTTGCAAAACCTTTAACATCTAAATTGTTTTCTAATTCATATATAGCAAATTTTGCTCCTTGTATTGGTTGATTTGTATCTTCATTTACTTTATTTATAGTATATGATTCTTCTTTTACATCTTTTATAGTTAGGTCAATATCATTATTTTCTATAACTGTATAATAACTTTTTTCATCTATCAAATATCCTGTTGGCGATTTTATCTCTTTTACTTGATATTTACCATTATTAACTTTAATTTCTGTTTTACCATTAACAGTTTCATCTGTGTTACGTGACATACTTATATCATTAATTATAAAACGATTTGACCAACCTGTAGAATTATTTTTAATATAACCTATATGTAAATAATATACTTCTCTTGGAGTAAGTACTGTTGTATAATCATTTTTTTCTTTTCCTGATTGTATATACAAAAATGCGTTATTTCTTATATAAGCTTCAGAAGGAATACTTGTATCATTCGTTATAACAGCATACGCGGTTCCATAATATTGAAGATTATGTTTTGTTTCAGCATTTACAGTTATTATTATGTTTTCTGAATATCCAGTTAAATCCAATTTGACATATCCATCTATTGTTGATGCTGTCATATCATCCGCTTTTATATAATAATTTCCATTTTCTTTTCTAAATGCATCACTTGAATTTTTTACAAGTTGATCTTTTTTTGATTCTGAAACATTAAAAATTGCTCCATTTAATAAATTTCCTGTTTCTGCATCAACCTTTTTTATTGTTATATTGTTTGTGTCTTCTTTTTGTTTTCTATTTACAATTGTTGACTTATTTTCTTTAATAAATCCTGTTGATATTAAAGTAGGATTTGAATTTTTATTATATTGCCATCGACTTAGTTGTGTGTCACTCACAATAGATGATCTATTACTATTCAAGTTTTCAGCAAACTCTTCAAACTGTGTCTGTCTTAGAGTTATTGGCTTAACATTTATAACATTTGCACTATTTTCAACTAGAAATATTGCAGATTCAGCAGTAGTATCAACCCAATAACAATTTCTTACTATTGCTTCACCTATTGTTTGTTCTACTATACCACCAATTATATTCTTTGACGTATTTGAATCTACAACCGGAGTTGTAACTACACCTGTGTTATAGCAATTTTCGATTATAGAATTACCTGAAGCTATTCTTGCTATTCCTCCGGCTGGGGAAGTTGTTGCTGTAACATTTCCAATATTATAACTATTATATACTTTACTTGAGCTTATTGAATCTGCAATTCCTCCTGCACCATACATACCATTAACAGCTCCAATATTATAACTATTTATAATTGAACTATTACTTGATGTCGTGTATACTATTCCTCCTGCTGGAGCACCCGTTGAAGTAATTTTTCCAACATTATAGCAATTATTTATAATTCCGCCAGATGCACTAAAAGAAATTCCTCCTGCTGGGGCACCCGCATTTACTTCTTCTATGTTATAACAGTTAAATACTGTACTATTTGTTATATATAAGCCAATTCCTGCACCACAACTTTTAACATTGATTTTTCCTCTATTATAACAATCCATTATAATACTATTATTTGAAATTAGATATGCAATTCCTGCGCCATTGGTACTACTTCCTTCTTTTTCTGTTACTTCTCCTGAATTGTAACAATTAATTATTTTTCCATTATTTGTTTCATATACCAAACCTGATGAGCAACCTGTAGCTTCAATATGTCCCGCATTATAACTATCTCTTATTTCTGAACCATTAATTTGAAAAGCTAATCCACTTGCAGGTGCGCCTTTTCCCATAATTGCTCCGTTATTATATGAATTTTCAATTTTAGAATCATTTAATATTTGAACTAATCCACTAGTACAACCATTTGCTGATATAGTTCCACTGTTATAACATTTAATTATTTTACCATTTGTTATCTGGTATGCTATACCGTTTGCGCCACTATTTGCTGTAATGTTTGCTTTATTATTGCAATTCTTAATAGTTAAATTAAATGAATTTCCTGAAACTATTCCTGCAGTATAATCACTAGATGTAACCGTAATGTTTCCATTGTTTTCACAACCTTCTATCCATCCTTTTGTTTCTATTACACCAACAATTCCACCAATATATCCGTTACCTCTGTTACAATTAATATTCCCAAAATTATAACAATTTTCTATTTTACTGCTATCTGCTTTTCCTACAATTCCTCCTAAATATTTTCCCTCAACATTTTGAGCAATATTTCTTCTATTAGTACAATTTTTAACTGTTGAATCTTTTACATATCCTGCTACTGTTCCATAAGTTCCAACTCCAGTGTTTTCTATATATGTATCTCCTTGTATTTCTACATTGTCAATTGTACTATTGTATGCTTCTCTGATTGCACCTCCATAAGTGTATGATGCCTTAAAATTACAATTTTTTAATGTTAAATCTTTTATATAGCTATTTTCGATTTTTCCAAACAAACAAAGATCATAATCTAGATTTACATTTGTTATTTTATGCCCATTTCCATCAAAATTACCTCTAAATACGCTATTAAAATTGCCTGTTTTAGCTATTGGTATTATTTCTTTTCCTGTAAAATCCAAATCATTAATTAATTTTAATGTTTTTCCTGCATAGTTTTCTTCACCTGAATTTACTTTGTTAGCAATTGCATTAAATTCTTCAGTCGTTCTAATTTCTATTACTGTTCCTATATTATATTGTTTTTCAGGCAAATTACATGAATATGTCTGATTGTCTTTAATTTCAAAATAAATTGTTTTTAAAGTTTCTTCATCTTCTAATATAAATCCATTTGCTGCAGTTACTTCAACTGCTTTATAATAGCCTTCTGGCAAATATAATCTAATCTTTCCAGTATAATCTGTTGTACTTACATATTTTCCATTTTGATAATCACCAACATAGCGTCCACTTCTGTCCATAGCAAAATCTATAATTTCCTGTTTTTCATTAACTCTGTATATTTCAAATTTTGCACCTTTTACTGCTTTTCCTTCTTCATCTGTTTTATTAATAGTAAAATTAGGAACTTCTAATACTTTTTTATTTGGTATTATTAATTCAATATCTTCTCCGGTATTTTCAATTATTTTTGGTTCAGATAATACATCATATCCTTTTGGTGCAGTTATTTCTGTGACTTTTATTCTATTGCTTTCTGGCAACGTAATATAAGCTCTACCAAGTACATACATATCATAGCCATGTGAAAATGGTTCATATAGAGTAACTGATGTTACTTTCATACAATCTTCATTTGAATTTACTGTTCCATTTTTTTCATATACAAAATATAAATAATACTTTTGTCCAGCACTTAATGTAACACTTGCCGGATTAGTAGAATAAATACCAGATTGATTATATATTTTCTCATTATCATTAAAAGACGTTTTTTTCTGATTAGTCAAACAAACATATCCATAATCTTTATTCATTTCACTCGAAACACTTACACTATAACTTAATATACGGTCTACGACTTCATTTCGTAAATCAATTTCTATATATGATATTGCTTTAGAATTTGCTTTTCCTTTATTGTTTGATATATATTCATTACCATTTTTTTCAAATTTATAACTTGAATCTGATTTTAAGTTTTCTTCAGTTAACAAATTATAACTTGTTGAATTTCTATCATCTTCTATTTTGAATACAGCTTGATCATTTAATATTACTTTGCCTGTATCTTCATCAACTTTAATTATTGTTAGTTTTGGACTCTTTCTGTTTGTTACTGTTGCAGAATCTTCTGTAATAAAACTATTTGATATTAATGTAGGATATTTATAATCTTCACTACCACCATTATATTTCCAATTGAATAGATTTGTTGTATTTGAAATTAACAACTGATTTTTATTTAGCTGTTTTACAAATTTTTCTGAACTCGCTGTATCATATGAAATACTTTCACATTTTTCATTTACTCCATTACCTGGATTCAATACCCCCACATTTGCTGTACTATCTAAATAATAGCAATTATCTATTGAATATGAATTATCAAATTTATATGCTATTCCTGCAATAGGCATACTTAAACCGTTCGTTGCTGTTGCCTTTATCTTACCAACATTATAGCAATTTTTTATTTCACTTGTTCCATATCTACTACCATCATAAATAATTCCAGCTGCTGTCTTTCCACTTATATTTCCTGCATTATAACAATTATATACTTTAGCCCCCTCAATATAATATACAATACCAGATGCGTTATTAGTTGATTCTATTGTTCCTTTATTATAACAATTTACAACTTTACTACCATTAGTTGCTTGATAAATAACTCCAGCAATAGGATTTATAGCATTAATATTTCCTAAATTATAACAATTATTGACCGTAGTATTTGATATAGAATTTGCAATACTAGCACTCATCTGGTAAGTCGGATATAGGTTTTTATTATTATAACATCCTTCAATGTAACTATCAGTTGCAGAATATACTATTCCTATTGTAAAACACTCAGATATTTCAGCATCATTATAACAATTTAATATTACACTTCCTTGACTAGCATTGTAACCTATTCCAGATTTGAATGCAGCCATGTTTAATATTCCTGAATTATAACATTCTATCATTTGGCTATTATTTATTTCATATGCAATACCACAAGCTTGTCCATATGCTTCAATCTTTCCTTCATTATAAGATTCCCTTACAGTTGAATTACGTAAACTATTTGCTATTCCAGCTGCTGAAGATGAAGCTTTAATATAACCTGCATTATAACATTTTACAATTTTACCGTTGTTCATTGTATAAACAATACCACTAGCATTAGAAGGTGCATTTATATATCCAGTATTATAACATCCAATTATTTGACTATTATTTAAAGTATATGCTATACCATAAGAACCAGCATTAGTTGCCACATCACCTGTATTATAGCAATTTTTTATCATAGTTTTTTCTGAAGTTCCACTAACAATTCCTCCTATAATTTCGTTTGAACCTTCAGAATTAAGATTTCCAGTGTTACTACAATCTTCTATAATACCGTTTACTTGCATTACACCTGCAATTCCACCTAATTTATATGTACTACCACTTGTTTTTATATTTCCAGAGTTATTACATTTTAAAATATAACAATTTTCGGCATGTCCAACAATTCCTCCAATATATTCTGTTGTTCCGCCAGCATCTGCCCCTAATTTTCCTATTAAAATATCACGTTCATTAATACATCTATCTATAATAGAATCTTTTGCATATGCAGCAATAGTACCATAATTTGACATATTTCCACATTCGATATTACCATTTCCAGTTATTTTTATACTACAAATTTTACTATCATATACTTCTTTAATTAAACCTGCATTTACTTCGTAATTATTGTTCAAATTAAAATTACAGTTTTCAATTGTTAAATCTTTAATATAACTATTTTCTACTTTTCCAAATAAAGAACTCATTGATTCAGAACTTAGATTTTTTATTGCATGATTATTTCCATCAAAATTTCCTTTGAATGAATATTCTGTTCCAATAGTAGCCATATTTTCATCTGAATTATTAAAATCTAAATCGTTTATTAATTTTATTGTTTTACCAGCATAACTATCTTCATTTGAATTTACTTTATTTGCAATTGTTTTTAATTCTTCTATTGTGCTTATTTCAACAATTGTTCCCTCTTCATACTGTAAATTTTTATTATTAAAATATTCATTTTTATTTTCAGCTTCATCTTTTATTTCAAAATAAACAGTTCTCAAGTTTTCATTTGCTTCCAATTTATACTCATATGTAGTTTGAATTTCTACTGCTTTATAATATCCTGGTAATAGCTGTAATACTATTTTTCCATTATTGTCTGTTGTTGTAACATATCTGTTTGATTGCTTTGTACCAATATAATTTCCATTTACATCTTTGGCAAAATCTATTACCTCTTTTGAAGGTTTAACACTGTATATAACATATTTTACTCCTTGCAAAGCTTTTCCATCTGTTTTATCTACTTTGGTTAATGTAAATTCTCCTCCGATACGGTTTTCAACATTTATTGAAATAGTATCTCCATCTATACTTATTTCTTTTTCTCCTGTTTCGTGATTTGTTCTTATTAAATCTCCACCAGATAATATTTCTAATTTTAGTTTTCCATTCTCATCATTATATGCTCTAAATCTAAGTTTTGTATTAATTGGCAAATATCCTGTTGGTGCTGCTGTTTCTTCTAATGTATATTGATATGATTTATCATTTCCTGCTGCATATCTATAAAGATCACTAAATGTATTATCAATTTTTGTAACTTGGAATCCATCATTACTTTTTAGTGTGAAAGTTGCTCCTGTTAACTCATTTCCATTTTCATCAACTTTGTTAACTTTAAAATTATATTTTAGTATTTTAGTATTTTCAATTTCTAATTTTAAAACATCTTCAGAAGCTTCTGCCTTCCTTACTGTTCCAGTTATAGATTCTTCAAATTGATTATTTGCTATAAATGTAATAACTTCACTGTTTATTTGATAGTCTTTATCTATACTTATTTGTTGTAAACTGTATTGAATATTTCTATGTAATCCTGTTACATAAATTATTCTATCATCATTTGCACTTAATGTTGTTGATTTTGTAATTACATTTTCATTTTCATCCTCTTCTTGCCAACTTAATTGATAAAAAATTGGTTTTATCAAAGTATCTGTTCCTTTTTCAAAAGTTTTTATTTCTAAATCAGTTACACATACACTTTTTATTCCTAATTTAGCAGGAGCTGTTGTTAATTGTAACATTCCATCTTCAGTTTCTACATTGTAATATACTGCATGATTACTGTATGAAATTTTATTGTATTCAACTGTTTCTGGTATTTTTACCTCATAACTAAATTCATATTCTTTATCACTTGCAATTTCTGTTGATTTAAAATCGATAAGATAAGACTTAATTTCACTAATAAACGCATTCAATTCATCTTGATTTGAAATGTCTTCTAATTTTCTCCAATTATTTTCATTTTTTTCTAAATCTGCATCTGCATTTTCATTATTAGTATAATAAATATCAATTTTTCCTTTTAAATCTTCTGGAATATTAATTCCATCTTTTCCCATTGTTACTGTGAAAGATGATTTTAAATCGTTTTGTTCTATTATACTTTTGTTTCCAGTAAACGGAATTCTTCCTATAACTTTTACATTTTTTATTGTATTTTCATAACCATTTTTTAGTACCACATTTATTGTAGCTAATCCCTCTTTATTATCCACTAAAGCAATTTCTGGCGCTACTACTTTTTGATCAGACCATTCACTAGATTCTTTATTTACTTTTGTATAATTTGAAACTGTTTCATAAGTAATCAATTCTTGAGCTGAAACAAATTCAACATTTTCAATTGCTAATCCAATATTTTCATCTAATGAAGTATTGTCATTTACATCATATTTATCTTCTTCTAAATTATAATATCTATTTGTCAATTCATTGTAATAATATAATTTGAATTGATTTGTTATTGAACCAATTTTATAGTCTGGTGCTATATCACAATCAATTGTTATTGTAAATGTACTAGGATTTTCATTTGTTGTTTTTATTTTTAAAATGTTTTTTCCATCAACCTTATTTAACTCATATGATTCAATTGTTACATTATTATTTGCAGTAATAGAATTTATTTTAATTGCACTTATTTGTTCTGGTATTTCAACTGCAAATTTTCCATTTTTCCAGTTACTTTCAAATTCATTATCATTAACTATTGTTTTTATGAAAATTTTCTCATTATTTAACACTTGAGTAGTTGAAATTTGTTTTGTTTCAACTTCTAATTCTGCATATGATATTTTATTATACATATAAACACTATCATATGAAATTATTGTAATAGTACTTTGAGTTTCATCAGTTGTTGAAACAGATTCAACTGTTCCTTCTAATTTTGTATTTAAAATTTCAATGTTTTCAACTTCTTCTTTTGTATAATCTTGTTTGAATAATTCTTTATTAATTTCTTTTAATAATACTACTTTTAATATTTTATTTTCTGAATTATTTATTTGTGTTGTTTCAATTCTAATATGTTTCACTTCATTATCAAACATTAAAGGATTTTCAGCTGTATATGTTTTTATTTCACTCATTGTTAGTTCTTTTATTAATTCATTTGTATCATTGTTATATACTGAAAGCTTACCTTCAGTTCCTAACACTTCTTCTACATTCTCAAAATATATTCCTTTATTTATGATATATTTTTCAATGAACTTCTGATTAAATGTATCACCATATTCTTCATTTTCTTGTCCTGCAATTTCTTCTGCATTTCCTTCGCTCATTTTTATGATACTATTTTCATTTTTTCCATTTACTATTGCTGCCCATTCTACTTTGTATTCAAATTTATCTGTATTTTCTTCATCAAGAAGTTTTTCTAAAGTTTCTTTTGATATAATAAAACAATTACTTTTTTCATTATATTTTTTATTTAGTATTGTAACATCAAAATCTATTTTTCCTTGTTCTATTTCTTTAACATTTTTTATAATTACTTTGATTGTTTTTTCTGCTACGTTTGATTTTGATTCATTTGTTGCTATTTCTGAATCTTTATAAAAATTCAATTCTTCATCTGGATTATTATATGCTATATAATATCCATTTACATTTAGTTCTAAAGTTGTTTCATCATTAATTGCTTCATATGCTTCTTGTGGATATTGTATTAAAATTGTATATGTATTTTCATCGCTTAGTTTTTTAGTAATTACATTGTCATTTCCTACAATAGCATTTTTTGTTAATCTATATTTTTGCATATTCTCTGTTTCTTCAATTTTTACAATTGAAACATCAGAATTTATACAACTTACTTTTTCAGGAGCTTTTTCATTTAAAAATGGAATTGTTACATCAATACTGTTTTCTTTTAATAATAATTCTTTTTGAGTTTCGTCCATAGCAAAACTTACAGCTATTGACTTATCTTTTAAGTCATTTCTGTAATAATAAATACTATTATCTTCGTTATTGTCATCAGAGTTATTTTGATACACATATATATCAGTTTCTAAATCACCATACCAATCCACAGTTATTTTCTTTTCAACATTAAGTGGTGTTCTTGTGCCATCATTTGATACATGTGTTCCTGTTAATTTTACAGTAACCTCTTTACTGTAATTATTAACATTGTCACCTAAATCTGCTGAAATATCCCCTTGAATTATTTTTTGAGTACCTGCATTTATTTGTTTTAATGGGAAAACAGTTGCATTATCTGATATTACACTTGTTTTTATAATTTCATCAGCTGGGACATTTACTTTGTATGCAAAATTTGCCCCCTCAACTGTTATTACAGCTCCATCTTCAACATATCCATCTGATAAAACGTTAATATCAATATATAACGTGTCTTTTTCAGATATGTCTTTACATGTTCCTGCAAGTTTTTCCGCCTTTCCATTTACTTCTCTAGTAAAAAATGCTGAAAATTTTACATATTGACTTTCTGTGTCTTCTGTTGCTATTCCATAGCTTAATGCAACTTGATTTTCTGCATTTTTTCTTAAATCAGCTTCTGTTAATGCTGATTTTGTTTTAGTTAAATAAACTGCACTTATAACAACAACTGAAATAAAAATAACAATTATACTTGTCATAACTGCTATTGCTTTGTTGTTTTTTATGCTGTTTACTATACTTGTTAAAGCTCCCTCTTTTTTCATTTTTGACCTCCTGAAATTTATTATTTATATTTTTAAATTAACATATAAATATCAGAAAAAAAACACCCATAAAACTTGTATTATTCTTTAAGTTTTAGGGATATTCCGTTTTTGTCTTTTATTAAATTTATATTAATTTTATATTATAAAGTTATTACAGTATTGTAATTTTTTTGTAACACTTTAATAAACACTTTTAAAAGTCTTATTCCCGTAAGGACTGCAAAAAAGTTTTATTATGGTTTAACACTTTCATTTTTCATAAAGTTATATTAAGACATTAAATCATAACCAAATTTGCGACAAATTTTGACAAAAATTATTGCTTTTTACCTTTTTTATTATATAATATAATTATCTTAAAATGCACCAAAGAAAGGATGTATAATTAATGGATAAACAACTATTTCCACTAACAAATCCACAAAAAAATTTCTGGCAATTAGAACTTGTTAATAAAGATAGTAAAACACTAAATTCAATACTTACAGTTATGAAATTACCTAAAGATACAGATGTTAATTTACTAGATAAAACATTAAATAAAATTCGAGAAATAAACGATTCCCTAAGGCTTCGCTTTATTGTTGATGACAATTGTAATATTTCTCAATATATAGAAAAATATAAATATATTCCTTCAAGAATTATTGAATGTAATTCTGAAGATATTTCTGAAGTCATTGAAAATGAAAAAAATGACTTTTTAACGGTTGAAGGAAAAATCAATGAATTAGCTATTATTAAAACTCCCTTTAACTGTTTTGTTTTTTACAAATCTCATCACATTCTTTCAGATGGATGGGGTATGACTCAAGTTGCAGATCAAATCAAAGAAATTTATGTTATGCTTGAAAATGGTGTAGATTTAAGTAATTATCATAAACCAAGTTATTTAGATTTCATTTCTAGAACTGAAGAATATTTGAATTCTTCAAAATATCTTAAAGATAAGGATTTTTGGCAAGATTTTATTTGCAATGTTGAACCTTGTACTTTTTTCAAAAATATTAATAATAATGATAAATCAGCAAAACGTATAGAGCATGAAATTCCTGAACTTACAGCTAAAAAAATAGAAAATTTTTGTGCTGAAAACAAAATTACGGAATATTCATTTTTCTTAAGTATCATTTCTATTTATATTTATCAAATATATGGAATAAATAATTTTGCTATTGGAACACCTTTCCTAAATAGACAAAAAAGATTTGGTGAATTTGAAGAAACTGGTTTGCATATTTCTACTTTACCTCTTCCAATCAATATTGATAATAATGAAGATTTCATACAATTGTGTAAAGAAATAAATTCAAAAAATTTAAGTTTATATAAACATGGTAATTTTCCCTATCACGATATTCAAAGAATGTTTATGGAAGAAAAACATATTAATAGCAATATTTATGAAGTCGGTTTTTCATATCAAATCAATATTTCTGAAAAGGAATTTAATTCAAAATGTTATGATAAATCCATAAAAGCCTCTTGGAATAGTGGTATTGGTGAATGTGAGTGGCTATTTTCTGGAGAACAAAATAATGCTATCACATTCCATTTAACTCAATTAAATGTCCGCAAATTATTTGCTATTGATTACTTAACTGCATTATTTTCTGATGAACAAATTGAAAAAATCTTTGATACAATTTTCTATTTAATTGATCAGGTTTTAGCTTCAATTAATTCTAATGAACAATTTAATATTTCTAAATTGCAAATTGTTCATCCAAATGAAGTAAAATTATTGCAGAAATTTAATAATACCGGAAATATGCCTAATTTTGATAAAAATGTTATAGATTATTTGGAAGAGGTCGTTCAAAAACATCCAAATAAAACAGCTTTAATTTGTGATAATGTAAAAATGAGCTATAAAACTTTTTACGATAAAGTTAATATTCTAGCTGATATTTTAGTAGACCATGGATTGTTTCCAAACTCTCCTATTGTTCTATTGTTTGATAAAAGTTTTGATATGATTATTGCTATGTTTGCAGTACTTAAAACTGGATGTTTCTATGTTCCGATTCTTCCGGAAGAAAATAAAAATAGATTGAATTACATATTAAAAGATTGTAAACCTAGTTGTATTTTGACACATAAAAGCTATCATAATTTAATTTTAGATAATAATGTTGACTATATTAATATTGATTCAGTTATATCTAATGCTTTTGATGAAGATATTGTAAATTATAATGATTTTGAATTACTTAATAATAACTCAATTCAAATTTCAATAAAAAATAAAAGTATTAAACCTGAAAATATTGCTTACACAATCTATACATCAGGATCAACTGGAAATCCTAAAGGGGTTCAGGTTATGCATAAAAATATTATTGGATTATTTGAATCAATGAAACAAAGTAAACTATTAAAACCTGCATTTTCAGATGTTTCTATGAGTTTGCTAAAATACTCTTTCGATGCATCTGGAATAGATATTTATTCATCACTTTTATCAGGTGGAACTTTATTAATAATTAGTAAAAATGATGAATTAAATCCTGTTAAAGTTTTGGAACTAATTGAAAAATATAAAGTTACACGTTCATTTCTAATTCCTAAATGGATTGAAAATATTATAAATACAGATACAAATTATAATTATAATATTTCATCTCTAAAAATTCTAGGAACTGGCGGTGAAGTTTTAAAACCTAGCATTTTAAATAACTTTTTAAATAAATATCCTGATTTAAAAATAGTTAATTTATATGGACCAACTGAAGTAACAATGTTTACAACTTATAAGGTTGTAGGCGAAAATGAAATTGAAAATAACTATTCATCAATTGGAAATCCTATTCCTGGCAGTAGAATAGCTATTTTAAATTCAAATAATTTGGTATTACCTACTGGATCTCAAGGAGAATTAGTAGTTTATGAAGATTCTGGCTCTATTAAAAATATTGCAAATGGATATTTAAATTTGCCAGAGCAAAATTCGAAAAGGTTTATAAATTTCTACAATCCTATTTGTAACGAAACTGTTTTAGGTTATAAAACTGGAGATACTGCTAAAATCAATAATAAACTTGAACTAGAATTTATTGGTCGAAATGATGATATTGTTAAAGTTAACGGTGGTTATCTTGTTGCTTTAAATGAAGTTGAAAAAAGAATAAGTTCACTTCTTGGAAATAATATTGAAAACTATTGTGTTGCAGTTCCTTATAAAAATACAAAAGCAATTATTTTATTTGTACATAATAATGAAAAAACAATATCAACAACACAAATAAAATTATTCTTAAAAAACAATTTATCATTTTATATGCAACCTAAAAAAATTATTGAATTAGATACAATACCAAGAATGGTTTCTGGAAAAGTTAATAGACAGGCATTAATTGAAATTGCAATAAAAGAACTTAATTTACAAAATAGTAATATTATAAAACCTAGAACTTCTATCGAATTAGAAATTTATAATATTATAAAAGATTTAATACATACTGATGATTTTTCAATTACAGATGATTTTCTTGATGACTTAAGCATTGATTCTTTAATGCTTACTTCAGTATCAGTGGCTTTAAGTAATTACAAATTAAATATGCAAGATTTTTACAGTAATCCTAACATTCAAGAATTAGCCCAATTCATTGAAAATAAAAACAAAAGCTTTAGTTTAATGCCTGAATTAGATAATATTGATGAAATTAACATTTCAAAATTTGATTGTTTATCAAAATTTGATATTTCTACTGTTTTATTAACAGGTGTTACTGGATTTCTTGGAATTCATTTGTTACACGAATTATTATTAAATAAAAGAGTAAAAACTATTTATTGTATAATTAGAAACAAAATTGGTGTTGATGCATCAGAACGTTTAACTCAAATGATTAATTTTTATTATAATTCTGACAAAAAAATATTTGATTTAATTGCTAAAAAGGTTATAATTTTAAATGGAGAAATTACTAAACCTAATTTTAATTTATCAGATGATACATATTTATTACTTAAAAATGCAGTTAAAACAGTTATTAACTGTGCTGCAAATGTTAAACATTTTTCTAAGCCTGAGGAAATAAAAAATGATAATGTTGGAAGTGTTGATAATATGATTAGTTTTTGTGAAAACAAAATTGCTTTAGCACATATTTCAACTTTGTCAATAGCAGGATTCAAAGGTCGTGCAACTCGAGATGAATTATTTGACGAAAACACTTTATATATTAAACAAAGTTTTAACAATAATCCTTATTTAATAAGCAAATTTAATGCTGAAAAACACATTTTTGAAGCTATTACTAAATGTGGATTAAATGCAAAAATTTTTAGACTTGGAAATATTATGCCTAGACAAAGTGATGGTGTATTTCAATTGAATTATAGCCAAAATATTTTTATTACAGCATTTAAAAGCATTCTTAATATGCAAGTAATTCCTGAAGAATTTCTTGATTTAAAAGTAGAATTTAGCCCTGTTGATGAATGTGCTAATGCAATAGTAAAATTATTGGATAATTCAAATAATGTTGTTTATCACATTTTAAATAAAAATGAAATTACAATTAGACAAGTCATAAAAATCTTTGAAAAGGCTGGATATAAATTTAATATCGTAAGTATGTATCGTTTTACAAATGCATTAAACGGTTTAGATAATGCATATGTTAAAGAATATATATTAGGTACAAATTTAAATAACTATTCTCACAAGAAGAGTTTAAAATGTTTAAAAGAACTTGATTTTGAATGGTCAAAAACTGATGAGAACTATATTAATAATATTATAAAAATAATAAAAAATTAATTAAACATTTAAAGACCGTCCCCTTAATGTTTCAAATTTGAAACAAAAAAAGACCGTCCCAAAATGTTTCAAGAAAGGGTGAGTGATAAAAAGATGCAGAAAAATACTAAAGAAGTTCGAAAACATAAGCTTAAATTTATTGAACTTGTTATACTTGCAGATTTAATTGCTGTTGTAATTTCATATTTTATAATGCCTTTAGCTCAAAATTTTCCTCCTTATACTGAGGATTTTGCGTTTCAGGATGCTGTTCAACCTTTAACTCATATTCAGCAATATACTATTGCTTTGATTATGGGAGTATGTATTCATTTATTTTCATTTAGATTACTTACTAAAAAGATTTATAGATATATGAATAAATATTATAGACACGAAAAAATATCTTATGATGAAATAAAACAGGTACGTAAAGATTGTATTAATATTCCTTACAAATTTTTTGCTTTTCAAATTATACTTTTCCTTAGTGTAGGTTTATTGTTTAATTTTATCATGCTTGCTAATTTATTGAGTATTATTAGATTTACATTAATGATTGCATCTATTGCTGCACTTCTATCTATAATGTTGCTTATTGTTACTCAAAGATATTTAAGACAGATTTTGCTTACTACATATAATGTTTGTCCTACTTATGAAAAACATACAGGTTATAGAATAACAAATTCTAAAAATATAATAATTCAAATTACTCCTATATTTTTAGTTATTTTAATTGTTTTATCTTTGATAGGATATTCAAAAGCTGTTACTCAAGAAGGATATGCATCAGCAAACTATTATAGAGCATATATAGACAACAAAGATATCCACAAAAATCAAATAAATGTGGATAATTTGAAAGAAATTTTAAATACTATTCCTTTAAAAAATAATTGGGATTATTATTTTATAATTACTCCTGATGATAAAGAAATTTATACATCTAAAGAAGATGGTGAAGTTAGTTCTTTTGCTTTAGATTACAGAGATTTCTTTGATGATAGAACTGGTGGAATCTGGTATGAAAAATTTGGTGTTGATGAACAATTATGCAGCACAAAATTAATCGATGAAAATGGTAAAACTTGGTATATTGGATATAAATATCAAACTGTTGATCCTGATTTATTAGTTTATTATTCAATACTAATTGTAGTTGTAACATTATTCTTTGCTTACATTGTTTACTATTTAACTAAAAATTTATCTAATCATTTAATTACAATTTCAACAAGTCTTGAAGACATCTTAAATACTGGTACAGGTAAACAATTACCAATTACTTCTAATGATGAATATGGAGATTTGTCATATAATTACAATAAAATTCAAGAATTAAATGCTAGAAACATTGAAGAAATCCAAAATAATCAGGAAATTCTTATGGAAAAAGAACGTTTAGCTACACTAGGTCAAATGGTTGGAGGAATTGCACACAACTTAAAAACTCCAATAATGTCTATTTCAGGAGCTTCTGAAGGATTGAAAGATTTAATTAATGAATATGATAATTCTATTGGTGATAGTGAAGTTACTGTTAGTGACCATCATGAAATTGCAAATGATATGAGAACTTGGATTGAAAAAATTAACGGATATACAGCATACATGTCAGATATTATTACTGCAGTAAAAGGACAAGCTGTTACACTTTCAAACCAAGAAGTTATTTCATTTACTGTTAGTGAATTAGTAAAAAGAGTTCAAATTTTAATGAAACACGAACTAAAAAATTCTTTTATAAACTTAAACGTAAATATGAATGTTGATGAGAATTTGGAATTACATGGTGATATTAATAGTTTAGTACAAGTTTTAAATAACTTGATTTCTAATGCTATTCAAGCATATGAAGGTAAACAAAATGAAAATATTGATTTTGATTTGAATATGGAAGGAAATAATTTACTTATCTCTATAACAGACTATGGTAAAGGTATTCCAGAAGATGTTCAAGAAAAATTATTTAAAGAAATGGTTACTACAAAAGGAAAAAACGGAACTGGACTTGGATTATTTATGTCTTATTCTAACATTAGAGCTCACTTTAATGGAAATATGAGATTTGAATCTGAAATTGGCAGAGGAACTACTTTTGAAATTATTTTACCTATTTAATAATTTTAAAAATAAAAATAAAATATAAAACAAAAATATGGAATAACTTTACTGTTCAAGTTATTCCATATTTTTTTATTTAATTGTTACTGTTGTTCCATCATGTAACCTAAGACGAAGCATTTTGGTAATGGGATTTGGATCTATTAAAATTCCTATTGAATTTCCAGTCTTCTTATCATAGACCTCCATACCAATATGTTTATTAGTTACTTTCTTCCATCTATTGCTTACACGAACAACACACTGTTCCCGGCTTTTATTGAAAGCCATATGATCAGTCCCTTCTGTATGTATTTAATATATCATAACATAAAATAAAGATTTTTTCAAATATGCATTTTTTTATTGACAGCTTTTATAATATTTTTTAAAATAATTATTGAACAAATATATAGGAGGTATTTTATGAAAAAAAGTTCAATAATTTTAATTGTAGTGATTGCAATTATAGCATTAATTGTATTATCTTTAATTGGTACTTATAATGGTTTGGTTTCTAAAAAAGAAACTGTAACAAATCAAATGTCAAATCTTGATGTTATGTTACAAAGAAGAGCAGATCTTATTCCAAATCTAGTAAATACAGTAAAAGGTTATACAGAGCATGAAAATGAAGTAATTGACAAAATTACAAAATCAAGAGAAAACCTATTAGGAGCTAAATCTTTAGATGAAAAACAAAAAGCTAATGACGAATTAACAGATTCTTTAAATGCTTTAATGGTTGTAGTTGAAAACTACCCTGATTTAAAATCATCACAAAATTTCATTAATTTACAAGATGAATTAGCTGGAACAGAAAATAGAATTTCAACAGCTAGACGTGATTACAATGATGCAGTAAAAAATTACAATAGTTCAATCAAAAGATTTCCAAATAATATATTAGCTGGAATGTTTGGTTTTAATGAAGAACATTATTTCGAAGCTAATGTAAAGGCCCAGGAGGTTCCTAGTGTTAACTTCTAACAAAAAATTTATAATAATATTATTATCTTTTATATTATTATTTAATTTAATTGCACATAAAAGCAATGCAATTGTTTCACCTAGCACTGAGTTCTATGTAAATGATACTGCTAATATTTTAAATTTCGACACAGAGCAATATATCATAGAAATTAATAAAAAATTATATGATAAATCTGGTGCACAAATTGTTGTTGTTACAGTTAATAATTTAGAAGGAAAATCAATTGAAGAATATTCTACTGAATTATTTAGAAGTTATGGCATAGGCGATAAAAACAAAAACAATGGTGTTTTATTTATTGTATCAATCGAAGATAGAAAAACCAGAATTGAAGTAGGCTATGGCTTAGAAGGAAGGTTAACAGACGGAAAAACAGGTAGAATTTTAGATAGCTATGTTGTTCCGTATTTTTCAGATGATAATTGGAACGAAGGAATAAAAAACGGATTTAACGCTATTTTAGAAGAAGTATGTTCAGAATATGATGTTACAATAGATGGAGCTATTAAAGCAAACGATAGAGAACATTTTGAAAATGTACAATATTTAACAGCATTTATAGTTTTTCTTATTTGTTTAATATCAAAATTCTTTTTTACTAATTCACCTTTACTAAAATGGTCTGTTGCAATGCGGTATTGCTTTTATAGCAACAATTATAGACTGTATAATATTACATTCTTTCTCTGGATTTGAATGTCTCTGGTCTAATGCCCTTGCTGCACTTATTGGTACTTTAGGAATTTTATTTTTATTAGGTGCCGGAGGCAGCTCTTCTGGTGGAGGTTCATCAGGTGGTGGAGGCTCTTCTGGCGGAGGCGGAAGCAGTAGAGGATTTTAATTATTATAAATAATATAGAATTAATTAATAAAAAACCAAGTATTAATTTTTAAAATTAATACTTGGTTTTTTCACTTATCTATCATCATTTACAACATGTACTGGAAAAATTTTTTCAGAAAGAACTTTCTTTATTTCTTCTGGTCTTATTTGATATTCACTTATTTTATCTAAATCTAACCATCTATATTCTAATTGCTCTTTTCCCTCAACATTTTTTAACGTATCTTCTATTTTCTTATCATCCTCGTTTACAAACTCTGCAAAATGCACAAACATTATCTCATGATATTCAGAATCTCTAAAGTTAAAAAAATTTTCAATTGTGCAACAATATCCAGTAACTTCAATTTCTTTTCCTAATTCTTCCATTACTTCTCTTTTCACTGTTTCTAAGGAACTCTCCCCTAGCTTAACTCTTCCCCCTAATAATGCAAAATACTCCTCATTTACATTTTTGTGTAAAAGCACCTTATTATTATGAATTATTAATGCTGCTGCTCTTACATTTAGTGTGTGATTTTCTGCTTTAAATGTAATGTCCATTTTGATTCCTCCCCTTTTTAATTTATTTATCTAAAATTTCAACTAATTTTGCTGAAATTTCATCTAACCTATTAAATAATGTTTTACTCATTTTGCATCTCCAAAATGCAAATTCTAATAATTGTTTTTGATTATTATTTTCTCAGTCATATACGTAAAAAATATTTGCACTACCTCTTGATTCAATTTCAATTTTGGTAATGCAAATATTATATTTATTTTTCATTTGATTAATTATTTCGTTATTTGAAAATACAGTTGGTTCTAACATTTTAGACCTCCCACAATTTTTATGGTTTTATTTTACAATATTTTCTGTTATTATGCAAGAGGAAATTTACTTTTTATTTTTTATAAATTTTATTTTATGAGTTTTCCACATTTTCAGCTTTAATTGTGGATTATTTGTTGTTATTAAATTTGTTTTTAAATTAAATTCATGATATAATATTCTAAATTTTAAATTTATGAAAGGAGTTACAAAAATGAAGTTACGAGCACCAATGTATTATAAAGATTTTCATTGTATTGCCGGAAATTGCAAAGATAGCTGTTGCTCTGCTGGTTGGGAAATTGATATAGATTCTGAAACAGAGAAGTTTTATAAAAATGTTCCTGGAGAATTTGGTGACAAATTACGCAAAAATATTTCCAAAAATTCCGATACAAGTGAAAGCTCAATTCATTTTTTACTAGACGATAAAAATAATTGTCCATTTCTAAATAATAAAAAATTGTGTGATATTTATATTAATCTTGGAGAAGAACATTTATGTCAAATTTGTAAAGATCATCCAAGATTTTATGAATGGTTTGATGATATAAAAGAAGCTGGTGTTGGCTTGTGCTGTGAAGAAGCTGCTAGAATTATTTTAAGTTATAATAAAAATTTTTCTGTTTATGAAGATGATGATAGTAGTATTATAAGTTCTAATTATAGCAATTCCGTGAATTATAATACAGAGTTATATAATTATTTATTTTTGGCTAGAAATAAAATAATTAATTATATTGATAATTCAGATATTCCTCTTCAAAATAAACTTCGAAATGTACTTTGGTATGGATATACTTTACAGCAAGATATTGATAATGATTTACTTGATGATGAGGATATTTTTGATATTAATTCTGATGTTAAAAATGATATTTCTTCAATAATCGAATATTTTGGAACACTTGAACCTAATGACATTCATTGGCCTGATTATTTGAAAAATTGTGCAGAATTAAATTCTGAATTTAATGCAAAATTTGCAATTTTTGAGGCTGAAAATCCTGATGTAGAAAATTATTTAAAAAACATTTCTATTTATTTTATTTGGAGATATTTTTTGAAAGGTGTTTTTGATGGTGATGTTCTTTCTAAAGTTAAGTTAATGTATGTTAGTTGTTCTATTTTGAAGTATTTATTTTTTTGCAAATGGCTTGAATGTGGTAATTTATGTTTAGAAAATTGTATTGATATTGTTAAAAAATATTCTGAGGAAGTTGAATATTGTGAAGAAAATATAATACAATTTTCTGATGATTCTTATGAGTTGGAAATTTTTAGTACTGAAAGTTTAATTTGCCTATTTATGTAAATTATGATATAATTATTATGTAATCCTTATGGATACAAATTTTATAAGCCTTAAATGGCAGGAGGTAAACTTATGTTTACAGATCAGAAAATTGCATCAGAGTATGCAGCAACAATCATTCGCCCATCAACCTCCACTGTAAAGGATCTTGATCCTGAACTTATGCTTATAGCTGAAAACCAGGCTCGTGCAAGCCACGAAGGCTGGATGTCTGGCAAGCTTGCTCAAGGTTACACTTATGGTCCTGTTACAAATGACGACCCATCCACCGGCCCGCTTACAAACCCTTTGCTTGTCCCTTATGATGAGCTCGACGAGGAAACAAAACTGAGTAATATTGCGAACGCTGTCGCAGTTCTCCGCATTATGCGTGACAAAGGTTGTACCTTTGTAAATTTTACTCAGATCATTCTGTACCCTCTAGCCAAGCAGATTCATGATGAATGGTCACGCGAGAAAATCAAAGCTGGCTGGAAATGGGGTCCTATAACCGACAAGGCTAACAAAATTCACCGTGATCTTGTACCTTTCGAAGTGCTTGCTTCAGATCCTGACCTGAACGGAGACATCGCATATGATGTAGATACTGCACGTCAGATTATCATCAAGATGATTTCTGACAACGATGTATTCCCTATTATTCAGAATCTTGCACAGTTCAAGCTTGAAGAAAGCGCATAATCACAGCCATGAAGGCTGCAAACAGTTATTTCCTTGTTTGCAAAAAAGCACTGCTTCATTTGCAGTGCTTTTTTACTTATATATGAACTAATTAAAAAGATTTTATTTTTTAATATAGAAATTTTTACACATAATATGGATTTGGTTTACAAAGGATTACTATAAAATCAATAATACATCCAAATCCAAATAATCCCCATGTAAATAAATATAATAATCCCATTCCAATTTTTCCTTCATAAAATTTATGGGCACCAAAAACTCCAAGGAATAAACATAATAATAAAGCTACCCATTTATTTTTCTCTCTACCATATCTACCTGAATTGAAATTTTTATTTACATTAGTATTAGTATTTGTATTATTTACAATAACTTGAGGTTGTGCTTGTGAATTTTTTATTTCTTCAACTTGTCTTCCACAATTTGTACAAATTATTGCTTCTTCATGTATTTTCGCACCACAATATTTGCAAAATTTTGTCTTTTCTTGATTGTCAACTGCAACATTTCCTTGATTTTCCTCCATAAAAAAACCTCCTTTTATTTTATATAAAAAGTATATTATTATGTTATATGAAAAAAAGTGACAAATTATAACAAAACTTTATCTATTAAACAATAATATTTAAAAAGACATAAAATAAAATTTTATTTTATGTCTTTTTATATGTAATTTTTGTACTTTAATTATCTTTCTATCTCTTTTTCTTCATCCTTTTCTATTTTATTTATAGTATCTAATATAAATTTACAAATCTCATTTCGTTCAGCTTGCATAATATGTTCTTCCTCTTCCTTAGTAAGTTCAGACTTAAATTTTCCAATTGATTCTACCATTTGAATTGATGCCAAAGGATATCCTTCATCTATTATTTTGCTTTGTCTATTTGTAAATTTACGACTTGATTTATGTTCAAAAGTATAGGTATTTTTTCCATCAACAAAAGCTACTCCTTTTTTAAAATATCCTGTTAATTCACCATCTGTTCCATATTTATTTACTAGAGAAATATAATGTTCTATCATTTCATTATCATTTAATCTTTTTCCATTAACACGTCTTACGTGTGTGCCTGGCTGTATTTCGTCTGGTACATTATAAAAAAATAAACCATCATCTATTGCTATTGTTGGCATGTTTGTCATTTGATTATACGCTTTTGCTTTTATTAATGCATTTTCAACTGGATTTTTACCATTTTCATCAATATCAACATCAATATTAAGATCATTTAATGTGATTATATCTATTCCATTATTTTTTAAATTTGATGCATATCGTCTTATCTTTGCTTTGTTTGTTGTAGCTAGTAAATATTTCATGGTTATATATTCTCCTCTATAAAAATTTAATTTTATTGTTGCAATTATATTATAAAAAACAAATGATTTCAACAAATCTGTTAAACTAATGAAATATATTTTTGCGAATTTTAATGTTTAATTTATTATTTATCCATGGTATAATTTATTTAATTATTATCTATATAAAGGAGATTTAATCATGGAAGTTAAATTAGATTATTCTATTACAAGTGATGAATTTTTAGAAATGGTACAATCTGTTGGATGGAAAACTTATTCTGTTGAGCAAGTTGAAAAAGCATTAAAAAACACAATGTATATGGTAAAAGCAAGTGTAGATGGTAAATTAGCAGGAATTGGAAGAGTTGTTGGAGATTATAGTATTGTTTGCATGTTATCTGACATTTGCGTTAAACCTGAATTTCAAGGTCTTGGCATTGGATTAAAAATTACTACTGAATTAAAAAGATTAATTGAATCTAACGTAAAAGATGGAGAAAAAATGCAAATAGAGCTAACTCCTACTGCTGGGAATGAAGGATTTTATGAAAAAGCTGGATTTAAATATAAACCTGATAAAATAACAGGTATGTATTTATGGATAAAAAAATGAGGTGATATTATGTTAGAAATTTACAATATCAAAGATAAATTAGAATTTATAGAAGAAGTTGCCATACTTACCCAAAGAGAATGGGGAGAAAAAAATTTGGATGAAGATGAGTTTAAAATTAGAGTTCAAAGAAGTATAAATAGAATCAAAAATAATTTGAATAATCAATATTATTGTAAATTAATTCTACTTAAAGATGATGTACTGGTTGGTTTTATTTCTATTTTTGAAACTGATGGAGATGAAAGAACAGATTTAAAACCTTGGTATGCTACGATGTATGTTAAGGAAGAATTTAGAGGTAATGGTTATTCAAAGATGCTTAATGATGCTATTTTGAATGAAGCTAGGATACGAGGATTTGATAGGTTATATTTAAAAAGTGATTTGGTTAATTATTATGAGAAATTTGGTGCTAAGTATATTGAAGATTTGAAAAATGGTGAAAAGTTGTATTGTATTGAATTATAAAATAAGCTGTGAATATAATTCACAGCTTATTTATTATTTTATAACTTTATATTTTAATTGTATATATGAGTCTTCTAATTTATTACATTCAAGCAATTGCAATGGCATTAACTTATTTAATTCATTTTCATCTTTTATAGATTCACCATCAACCAATGTTGCTACATCTTTTCCTCCAATAAGAATAGGGGCAATAACAATATTTACAAAATCTATTAATTTATTTCTGACAAATAATCCATTTAGTGTTCCACCTGATTGAATTGTTAATTGTTCTGCATTATATTTTGTATATAAATCTTCTAATAATTTGTTTAGGTCTAATGAATCATATTCTAATATTTCTAAATTGTCGTATTTATTTGTTAAGTTAAATGCAATATGATTTTTATTTGTTGTAACTAATATAACTTTTCCAACCCAATGGCATAAATAATCAATTCCGTTTTCGTTTAAATGTGGCTTATTGTCTATTATAACAAATGTCACGGCATCAATTTTTTCATGGTATTGTTTTCTGTCATTTACTCCTATTTTTGCCATTACTTTTCCAGTGTTTAAAGAAAATAGATCAGTTTCTTGCTCTAATTCATAATATTGGTGTAACCCTTCTTTTACTCCATTTATTTTGCATAAATCCTTGTCTGCATCTAATTTATCGTTGTTTCCCGTACTTATCTTTCCGTCTAGTGATTCTAACATAAATAATGTTGTTATTGGTCTATTCATAGTTAATAATTCCTTTCTTATTGATTTTTTTTTCATTATATTATAAAAGACAAATGATTTCAACTTTATCAATTCTATTTTATTTTAAGCTTTTATATGTTTGTATAATATCACTTTCACTTGACATAAAAATGTTCTATCTGCTATAATTGTGACATCATCTTATATAGGAGGTTTTCACTGTGAAGAAAAATAAAAATAGCCGGAATATAGCAGAAAAGATTTCATTTTTTACAATGGGTCTTTCTGATTTCAACGGCACACCTGGAATCGGCATCGGCTTCACTCCAAAGTTATTTGGCAACCCTTTTAGGAGACTGAAAAATAAGTTAAAAGAGCGCATTCGCCCTTACGGTCTAAAAATCGTAAAAATGCCTGATAATGCAGATTATATGGTTGTCCTGTTTGCTGACTTTGAGAACGACGATGGATATGACTGCTTAGGCTGCAAATGCTACTCAAAATCTAAAACAGGTAAGTTTCCTGAAGCTGAGTCTATTTGGTATTGTGGAGTGTGTGGTGACGTAAATAAGCTTCGTTTTACCAAAGAAAACTCTAAAGTTTTATTCCTTGGTACAGTGTAAACAAACAAGTATTAATTATGCTTGTGATAAATCCCCTTCAGCTTGGCTGAGGGGGATTTGTTTATTGTACTGTTTTTTGAATACTTATGATTAGTGAAATAAATCACTATTTTTCTTTACCATACAAATGGAATTAATTTATATCTAACTTTTTTCTTATAATCTGCATATCCTTTTAAATCCTTTTCCAATACAGCTTCTTCATTTTTTATCCTCTTTGCGATTATAATAGGATATATTAAAAATATAAGGAATGAAATTATAGAACCTAAAACTAATGGCATTGTTAAAAACAATAATATTGTTGCTAAATACATTGGATGCCTTACTATTCCATATAATCCCGTATCTATTACTTTTTGATTGTTTTGCACTTCAATAGTACGTGAAAGGTAGGTATTTTCTCTTAACACTTCTGCGTATAAAATATACGCTATGATAAATAATATTGATGATATAATTATTACTACGTTAGGAAGTTCTATCCATTCATTTCTGTAGTTTAATCCTGCAAGAATAAATCCAGCTATGAACATTAAGCCACTAAATAGCAAAACCCACTTTTGCTCAGTTTCTTTTTCTTTAGCGTTTAATCTCTTTTGTAGTAGCTCTGGATTTTTTATCATTAGAATAATTCCGGCTATGAACATCGGGATAAATAATAATCCTATTAATAACCAGCCGTTCCAATATTCTAGTGAATTTG
Organism: Clostridia bacterium; assembly: GCA_017475185.1. Next base: position 112,887 of record JAFVGB010000004.1, read on the forward strand.
CTGGGATGAATAATAGGCAACCTACTACTATTAGTCCTATTATATATTTTGTTATTGCTTGAAAAAATAGTTTTTTATTCATAACTTATCTCTCCATTTTTTACTTTAATAATTTTTCTAAGGCATTTGCATTTAGTATTGTATTAGATATAAATTCTCCTTTATAAAAGTTGGCCCAATTGTTAAATATACATGGAGCATTTTTTGCCTTTTCTAGTGAGTCTATTTTTATGAAATTTAGCTTTATATTTTTCTCTTTTGCATAATCTGATAGCTCTTTTACTTCATATTCTACATATGGACATTCATTGCTATAATAGATTGTAAAATCTTGATTTTCGATTTTCATAGTTCTTGCTGTTTCATTAAATTTTGGCGTTTGGCTGTTTTCGAATTGTAGTGCTAATAATTCGTAATCTGCTATGCTATCTACTACTTTGAATCCATAATGCTCAAAGAATTTCTTCTCCCCTAAAAATGGCTTTTTCTTTTTTGATACTAGTGTACAAATACCGCTTTTTCCTTTTTCTTTTGAATCATTTATTGCATATTCTAGCAATTCTTTTCCTATTCCTTTGCCTTTGAAGCTTCCTGCTACCCATAGACAGTATATGTATTCGTAGTTTTTACCACTAATAGGAACCCATGCTGTTTCTATTGGTTCGTATTCGATGAATATTTTTCCTCTGGCATTTAGTTTTCTGAAGACATGTCCGTCTTTTAATTTGTTTTTTATCCATTCTTTTTTGCTGTCAACACCTTGTTGGTGTTTTGGGTCACCTATTGCACAGCAGATGTGCTCTTGGCCGATGTTTTCTAGAGTTAGGTTGGTGTATTCGTTCATGGTTGGTCCTCCTTTTGTTTTTTTATTTTTATGTTTGAATTTGTATTCTTTGTAAATTTAGTATATAGTATTTTTGTTTTTTTAGCAATGTAGTTGGATTATTTTTGCTTTTGGGATGGAGATGTTTTGACCCTCGGGTTGTGAGCGGCTCTTGACACGTTTATGTGATTTAGTGAAATCAATGGTTTTAGGCTGTATATCAATAAAAATTGGGGATACAGTTTTTCGAACATTTGTGTAATTTTTTGTATTTTTTTGAATCGATTCACACCAGTTTATCCCCAAATCGATTTATACATATGTTCGTATAATTTTTAGGGAAAACCAATTTGATTTTTGGGAGGTTTTATAAATGAATTTTAGAGAAGTAAATAAAAATGATATTTTAAAAAGTTGGTATGATGCTATGGAGGAAATATATTTATACTATATGACTGAGCAAGATAAATTTCATAATCTTAAGTTTGATAATTATAGAGAAAATATTTTAAAGAATTTACCTAAACAAAATAAGGAATATGCTGAAAAACAGCTAGATTTAATTTATGACGATTTTATGAAGTACACTGAATATATTACTGAAAAGTATTATAGAAATGGTTTTGTTGATGGTGTGCAACTTATTAAAGGTTGTTGTGATAGTATTCGTCCTTTTTAAAGTGCAAAATTTGCACTTTAAAAGCAAGAAAATTGCACTTTAAAGGCGAGATTAATTCTCGCCTTTTATTATTTTAATTCATATATTTTCTTCTTCGTAAATCAAATGCTGGCATTGTTCCTTCTAATATATCTATAACTTTTTTTCTAATATCCAGATTTTCTATACTTCCACTCTTATAAAAAATTTTATTATTATTTTTATCTATATTACAATATATTATTTGCTCAGCATCGCAAGCAATTGCAATGTTAGGATTATGTGTAACAATTACAACTTGTCTTTTTTTCTTTGCTTCGCAAATACATGGTACTAATTTATCATATACTGATTGATTATCTAGATTATCCTCTGGTTGATCAATTATAATTGGAATATCATCCTTACTTAATGCTAAATAAAAAATTAATAATACTATTCCTCGTTCACCTGGAGATAATTCTTGTAAAGACAACTTATCTACTTTTAAGCTATAAACAATATCAATATAATCTAAATTACAAAGTAACTGGTAAAACTCTTGTTTATTTTTTACCTTTTTAGATGAATTATCTATATCCTCATAAATGCATTCTAAAACCTCTTCTATAAATTTCAACACGTCATTAACATTATTAAAATCCTTATCTTTTAACATATTATTAATTGTATTTATAGATTCCGTTTTTCCACTAAAAATACCATTATAGTTTTTAGACACGTAACTCAATAGTCTACTTCCAAATTCTTTATCTTGTACAACCATATTAGTTGAAAAATTAATTTTACTATCAACGTCATTCAATATTCTCTTTATTTCCTTTTCAACTGGAGTATATATACTTTTATAAATATCCGTTATTTCTTTTTTCTTTTCAAATATTTCAGTAATTATTTTTACTCTATTATTTCTATGTTCTTCATAATTACTTGGTAATTGATTTTCTATATAGTCTAATTCTATTTTTAACGCTTCAATACTATTTTCTTTGTCTTTATTTCCTATAATTTCTTCTTTGTTTTTATTCCATTCCTCTAAATCATGTAAATACTTTTGATATTCTTTTTCTTGTGCATCAGATTTAGAAATTAATTCTTCTTTTTGACTTTCTAAATTTTTCTTTTTGGCTGTTAGTGATTTATCATTTTCAATATCTAATGTTTTAGATAATTTATTAATTTCTTGTGTAAGGTATATTTTTTTCGTCTTTAAAATTTTAGATGGAAACTCTATTTTTATCTTAAAATCAGCTTCGTCAATATTTAATTTTTTTGCTACTATAGGTAGGTTATCATTTATTTCATTTACTTTAATTTGCAAATCATTAATACTATATTCTAAGCTATTAATTTCTGAATCTTGTTCCTTTAAGTCTATTAAATCTTTCTCATTCTGAGCTATTTTAAGATTAATTTCTGATATTTGATTATTTAATGATTCAAGCGTATCCGTATATTTTTTGCTTTGCACTTTCTTTGGTTTTTTTACTTCTTTTGGTTTACTTTTTTCAAGACGCTCTAAGTCACTCTTCCTTTTTAGCAAATTTGCTTTCACTTCTTCTTTATAAGTCTTTGTAAGTTGTTCTTCGTCTTTTATAATATTTCTATTGATTTCTCTTAATTGCAATTGAAGCTCATCAATTTTATTTCTAATATTCGTTGTTTTTTCATAAATTAGCTGATTTAAATTCTTAGTATTTCCTCTTTCAACTTTATCAACATATGAAAATATTACTTTGTTAATTTCTTCTTGGAACTCATTCTCTAAATCATTACAAATCTTTTCTATAAACTTTTGTGGTAAATACTGAGCGTTTTCTATAGTATATTCTTGATCAGTATTTGAAGTTAAACTATTTACTTCATCTTTATTTTGATCTTTCCATGTAACTTCAACTTTGTAATCATCTGCCAAATTTTTTGGTTTTTTCATAAATCTATTTTCATTTAAAAAAGAAGCTTCTAGCATATTTTTACTATTACAGCCTAATGCAAGAATATCTGATAAAGCACTTTTTCCACTTCCTTTATTTCCAATTACAGCTATAAGTCCAGGATTCAATTTTAAATCCACATCAAACCATTCTTCTGTCTTATTTTTTGGTTCGTCTTTTCTCTTTATCTTTAATTCATCAATATAATTACTATTTTTTTGATCAATCTTATCTAACTTTGGTGGCTTTACACCTACAAATACCCTTTCATTAGGTTGATATATGCATTGTATTAATCCTTCAAATGTTAAATCAGCTTTAATCCAAAGATTTTCCTTTAACTCATATTCATTTGGATTATGATTGTCAGAACAAATTATCATTGGTTTCTCTTTTATTGACGTGAATACTTTTTTTCTATATTCTTCAAGATCAGCCAATTTTCCCATTTCAAAAAAATGGACATTTTCCGCTATTTCCTCCTTTATAGCTTGTCCAACAGGCAAAGAATTAGTAATCATATCATCTACCCCATTGCTCTTTCTGCCCGCATGTACACTAATAATGCCTTTATGATTTTTTGCAAATTCCACTATATCATCAAAATCCCAATATATCTTTTCCATATTATCACTTGATTTTGATTTTGTTCTAATCATTATTGCCTCAAAATCATCTGATAGTGTTTTTAAATCTGCTTTACAATCAAATATCAATATTATATGTAAATTAGCTGCTCCTTTATCAGTTCTTAATTCAACCCCAGGGAAAAAAATTATATCAGGCGCCAATTTTCTCAGATTTTCAATTCTATCTCTATCTATTACAAAATGATCCGTGATAGCAACTGCTGAAATTTTATTCTTTTTTAGTTCATTACATAATAATTGATCTGCATCATCCCCCTTATATTTATAATCATATGAAGACTTTGTATGCAAATGTAAATCCCATTTTCTCCATTCAGATCCTCTTTCAAAATTTTCCATATACTTCCCCCTTTTTTATATTACAACATCTTTTCTAAAAAATTTGTCGAAACTTGTCATTAATTATCAAAAAAGCAAAATAATTCTGTAAATTTACTTACACTCTTATTTTGCTTTTCTTTTGTCCTATAAACTTATTTTTTATATTCTAATAGCCAATCTAATACATTTATTTTCTTTATACCATCAAAATCTGCATCTAAGTCATCATCTAAAGTTAAAATATATTTAGGATAGTTATCATCAATTTTTTTCAGTGGAGCTAATTCTCTTTCTAAGGTCAAACTATGTCCTATTTCTCCTTCTCTTGTTGTTAGTGTAACTTGATAATAAAAAGTATTTTCTGAGTTTTTCGCAACAAAGTCGACTTCTAAATCGTCATATTTTCCTATATATACTTCATATCCTCTTCTTAATAATTCAAGATAAACTACATTTTCTAATATATGTCCCATATCTCGACCTGATCCTTGACCTAACATATAATATCTTAAGCCTATATCAATAGCATAATATTTTTCTTGAGTCTTTAAGAATTCCTTTCCTTTTATATCATATCTATTAGCTTTATAAACAATAAAACTGTCTATAAGCGCATCTACATATGCTGATACTGTATTATATGAATTATTTTTTTCTAGTCCCTCTATATTGTCACTTATGCTTTTCATGCTAGTTCTATTTCCTATATTATCATATAAATACTTAGTAACCCTTTCTAAAGTATTTCTATCTGTTATACCTTTTCTTTGCATTACATCTTTAAATAAAACCGTATTATATATACCATCTAAAAATAAATTGATATTATCTGGATTTATTTTGTATAATTCGATTGCTTGAGGAAACGAACTATATCTTAAATAATCTCTAAACTTTCTTGATATATCTGTTTTATCTTCAAAAGCTGATATATATTCTTTAAATGATAATGGTAACATTTTTATTTCTATATATCTTCCTGTAAGTAATGTTGCAAGTTCTGATGATAAAAGCCAAGCATTTGAACCTGTTATATATAAGTCAACGTCTTTATTGATAAATAAACTATCTACTGTTTTTTCAAATTCTTTAACTTTTTGTATTTCATCTAAAAATATATATGTTTTTTTACCTTTTATTAATTTTGATTTTAAATATTCATGTAACTTCATTCTATCTTGTAATTCTTCATAATCAGCATCCTCAAAATTAATCGATATTATTTGTTCTTCTTCTACTCCATTTTCCTTTAAATAATCTTGAAATATTTCAAGTAATGTAGATTTTCCACATCTTCTAATTCCGGTTATTACCTTTATTATATGTTGACCTTTGAAATTTTTTAATATAGATAAATAATCTTCTCTATTTATTCTTTCCATACAATCTCCTCCAACTATAATTATACTACCTTTTATTATTATAGTCAAGTTTTTTCAAAATTATGAAAAGACTTTTTGTTTTTATAAACTTTTTTCATATGTATACAATTTAATATTTCAACATACTTATAAATTTATTCAGATAATCAATTTTATGAGAAGTTTGATGATGGTAAAATTGTTAATATTACAGATGAAATTCCTTTTGATATACGTGATTCATGGAGATGGATAAGACTTGAGAATTTAGTCATAAAACAAATAAAAAGAGGAAAATCACCTAGATATGTAGATAGGAGTAATGTATATGTGTTTGCTCAAAAATGTAATCCTAAAAACGGGAAAATCACTTTAGAAAATGCAAAATTTTTGGATGAAGAAATTTTAAATAAATATGATGAATCAGATTTTATAAATAAAAATGATATAATAATAAATTCCACAGGTAATGGAACACTAGGTAGAATAGGAATTATTGATGAAGAAAGAATCTTTTTAAATAAAATCGTTGTAGATTCCCATGTTACTTTAATTAGAATTAATAAAAATTATATAAATCCATATTACATTTTTTATTTATTAAAAACATATCAAAGATATTTAGAATCTCAGGCTTCTGGATCTACAAATCAAACTGAATTAAGTCCAGAAGTAATAAAAAAGCTTTTAATTCCTTTACCTTGTACCAACGAACAAAACGGAATTATATCAAAAATTAATAGCTTATTAAACTTAATATAATTATATAATGACATACTGGAAAGGAGGTTTTCAGTATGTCTTTTACTTTTGAAAAATATCTCAAAAGCAAAAATCTTTCTCAAAATACCCAAAAAGTATATTTATTTACAGTTCAACAATACCAGTCAAAATATTTAATTATTAACGAAAAAAATTTACAATCATATAAAACATTTCTTGTTGATAATTATAAAATAAAAACTGTAAATTTGAGAATTCAAGCAATTAATACCTACTTAAAATATCTAAAAAAGGAGCATTTAAGATTATCACTATTAAAATTACAACAAAAGAATTTTCTTGAAAACGTTATTAGTGAAGCAGATTATGAATATTTCAAAAAATGTTTAAAAAAAGATAAAAACTATTATTGGTATTTTGTTATAAGATTTATTACTGCAACTGGTGCAAGAGTTAGTGAATTAGTACAATTTAAAGTAGAACATGTAAAAATAGGATATTTTGATCTTTATTCTAAAGGCGGAAAATTAAGAAGAATTTATATTCCAAGTAAATTACAGGAAGAAGCTTTAAAATGGTTTGAATCTATTAACTTGACTAATGGATTTATATTCAAAAATAAATATGGAAAAAGAATAACTACTCGTGGAATCGGTGGAGAATTAAAAAAACTTGGCATTAAATACGGATTAAATCCAAAAGTCATTTATCCTCACTCATTTAGGCATCGCTTCGCTAAAAGTTTTTTAGATAGGTTTAATGATATTTCTTTATTAGCTGACCTAATGGGACATGAAAGTATTGAAACTACACGAATTTATTTAAGAAGAACTAGCACTGAACAACAAGAAATTGTCAATAAAATAATTGATTGGTAGAAAAAAACAGCTGATTATTCAGCTGTTTTAATGTAATCAAATATTTCTTTAATTTTAAAAACAATTCTTTTTTGTTCATTCGTATTTGGTATTGGAACTAAAAAATTTGGTAAAAAATCTTTATGAATTCTTTGTTGCCCAGCAGTTCCATTATATGTTTTTATGCCAGTATCTATAAAATAAGAAGATTTAATTAACCCAAAAATATATTCTTTTAAAACATCTTTAATAATTGGCCTTAGTATATGTAACTCTGTAGTTCCTGCACCATAACCATTTTTTAAATTACTAAAAATAGTAGATTTTCTATTTTGAAAACAAGGTGTAATTTTGGCTAATCCAATATCATTTTCTCTAAAATGTGTAAAGCCACTTTTAATTTCTTTCCATTTTTTTATTTCAAATGTATGAGAATTTTTATAACCACCTTCAATTAATGTCATAGGAATAAAAGAAACTTCTAATTTATCATCTAATGAATTTCTAGGATTTATTAAGCAAATATTCTTCATTCTAGTCCAACACCAATTTTCTGGTATATCAAAAGGAATTTCATCTGTAATATTAACAATTTTACCATCATCAAACTTCTCATAAAATTGATTATCTGTACTATCTTTATATATTACTGATAAATTTTCTTTCTTAATTTGCTTTGTTTTAATTAGTTTTCTTTTTTCATCTAAAATCTTATTAATTAAAACGTCTACTGATTCATCATTAGAATCTTGTTTTACAAGTTTCCCTTGTATTGCATATTGAAGAATTGATTTTTTTAGTTCTTCTTTATAGTTTTTATTTAAAGATTCTAATTTTTTATATTTATTATTATAATTATTAATGATTGGATTAATTGATAAAATTTTATTTGTTATATTTTTTTGTTCATTGTAACAAGGTAATGGTATTAAAAAATTATTAATTAAATCCATAGAAATATTATCATTAGTAGAGTTTTTATTTTTATTTATTAATCCTTTAACGTATGAGGATTGAATTACATTATAAATATAACTTATATTAATTAAATTACTATATGAATTAATACATGCAACACGTTGATTTAAATACATTTTTTCATCTATATGTTCTATTAAAAATGATTTTCCTACAGTTCCACCTGTCATAGCCATAAGTATACTATTATCTCCAATATCATAATTTTCGAATTTTATATTAGGATCTATTCTAACAATTTTATTATTTTTTAATCCTGTTTCATCAAAATCAGATATTCGTATTACTCTAATTTTATTATTTTCCTTTAAATCGCTACTTTTAAATGAAAAACCTGTAATTATTTTAACTATGTTATTTAACCTTATCCATTCCCAACTATCAGGAATATCAAAAGGAATTTCTTCGGTAATGTCATTTATAGTTCCATCTTCAAACTTCTCATAATAATGATTATCTGAAGGATCTTTGTAAATTTCTGAATATTTTTCTCTTTTTATCTTCTTCTCTTTTATTAGTTTTTCTCTTTCTTCTTTAATCTTTTCCAATAATACTGAAGCTGGTTCATCATTAAGATCTTGCTTTACTAACTTACCTTGTATAGCAAGTTGAAGAATAGAGTTTTTTAATTCTTGTGCAGTCATTTTATTCCTCCTCTAATAATTTACTTACTTCAGATAATATTTTGTCTATCTCTGCATTTAAACTTGCTCTTTGTTCTTGATATTGTTCTATTAATTCTTTTGGTTCTAATATAATTTCTTCTTTATGAGGATATCCACATAAATCAATATTATATCCATTATCTATTATCTCTTTAATTGTATAACATTTAGATTTATATGTTGTTGTTTGTTCTTCACTTTCCTTTTCATCTATAATTACTTTTCTATCATTCCACCATTCTTTTACATTATCAAAATGTTTATTTAAAATTGGTTTTGTCTTTGAAAAATTTTTATATCCTTCAGGCATATCCATTCTATAAAACCATACTTTATCTGTCGGTTTTGTCTTATCAAAGAATAGTATATTAGTAGTAATTGAAGTATATGGAGCAAATACAGAGCTTGGCATTCTTACTATTGTATGTAAATTAAAGTCTTTCATTAATTTTTCTTTAATATTTACTTTTGTATTATCAACTCCAAATAAGAAACCATCTGGTAATATAACCGCACATCTTCCGTCTTGTTTTAATCTATACATTATTAAAGTCATAAATAGGTCAAATGTCTCTGATCCTCTTAAATTTGATGGAAAATTTGCTTGTATATTTTTCACTTCATGTCCACCATATGGAGGATTCATTAATACAACATCATATTTTTCGTTTTCTTTATAATCCTTTACATTTCTGTCAAAACTATTTCTATGTTCAATATTAGGTTCATCAATATCATGTAATAGCAAATTAGTTATACAAAGTAAATACGGTAATGATTTTTTCTCAATTCCATATATAGAATTATCATATAGTTCCTTATCTTCAACTGTTTTTACTTGATTCTTTAAATAATCCAAAGTTGATGTTAAAAATCCACCTGTACCACATGCAAAATCTGCAATTTTATCATTTAATGATGGATTTATCATTTCTACCATAAAGTTAGTTACTGGTCTTGGTGTATAGAATTCACCTGCATTTCCAGCGCTTTGTAATTCTTTTAACATAGTTTCATATATTTCATTAAATTCATGTTTTTCATTTGAATTAGTAAATTTAATTTCATCAATAATATTGATTACCTGTCTTAATAAAATTCCATTTTTCATATAGTTGTTTACATCATCAAATGTATATTTTACTATTGCTTTACTAATAGGTGTATTCTCATTTATATCTAATTTTTCAATTCCAGGAAATAGATCTTCATTAACAAATGCTAATAATTCATCTCCTGTTAACGCATTTCCATCTTTTTTATCAACTGCCCAATTTCTCCATCTTAAATTATCTGGAAGTATTGACTTAAAGTTTGAATCATGAAATTCCCATAATTTTTCTTTGTCATCATACACTTTTAAAAACAATATCCATACTATTTGTTCTAGTCTTTGTGCATCTCCTGCAACTCCATCATCTTTCCACATTACATCGTTAAGTCTTTTTACTATATTACCTATTCCCACTATTTTCACTCCTAACTAGCATATAATTCGTTTTCTAATTCTTCTACTACCTCTAAATACTTATCTTTTCCACCAAATACCTCTACAATATCCATTGGTGATCCATATTCATTAAAAGGTTTTAATTCTAATATTTTTGTATCAGTTAATTCCAACTCATTATTATCACTATATTTTTCTAATAAATCCTTTAAAATATTTTGTGCCATTTCTGAATATTTATATAAATATCCTTTTTTTATGACATTATTAACTCTTTCATATCTTGTTAATGGTTTCTTATCATAAGCTATATGCAATATTAAATCAAAATCTCCAATATCATCAATGCCTATATCTTTTCTAAGCTCATAAATTAAAACACCTTGTTGTTCTAATTCATCTAATATTGCTTGTTTTCTATCTGTTGAATTCCATTTATGAAGAAAATCATCAAGTGAAGCATATTCATTTAATATACTCTTTTTGCTAAAATCTTTTAGAGATTCTGTAACTAATTTTCCATCTTTATCATAATATGAAACAATTTCATTATAAATACTTACGTCTACACCATTAACGTGTAATTTACCTTTTCTTTCTCCAGTTTCTATTGGTTTCAATGTTGGAGTATCTGTTCGATATTCTTCTCCTTCTTCAGCAACTCCAATAACGGTTGTGTTTACATCACTATCATCTGGTGTATCGTCATTAGGATTTACGTTCTTAATACTTACTGGTTCTCCATCAAAATCAGGATCACTAAATAATCTACTAGCATTTCTAAAATCCATAATTGTAAAATATGTTTTGTTATAATCCTCTCTAATTCTAGTTCCTCTACCTATAATTTGTTTAAATTCTGTCATTGAATTTATGTTTGAATCTAAAACTATCAACTTACATGTTTTACAATCTGCACCCGTAGTTAATAATTTACTTGTCGTAACAATTGTAGGGTATTTCTCCTCAACATCAATAAAGTTTTCTAATTGTGCCTTACCTATTTGATTATCCCCTGTAATTCTCATAATGTAATTAGGATTCTCTGCAACCATATCGTTGTTTTCTTTTATTAATGCTTGTCTCATTCTTTCTGCATGTTCTATATCTATACAAAAAACTATAGTTTTATTATACCTGTTAGTATTCTTTAAAAACTCCGTAACTCTTTTGGCAACTGCTTCAGTTCTCTCATCTATAATTATTCTTTTATCCATATCGGTTTGATAATATGTCTCATCATCTTCAATAATATTGCCATTAATATCTCTTTTTCCAGCTTCTGGTCTATATCCAACTAAATCTTTATCTAAATTAATTCTTATAACCTTATATGGAGCCAAAAAACCATCATCGATACCTTGTTTTAATGAATATGTATATATTGGTTCTCCAAAGTATTGAATATTAGATATTTCGTTAGTCTCTTTTGGTGTTGCTGTTAAACCTATTTGTGTAGCACTTTTATAATACTCTAATATTTTTTTCCAATTAGAATCATCAGCAGCACTACCTCTATGACACTCATCAACAATTATTAAATCAAAAAAGTCTTCACTAAATTGTTTAAATATATCCATTCCTTGACCATCAGTTAATTGTTGATAAAGAGCCATATAAATTTCAAAAGAACTGTCCATTTTTCTATTTTCAATTTTTGTCATTATTTTAGTAAACGGTTGAAAATCTTGAGTCATTGTTTGATCTATTAACATATTTCTATCTGCAAGATATAAAATTTTTCTTTTTAATCCTGATTTTTTTAATCTATGTATTATTTGGAAAGCTGTAAAGGTTTTTCCTGTTCCAGTAGCCATTACTAATAATAGTCTTTTTTGACCTTTAGCAATAGCTTCACAAGTTCTATTAATTGCAATTGTTTGATAATATCTAGGTTTATTAACTCCCGGAGCATAGTAATATGGTTCATTAATTATCTTTTCTTCCTCGTCTGTTATTTTTTTAGCAACTTTATATCTATACCATAAGTCATCTGGAGAAGGAAATTCGTCCATTGGTATTTCTCTTTCATTTCCTGTTAGCATATCATGTTCTAGAAATGCTACACCATTAGTTGAATATGCAAAAGGTAAATCCAAAGTTTTAGCATATTCTATTGCCTGTTGCATTCCAGTACCAACTTCTAAATCATATTTTTTTGCTTCAACAACAGCTATAGGCTTTGAACTATTATAATATAAAATATAATCAGCCTTTTCTCCTTTAGCCCTTGTAGACATATTTCCTCTTACTATAACTTTACCAGCTGTAAAATAAACCTCACTTCTTATTTGTGTTTCTAAATTCCATTTTTTTGTTAACGCTGGTGTAATATATATATTTCTTGTATCTTCTTCAGAAAGATTTTTATAACCCTCCATATATTTGCCCCCTATACAACTTCCGATAACTTTTTATTATCCGAAGTTATAATATCATAAACAGACATTTTTCTCAATAAAATCAAAGAAATTTGCTCTACAAATTTTTCTACTTTTTTCGACAAAAAAATACAACTAAAAAAGGGGCTTTGAATCTCCATAATTTAGAATTGTCGACCTGCCAATTTCTGTGCTTGCTTAAAAGCAAGAAATGAAATTTCCGACCGACCAAATTCAATGCTTGCTTAAAAATAATAATTTAATAAAAAAATTAAAAGTTTTTTTACAACTTTTAAAAACATAAATATCCCCCAGTATAACTTAGGAATTTTCATATCGGCCTATACATCCTTAATACTAGCTGACGCTGAAGCGTCCCAGTTTGACAGCTTACGCCACTTTTGCTTGCGTTTTATTACTTACACCCCTTTAAAAGGGTCTTTATATTCTTTGATTGTTACTTGATCTGACGTCATATCTTCCTTCAATTGATTTTCCACATATCTATCCTTGTTATTTCCTACCGTACTCACATAATATCCTCTACACCAAAACGATCTGTTGCCATATTTATATTTCAAATTTGCATGTCTCTCAAATATTATCAGTGTACTTTTTCCTTTCAAATATCCTATGAATGATGAAATACTCATTTTCGGTGGAATGCTTACATACATATGTACATGGTCTGGACATGCTTCGGCATTTATAATTCCTACCTCTTTCCTTCTACATAATTCTCTCAATATTACACTTATATCTTGTTTTAATTTTCCATATATTTCTTTTCTTCTGAACTTTGGTGCAAACACAATATGGTACTTGCATTCCCATGTTGTATGTGCTAAACTATCTGTGTATGGACTTTTCATACGTCCCACTCCTCTCATGATTTATATTTTAAGCCGTCAAACTTTAAATATTATATCATATTCGAGTGGGAATTTTTGTTACTCTGTGCTAAACTATAAGTTTTATATCTCCCCCAGCATAGCTGGGGGGTTCTCTAAAGTCAACAAGAGATATCGCATATCTGCGATATCTCTTGTTTACACTTTTTTATCATATCATTTCAACCTTTTATTTTTGTTCTTTATTAATTTTATAATTTGAAAAAATTAATTCAGTCGATTTAAAACTTTTTTGAGGGTTTATTGTTCTTATTAACTCTCTGGCCGTACATTTTTCTAGTTCTCCATATATATCATTTGCTATTTTTGAATCAGTCATTGAAATCATGTATTTAGCAGAAGTTAATTTATACATATTATTAACAAATTCTTCATGATCAAACATTTCTTTTGTATATAATAATTGTTTCTGATTTACTATTTCATCTTCTGGTAAATATGGTGGATCACAATATAAAAAAGCATTTTTTATTATTTTTTTTGCTTTTAATATTTTAAAAAATTCTTGATAATCCATATTGTAAAATTCGACATTTTGTATTAACTCTGAAATATGTTTTAAATTATCATAATCAATTCTTATATATTCTTTTTTGCCAAAAGGAACATTAAATTTTCCTTTACTATTTTCCCTATATACACCATTAAAACCAGCTTTCATTAAAAATAAAAAATATACTGTCTTTATTTTATTATCCGATTTATTAAATTTTTCTCTAATCTGATAATAATACTCTTCTTTTTCCTTCATTTCTGAAAAAGAATTATAAATATTTTCTATTTGTCTTAAATGTTTTTTTAAATAATTGTATTCAGATTTTAATAAAACATAAAAATTAATTATATTACTATTTATATCATTAACAATAAATCTTTTAAATTTAAATAATTTCATATTATTAAGTAAATTTATTAATACTATTCCGAGAGCCTAAAAATGGTTCTATATAGCTTTCGCTATCTTTATCAAATTCTTCTAAAATTTCATTTAATAATCTTTTTTTAGAACCTGCCCAACGAATAGGTGAAGATATTACTTCTCTTTTCATTTGTTATCCCCTTAAAAAAATTCTATATATAATAATTTATAACATTAATAGTATTTTTTTTCAAGCGAATAACAAAAATTTTCTAATTTTTAGAACTCTCAATTTTTTCTTTTACCATTTCATCAAGTTTATTATAAACAAAATTATATATATCTTCTTGAGAGGCTGCATCAATAAGTCTAACACTTCCATATAATGATATTTGCTTTGTTGCTTCTGAATATATAGTTCCTTTTCCATCATTGTATTTAATTTTATCAACATCAATTATACCTCTGTATTTTTCTACTATATCTTTTTCTGCTCTTAATGCTCCTAAAACTATATTTTTTTGGCTAGAATTTGCTCTCCAACTTAATGTTCTAAATCTTTCTGGGTTTTCTATAACAAACCTTGTTAAATAATATTTGTCATCAGTATTTTTTTCATCTATTGATAACGCAACCCTAAAATAACATCTAGCTAAAACATTAAAAAATATCCCTCTTCTTTTTCCTTGTTTAAACAACCAGTGATCTTCAAATGTTGTTTTAGAATTTATTTTCATTGCTTGCAATGCTGCTTGGTATCCTATTGTAAAATTAAACCAGCACCAAAATCTTTCATCAGTTAATATGTATCTTGGTAAATCTTTAAGTGTTTCATATATCCTTATAGAGTTCTCAAAATCTACATTTTCATAATTATCATCTGTTAATAATTTTATATCATTTATTTTATATTTTTTTTCTTCAAATATTTGACCATTGTAAACTAACTTTAACCAATTTGAATTATCTTTTTCTTTCATTAAATAATTTGCTACTTCATCGCTATTTTTATACAGAGTTTCTAAAGCGTCATCAGTTATAAAGCTTATATTTATTTTATTCATCATCTTCACCTCCATATAATTTTCTATTAACAGATATATTAAATAAATCTTTTATTCCATTTAAATTACCATCATTTAATAATTTTTGAGAAATTATTGAAACATCCTCATTCTTTAGTATATTTTCTGTTAATTCAATACCATATTGTTTTTTATATGCGTTCTTTACTGATATAAACCAATTATATTCCATTTCAATAGAATCTAAATCATAATCTCCAAGCCTTATAGTATCCTGGAATTCTTTTAAACAATAAGTCAATGCTGGAATTGCAATCATAGAAAAAAATATGTTTTGAAAATTATCATTTTTCCTCAAACTATCATAATATGTAAATTCTTCTTCTGGTAAACTTATTACAATTTTCTTTGCTTTTTTTTCTATAATCATAGAATCTGCTGATTTATCTCTTATAATTTGGAATATTGAAGATACTTTTTTATCTATACTTTCATCATAATCTATAATTGTTGTATATCCATCATCTATAGCTACAATATCATTTTTATCAATTTTAAAACTATATCCATTATAATCATCTAAAAAATCATTATCATTAAAGCTTTCTAAATCCATCTTTGCATATATGTAACAAGATATTTCAACTTTATCTCTCAAATCACCAATCGGTATTTTTATAGTTTGTGGTTCTGTAGTTATTTCAAACATTTTTCTATATACCGTTGAAGAACACTCTATAATTAATCCAACTCCCAATTGATTTTCTTCTATCATTTTTTTTATATTTTCATTATTTATTTCTATACACGCATCTTCTAAAACATAGTTTTGTCCATCATTATAATCATTGCTTTTAAAGGAGTAAGTTGTTTCCTTAAAACAGCTTCTTAAATTACTATTATTTATAGTAGGATACGGAAATAATTTATTACCTATTTGCATATAATTTCACCTCACATCTATAATAGTCTCTTAAATCAGTATATATAACCGCTTTATTTTTTCCTAAATTAATTTTAAATCTTACTGCTTTTCCATTTTCGATTTTACTTTCTACATCATTAACAATACATTTAACAATGTTAGCCTTATATTGGTTTCCTGCATCATCATAGTAATAAACTTCTAATTCACAATCTCCTTCTTCATAAACAGAATCAATAATTGATATATATTCTCCGTTTTCTTTATTAGATACAAAAAAAACTTTTTTGATGTCTGTTAATGGAACGTGTCTTAAAATATCTTTATCTCCATCATCACAACTTCCTTGTGTTTCTTCACTTTCATGCGGTTCGCCTTGACTTCCAGAATTATTTCCTGTCGGAACTGGTGAATCATCTCCTTCATCGTTGTGATCTCCTATATCAGGAGCAATTCCTTCTAAAGTATTTGTTTCAATTATTGGGTTTTTTGAATATTTCTTATTATCCACCCTTTTAATTATTACAGGTGTATCTTTTACAATTGAAGATTCCTGTTCTCCTCCTATTAATTCTGATTGCTCATCATTGCTTTCAGGTAAATAATCGCCAGCTCCTTCAATATCAAGTTTTTCAGTTTCACTTGTTGATAAAACCTCAACCACAAAATCGATTATAGTATTTCTCATTTGTTGAATTATATTTTTTATTTCACTTCTAAGAGATTCATCATTCTTTCTTTTAGGTTCCCAATCAGTATGCTGAGGATTTTCTATATCTTTTAATTGCTCATTTAATTTATTATTTTCAATTATACACATTGCTGAACATGGCATAGTAGAAATACCAGGAAAGGATTTTATTTTCATATATGGATATCTGATCATGACACAATTGTTAGTCGCCATATCAGAATCATCTCTACTAAAGCTTTTTACAAATATTTTTACATTTCCATAACCCAAAATATCTGTTTCTTTTATAAAAACACCTTCTCCTTCACTTACCAATAAATACTGTGAAATAATACTTTTTCTTAAATTTTTCGTAATAAGATTATCATTTTCAACTATTTCTTTTAGATTATCTTTATTTACACTGATATCATCAACTTTTATTTCCAATTCATCTTTATAAACTGCCACTAAAAAACTATCTAATAACATTGATAATATTTGTTGCTTCCAAGAATCTTCTTTTTTGAATCCTAAAATGTATAAGTCAGTTCCTGAACTTGTCCTTTTATATTTATTATCTAATTCTAACTGTTTATCCATAGGTGTATTTTTACTGTCAAATCCATAATAACCTGTTCCCATTGTTTTTTCATCAGTTCCATCCATTGGTGCAGAGCATAATTTTGATATTCCCAAACATTTGCATTCTCCGTCAACTGTATATGTGGAATAAAAAACCGTATTAAATCTGCTTGCAACAAAAGAAGCATACTTTCCTATTCCTTTTGAGCCTCCTGTAATTCCCGTTTTGTCTGTAATTCCACTTCCTTTTGTTAACAAATAGAATTTCTCTCCATACAAACCTGTAGTATTAAAATCACTAATTCTCAAACAAGTTATACTTTCTTTTTCTATTGCTTTACTCATATCACTTAATTGTTCATAATCTTTACGATTATTCTGTACTTTCTTATATTCCTTGCAATTTTCTATCTCAGCTCTTAATCTGTCATATCCAGGAATGTCTTCATTATTTATTTCGAAAGTTTTAAACTCAATTACTACCTTTTTTTCTCCATCTTTTTTTGCATCAATTGAGTTTTGACATGATTCTCTTGCTAAAGATGCAATTGGATCTTTTTTAAAAGTTTCCATATCTGCAGTATCTAAACCATTTTCATATGTATAATTATTTCCTTTAAATCGCCAATTTTCTTTTCCTTCCATTAATAAATCCTCCTTATTATAAAATCTGTTGTGTCATAAAAATTTGTGGTATTTTGTATATCATATTTTTCTCTGAAATATGTCTTAATTATTCCTATTAATAAATATTTATTCCAACCTCTTGTTAGTTTTGGTAACATGAAGTATCCATCAAATTCATCAGTTTTCAACTCTCTATTTTTTAATAACAAGTCTATAAAATCCTCTATTTTTTCTAATTGTTCTTTCGTTAAATTTAATTCCTCTTTTCTGATCATACTATCTTTATTAATTTGAACATATTCATCACTTAAGTCATCCATAAAATTCAAATAACTCGCAAGACCACCTATGTTCATTTTATATATATATCTTTTTATATCATCATAACTAAAAATATTTAATCTTTTAGCATACTCTTTTACCAGCATATATGATGTTGTAATAAATTCTTCTTCCTTACTTATTATTGGTCTAGAATAGTAATACTCATTTTTATATAAATGTTGAATTATAGAAAACAATTCAAAATCACCAAATCTCGATGTTATATTCAATTTATTAAATAAATCTTTATTCATAATATTTAAACTTGCATATATTTTTTTCGATGTTAATATATTAGAATCTAAATTTATAAATAAATTATCTATGTATTTTTTTAATTCTTGCTTGGTTTGTTCTGTTATATTTAATTTCTCTATATAAATATATCTTTTTGTTCCAATTTGAATTAATCCATTTTCTTCTTCAATTCTAGCATAATTTTCATAATTATATCCTTTTAATCCTGGCATTTTTTCTTTTATATCTTCTATTGTAAATGAACCATCAAAACTTTTAAATATTTCTCTCATAACATCATATGTAGTATAATTACTTTCTGAATCAGTATTAATAAAATCTCTACTGGTATTAAACTCTTCCGGCAATTTTTCATCAATGCACCCTTTTAAGTAAAATCTGTTATTTATTCCTAACTTTTCTAATTGTTTTTTAAATTTTTCATATATTAAGCTATAAGAAATAACCGGTTCATTTTTAATTATAAAATTAACAATTTCATCTTTTAATTTTTCAGGTAGAATTGCAGCATATTCTTTTGCTTTATACCTTCCTCTATCAATTTGTATAAAGCCATTTCTATCTACCATTCCTTGTATAGAATGCATTGATGATACTTCTATATCGCCATACTTATCCTTTAAAATTTTAATTAATTTATTATAGTCTTGTTCGCTACCTATATCATACCCATCTATAAAGTTCTCTTTAATTTCATTTATATATATATAGCTAATATTTAACTCTTTTCTTACATATACTTTATCTTGATATAATCTATAATTATTTTTTACTATATTTTTTTGAACAACATCATATGATTCAACATCCATCTTTAAAATTATATTTCCAAGTTGCTCTTCAGCTTCTCTTCTTATTTCTTCAAATGATATTTCTTTACTGTTATATATAATATTATTTTCCTCATTAATTCTCATATCAAGTTCTTCTGAATATAATATAATAATAAGGTATTTTATTAAGTTATCATCTTTAATATATCTACAAAATTCTTCAATCGTTATGTAATCTTTGTTTTCTTTATTTATGTCTCTATAAAAACAATATATTAATCTATTTATTTCCTCTTTATTATATAAAAATTTTTGTATAGCTTTTCCTTCAATTTGTCGTACTCTTTCTCTACTTAGTTTTAACTCTTTTCCTATATCTGCTAATGTTCTTTTTTCGTGTGTATTTATATCGTATCTTTTTTGTAAAACTATATCCCATTCCATTTTTATTGAATTTTTAAATTTTTCGCTCAAGTTTTTTAATATTTTTTCTTTATTAATAGCGTATTTGCTTATTTCGTCAATAAAATGTTGTATATCATTACAAAAAACACTTATCAAAGAGTCAATTGAAATATATTTTAAATTCTTTATCGTAAATATATTATTAAATATAAGAAAACTTTGATGTTGTTCTGTAAAATCCAGATCTATTATTTCAATTGGATTAAATAATTCTGGTATATTTTCCAATTTCGAATCTATCGTCCTATATATTTTGTAATAGTTCTTCATATTGAAAAAATACTTATAAAGAAGTTCTATCCTCTTTTCCAGTGTTAATTTACTATCTCCGTAGTAATATATAATACATTTTTTTAATTTTTCAGCAAAACTTATCTCCTTGCTGATTATTTCCTTTTCTAATGCATTATATAAAGAGCTTTGATCTAACAATATTAATTGGTCAAGTTCTCTTTCGAACTCTTCCGTTTTTTCATAAAGTTTTAATTCATCTTCTGATATATTAAGAGTATAATTCTTGTATTTATTTTTAAAATGTTGATCGCAAAATTTAATAATACCATTATTCTTAATATTTTCTTTGCCATAAAATTTCTCTAGATATTTTTCAACTACGTCTTTATTAAATTTTTCTAAATATTTTAATTGCATATTTAAATAAAATAATACAAAATCATCTTCATAAATTAGCTTGTTTTTTACATCTTTTAATTTTCCATAAAAAAATAATTCACTTATCATAATTCAAATCTCTTTTTTTCCTTCTTTTTATCATCTTCAAAAATTTTCTTTTGATTATCTAATTCTTCTTGTATCGCTTTAAATATTGCTTCTATTTGTTCGTAAGAATATTCATAAAAAGATGTATTAGTTAGATTTTGTAACTTCGAAATTGATTCTATTATTTTATTAGTTCTTTTTTCTGCAATTCTTTTAAAATTATCTTTTTTATTATCCATAACATTACCTCTCATGTAATATAATATCACATCTTGGTAATATTTGTCAAATATTGTTAGAATATTTTGCAATTATTCTGAAATTGTCGTTTTTTTACAAATTACAAAATCTTTTTTTCTTTATAATTCATACCTCTTTGTCTATTTCTTCTGTACTTTATCCTGCTCTTTTGTCTCTACTTTCCTAATCTGTACCTTCATTTTATCAGTATTATCTACAACTTCACCACACATCTTAATTTCCTTCTTTACCTTATTAAGCTCCTCTGTAACTTGTATTATCAACTTTGTAATTTTATCTTTCTCGCTCTCGTCATCAACATTTCCTCTTTTATAATATAATCTATTTCTAACATTTAATATCTCCTGCTTTTCTTGTAGTTTCTTATCTTTCAATTCACAAACATTTTCAGTCTTTTCTAATTTATACTTACATAAAAATCTTATAAGTTCTGAATAATGCTCCATCTTTGCAATATCTTTTCGCATTTGTTCTGTTAGTTTATGCGGCACATTATTTTTCTTATAAAAGCCTAATAAATGTCTATAGTAATAATATAAAGCAACTATTCCTTTAGATTTATACACTTTTTTTAAATTCCTTTTCGGCAATAAAAAAACTCCACTAACTTTTTATCCGGATATATTTTTTCAACAATAAACATATTCATTCGTCAAAATTCTTTGCCTAATACTTTATCAAGAATAATCTCCACCAAAAGCTCTTTCAACTCTTATATTTCTTTTATGAGGCTCCTTCCTAATTGATAAATTACCTGCTCTATAATAGTAACTATATCCCATTGAATTAAATACTCTATGAAAATTCCTATTTGAATAAGAATGTTTTATTGCATAATCTATATCTTCTTTAGCAAATTTATAATAATCCGAATTCTGCATAGATTTCTGATAAAAAATATTATAATTTAATACCTGACTTACAAGTTTTTTCTTCCAGTACACTTATTCGATATTCTTCGTAAAGCACATCTGATATTCTTCTTAATATTGCAATATCAGATGATTACTATACTATATAAATCAATTTTTAAATATAACACAATATTTGAAACAAACAAGAAACAAAAATAGTGAGGTATTCATTAAAGAATACTTCACTATTTTTATTACAATCTATCTCTCCCCCAAATCCTCCGAAAACCTCAACAAATACCCATCCGGATCCATCACCAAAAACTCCTTATTACCCAGCAGCCTATCTCCCTGCCTATACCAATTCTCCTCCATTTCAAACGCAATCTTATAACCATTCTCCTTCAAACAATTATAAACCCTATCAACATCATCAACCTCAAGCTGAAAATTAATTCCATTCCCATAAGGATACACTAACGGCGCAACTTCCCATTTATCGCTTCCAGAATCCTCCTGCAACATAAATTGTATCTCTCCTAAAGAAATAAAACTAAACTTATTCTCCGGCCTTTCATATTCAACCTTAAACCCTGCAGTTTTATAAAACTTCAAGCTTTCCTCTAAATTACTAACCGTCATTTCCGGTATCAACTTACTAAATTTCATTCAACCTCGACTTCCTCTCTCTAACAATAATTCTTCTATCAAAAAAATAACTAATCTCTACCCTGATTATATTATACGAACTCCATAATTTCAACACATTATCTCCCCCAATCACGAACAAAAAAATAAATGCTACATAAAATATCACATGGAGGTCAAATTATGCCCAACTGTGAATTTGTAACATTTATTTCTATATTAGCATGTAGCATAGCAAAAGACAAATCGCCTGATGAATTAACAACCTTATCTGCTATTTTTGTTCAATTAGGTGATACATTAGCAACTCTTGCAACATTGGATTCAAGCAATAACTGCTAATTTTTTTGTCTTACTGAATTTACCGAACAAAAAAGAAATTTAAAAATCTTCTTAAATTTAGTTAATTGAGTAATACTTGAACCTATGCCATTGCTTTATTAACTTTAATATACATTTGTTTATCTACGTAATTAAACAATACATAATAACTCCTAATACAATAATTATAAATATTAGCATTATAATAAAACTACGCTTTGACTCATTATCTTTATACTTTGTATTATACTTATTATCTTCAAAATTATAATCTAGATTTTCTTTATCAGCGTATATATTTGTGGCATTTTCTCTGTAATTGTTCTTTTTATTAGTGTATCCAAAACTTTCCTTGGTAAGATTATTATTATGTTTAACCCACTCTACAATTCTATTTATTTCCATATCTGTAACATATGGTACTTGCAACCTAATCGGTTTACTCCCCAAACCTTTATATAAAATATCTCCATAAATAAATAATTTCTCTGCTCCTGCAACATCTAATATTGTTCTTGAATCAACCTGAGCTGGTACATTAAAAGCTATCCTAGAAGGAATATTTGCTTTTATAACTCCTGTAAGTACATCTACCGATGGTCTTTGCGTCGATAAAATTAAATGTATCCCTGCTGCCCTTGACATCTGCGATAACATTACTATATTTCTTTCAATTTCTTTTTTCATCTCACTTCTCATTAAATCAGAAAAATCTTCAATCATTACAACTATTCTTGGTAATTTTATGTCAGATACCTTATTATAGTTATCAATATTATCAACATCAATACCGTTAAATAGTTTATATCTATCACTCATTTCTTGAACTAACCACTCTAATATTCCTGCTGCTTTAACATACTCATTAATTGTCGGAATAAGTAAATGTGGTATCCCATTAAATCTCATAAAATTTGTTTTTCTTGTATCTATCAAAACTAAACGAACTTTATAAGGAGATAATTTATATAATATTTCTACAATAAAACTACTTAACAATGAGCTCTTGCCTGTTTTAACTGTTCCAGCAATTAATAAATGCGGTAATTTTGTCAGATCTTCAATTATATTTGTATTTATGACATTTCTTCCAAGAACTAACGGTATTTTTTTTATATTATTTTGAAATTCTTCGCTTTCTATTACATTTCCCAATTTTAAAATTCTGTTTGTATTTTTTCTAATACAGATTCCATAGTATGGCATACCGTTTATGGCATTTATAAATTCAATATCATCACCACCAAAATAAAGCAATAAATCATCTTTGAAGCCTCTGATTGTTACCGTTTTTGTT
This sequence comes from Clostridia bacterium, assembly GCA_017475185.1. The sequence goes on from JAFVGB010000004.1 coordinate 137,214, forward strand.
TTTACTTTTAAATCTAATACATATGTAACAGAATTTAAACTTTTATATACCTCTTTACATTCAACATCGACCTTATAATTTGCAAAAAAGTTTTCGATGTTTTCCTTATCAATATTACAGTTTTCTTCCATATTTTTATCTATCTCTAACAGCTTAAGTTCTGGAATTTTATATTCATCCTTAATTATAATTTCCTCAGCCATATTATCCTCCTGAAATTTTATTAAAATAATTTTATCATATCGATATCCATATTACAAATTAATATTCAAACGATAATAGTTAAAATCTCGATTTTGAAAATGGTGTTTTCCTTTTAAAATCAGCACTTTCACCATTTTAAACTTTATCAAAAACATACTCAAAAAGCATTGCATTTCACCTAAACATATAATATACTCCAACCAAGGAGGCAAACAATAATCATGCGTAAAAAAGTTGTATTTTCAATATTTGCACTACTATTAGGAGTATTAATTTACTATCTATATCAAAAGCAAATTCTTATAAAAAACAACCTGTTTTTTTCATTCATAAGAAACTACCTCCCAGACATTCTATGGGCAATTAGTTTCTACTCCATAAGTGCAATTTTTTTAAAAGAAATTACTAAAAATTATATAATATATACTGCCATATATATTATAATAATCTCAATTATCTTTGAACTTCTACAATTTACCGGTGTTGTACGAGGTACTTTTGATATATTTGATATAATTATTTATGCTATTTCCGCTATTATTGCAAGCCTTATTGAAAATAAATATTGGAGGGATAAAAAATGAAGAAATTAAAGAATTTATTTTTATTATTATTATGCAGTATTATGTTTCTTGTTTTTGCAGTTGGTAGTGGCAGTAACGTAACTACAAGTACAGACAGTAATGGTACACAATCATCAACTAACAATTTAGCAACATACAAATTAAATGACGATATTTATGTAACCAATAATTCTGGAAAATACCGCATTAAATTTACAAAAATATCTGAAACATCATATAGAAATCCATATTCCGATAAACAAGCTAATAAAGTTGTTTTAATTGAATATGAATATGAAAACATTTCTCAAGAAGATGATTTGTATATTAGTGAATTTGACTTTAAATTATATGATAAAGAAAACAATCAACTTGAAACTTATCCAGCAGATACAAAATACGCAAGTAATGTTAGCAAAGGAAGAAAAACAACTGCATCTGTTGCATATGCTTTAAATAGCGATAGCAATTATATAGAATTAGAATTCTATGATAATATGTTCAATAGTAAGGCAAATTGTAAAGTTGTATTTGAATGGTAAAATATAAGACACTCGCTTTTGTGAGTGTCTTATTTATATTTTCGTTTTTTTTAAGAACGTTTTGAGTATTTAACAAACCTTCTAATCATTTCAGTACTACAATTGCCTTCTACCGAATGATAACTAACATCTGCTCCTAATACTTATCAATCCCAACACCATTATCCAAATAAACCAAAATCTGTTTAACAATATGTGCAATATTATAATTCCCACCGAACTTAGAATTATCAAGCAACTCCTCTCCAATTGTTACCCATTCTAGCTTATTCTTCTCCTCAACTAACTTAACATCATTCTTTAAAATACCAAAGTAAACTTGCAAATTATTACCATATTTAAAATAATTCAAATCCATAAAATGCTCTAACTCAACATCATCTGATTTAATTCCTGTTTCTTCAAACAACTCTCTATAAGCTGCCTCATCATTAGACTCGCCTTCCTCAACTTGTCCACCTACGAAATTGTACATTCCTTTATATGGATTTTTTGCTCTAATACAGAACAACGCCTTTTCCATTTTTTTATCAAAAATAACAATCAAATTTAACTTTCTCAAATTGTCTTCACTTTTTTCAATCATCTCATTAACCATCTTGATAACCTCGCACTTACAACTCTCCCAGCAATACTCATCTGCATCTTCATTATCCATTTCAGTTAATGATTTATCATACCCAACAGGAACCATAACCTGGCTTAAAGGATATGAATTTGGTTCTACCTTCAATCCATCTTTATGTTTATAACTATACTCAATTTTTGCAATTGTCTCAAACATTCTGCCATTCCTATCAATGCAACAATAAGCTCTTGGGAAAATAATTGGTTCTCCTTCTTCCAAATAATTTTCAAACAAAATCATATTAATATGATCTTTCACATTTTCTCTCATTGTTCCTTTTAATTCTACTCCGTCATCTATCCCAATTATAAACTCATATTCATCAGAATTTGCTAAATTGTTTCTTACAGAAGTTGCTTTTGCTCTTGCTCTTTCCTTAATTGTTCCTTGTTCTTTTTCATCTGGACCACTATAATTTATATCTTTTAAAGATAAAAATTCATAATCATTTTCACTTAATCCAGCTTTATCTAGTATGTATTTTACTATTTTAAATTTATCTTTATTTGATGTAGCTAATAATATCTTTTTCATTTCCATTACCTCTTTTCAATTTTATTTAATATATCATATTTCTTCTACGTTTTCCACATTTTGTGACATAATTGTGGAAAATTCGCATAAAAAAAGCATCACAACCATAAGTTGCAATGCCTTTTATATATTTCTTATTTCACCCAATCTAAAACCTCTTTATTATAAAAACTTCCATTAAATCTTTTACCACTTACAAACTCAACTTTTGGATAAGCATTTTTCAAATCTTTAAAACTCTTGTCCACACTAGTTGCTCCACTTGTTACAAAAACATATGCTTTTTTTCCATCCAAATTATTCTCCTCAATAAAGCTGTTCACAATTGTTGGAGCTGTGTAATACCAAACTGGAAATCCTAAAACAATTTTGTCATAATCTTCGCTGTTCTCTAATTTGTTTGATACAAGTGGTCTGAATTTTTTATTTTTCATTTCCATGCACGATCTGTTGTCTCTACTTGGCCATTTTAAATCATCATTTGTGTATTTTACTGCTGGTTCGATTTCAAAAATATCTGCATTTAATACCCCTGCAATTTTTTCTGCTGTTCTTTTTGTAGCTCCTGTCGCTGAAAAATAAGTTACTAATGTTTTTCCCATACTACACCACTCCTCTCTAAAAGCCAATAAAGGCCATTAGACAGTGATGTAATAAATCACTTTCTAATAGCCTTTACTGCCATTTATATTTGTCTTTTATATATCATAAATTTAGAAATTTGTCAATTGGATTTAAATCATTTTCTATAATTTATTATTTATTTTCTTTTATAATTTTTAATCATACTTTTTATTTATAAAAATTGTAATAATTTTATTTTTCTTGCATATAATATACAAAGACTTATAACATTTATTATTTACAACTTTTTATGAAAATGTATTGACAAAATAAATCTCAAGCAGTATAATAATAGATGTACCATACATCGCGGGGTGGAGCAGTTGGCAGCTCGTCGGGCTCATAACCCGAAGGTCGTAAGTTCGAGTCTTACCCCCGCAACCAAAATTTTTAAAAGAGTTTCAAATTTTTGAAACTCTTTTATTATTTTCTATTTTAAATTAACCAAAAAAGATATTTTGCATTTCTACAAAATATCTTTTTATTTTTTAATACTTATCCTGAATTTCCTTTATTTTCTCAAATTCATTTTCCAAAATATCTAAGAAAATATTAGCAGCTTTTGGATCAAATTGCGTCCCTCTATTTTTTCTAATTTCTTCTTTAATAATATCAATATCCAAATTATTTCTATAAGTACGTCTAGAACTCATTGCATCAAAAGCATCTGCAACAGATGTAATTCTTGCAAGCAATGGAATATTCTCTCCTACTAAATTTTCAGGATATCCTCTTCCATCATATCTTTCATGATGATATTTAACTATTGGAATAATATCTGCAAAAATTGTTGCATTTGATAAAATGTGTGCTCCGATTGATGGATGATGTTTTATTTCAGAATATTCATCATCTGAAAGTTTTGTTTCTTTTAACAATATACTGTCTGGAATGCCTATTTTTCCAATATCATGGAACAATCCACCTATTTTTAGTGTTTTTAGCTCTGCTTCTGATAACCCCATTTTTTGTCCAATTAAAACAGCAAATTCTGAAACTCTGTCTGAATGTCCTCTTGTATATGTATCTTTTGCTTCAACTGTATATCTTAATGTTTGAATACTTTCTAAGTAAGCTTTTTCTAACTGGTCTTTTGCTTCTGATAATTCTTCATTTATTCTCTGGATTTCTCGCATTTGTTTTATTGATTTTATTCCAGATTCTATTAATAATAATAATTGATCAAATTTATCACTTTTTTCGCAATAGCCCTGTATATCAAGCTTTTTAATTGTTTCTAGTGGTGGAGCCAAATCTTTGTGTCCTGTTAATAATAAAATATATAATTCTTTGTTGAATTCACGTATTTGTTCAACTACTTGGTCTCCATGATATGGTGTCATTAAAAAGTCTAGTAATAATAAATCATAGTGTTCATTTCTTATTTTTTCTATTGCTTCTACTGGGTCTGTAACACCTGTGAATTGATATCCAGATCTTTTTAATACAATTGATAATGAATCAATAATTCCTTCTTCATCATCAACAGCAATTATTTTATAATCTTGTTGTATTTGTGATTCATTAAATTTCCTCATATTTTTCACTCCTAAGCTTTTGTGTTATTAACCTTTGTGGCAATTATATAATAAAGTATTTTTTTAGTCAAATAAAAATTTTTCTTATTTTTTATCATTTAATAACAACATACTTTTTCATTCCCTCATACTTTGCTTCACCAATTCCACTAACATTTTTTAGATCTTCCACCTTTTTAAATTTTCCATTTTTTTCTCTATAATCTATTATTTTTGCTGCTAATGATGGACCTACTCCACTAATTGTTTCTAGTTCAGTTTGTGTTGCTGTGTTAATATTTACTTTACTTGTTTCTCCTCCATTTCCTCCTTCTTGAATAACATTATCTCCTCCAGCATTTGTTATATATGGTACATTTGAACTTTCATTTACATTTTCATTAATGCTTGGAATTCTAACCTTTTGGCCATCTGATAAAACATAAGCTAAATTGATTTTTCTCAAATCTGCTTGTTCTGTTATTCCTCCTGCTTTTTCTATTGCATCTACTATTCTGTCACCGATTTTTAATTCAATTATTCCTTCATTTTTAACTTCACCTATTATATGAACAAAAATAGAATTTTCGTTATTTTTTAAACTGTCATCTTCACTAGATTTCTTGTTTTCTGATTCATTTTTTTCTTTATTATTTTTTTCACTGATAATTTCTCCTTGTTCTAATATAACTTCATCATTACCTTTATTTTTGAAATATACAAAACTTATAATTCCTACTAAAAAAATAATTATTAAAATTATTACTATTATTTTCTTTTCTTTTTTATCTTTAAAATTTGTCATTAATTACCTTCCTTTCTTTTATTCCATATCCATCCACTTGCAATATAATTAATATTAATGTATATTAAATACATAATATAGAATAAGGGGATAAAAATGAAATATAAATTACATACTAAAAACTTTTTGATAAAATTATTAATTATTTTAAATATTATTATGATTGGAATGTTATCAATCTCTTCAGTTACAATGGCTGAGAATGTTACTTCTGATACTGAAAACAAATCTTCAGAGCTTAATATTTATGCAAAATCGTGCATATTAGTTGAATGTTCAACTGGCAGAACAGCATATGAAAAAAATTCAGAAGAAAAACTGTATCCTGCAAGCACTACAAAAATTTTAACTGCAATTCTTGCAGTAGAAAATTGTAAAATGGATGATGTTGTAACTATTACAAGTGAAATGACTTCTAAAGTTCCAGTAAGCTACACAACAGCATATTTAAGACCTGGTGAAAAAATAACTGTTGAAGAATTATTAAATGTGCTTTTAATTCCGTCAGCTAATGATGCTGGATTTGCACTTGCAATACACATTTCTGGTTCTGTTGAAGAATTTGCAAATTTAATGAATACAAAAGCTGAAGAATTAGGTTGCACAAATACTCATTTTACAAATCCAAGTGGAATTCATAATAATGAACATTATTCAACTGCTAAAGATATGTCTTTAATTGCGATGAAAGCAATGAGTTATCCACAAATTGTTGACATTGTGTGCAAAACTTCTTATAAATTAAAACCAGAAAGTGCAATTGTTAGAAATTTTGAAACAACAAATACTTTATTAAAACCAGATGAACCAAACTATTATGAATATGCAACTGGAATGAAAACTGGTTTTACAACACCAGCAGGTGCATGTGTTATAGCAACTGCAAAAAAAGATGATATGCAGTTTTTAGCAGTTGTCCTTGGTGCTCCTGAACCAACTACTAACATGATTTATCGAGATGCAGATTGCAAAACTTTATTTGAATATGGATTTGAAAATTACGAAATAATTACTAAAATTGATAAACCTGTAATATCATTTTTAAATGACACTTTTCCAATAAAAACTTCTGTAAATGATTTATTAAAATATGTAATAGCAATATTGGGAATTGCAATTTTATTAATGATTATAAAAACTGTATTTAAAGGAAAAAAATCAAAAAAGAAATAATTTAAAACAAAAAGAATTGGCGGAATTCAGCATAATTAATTAGCTTAAGAATTCCCCCAATTCTTTTTTATATTTACTTTAATAAATTTATTATATTAATAATCTGAACCAATTATAATTGTAAAATCAACATCATTTGCACTACTTGTTGCATTAGAAACTGTTCCAACTCCAATTATTTTTTGTAACTCTTCAGATACTTCGCTTGTTTGTTCACTTCTATTAATAATTGTTGTTGTTTTTGTTGCTGTTGTCTTTCCAGTATTTTCAACTGTATATCCATTTTCTTTTAGCAAACTTTTTAAATTTTCTAATTTCATTTCATCTCCTGTACCATTTAAGATACTAATTTTTATTGCTGCATTTTTTTGTTGTTCTTTTGTAAGTTCTGTTTTGAATAATTCATCAACTATTTCTTTAGTTTGTTTTTTGTTGTAACTGTAGAACCATAAACCACTGAATTTTTCAGGTGCTCCTGGCAACATGGCAGAATCTATATTGTTTACATTAAAATCAATTGCATAAGGTGCATAGTCTTTTAAGCTCCATAAACTAAAATTAGTTTCAACATTATTATTTGCAATTTTTATATAGTCATCTACTTTTGTTATGTTTTCAGCTTTTACAATTTGCTTAATTACTTCTGCAATAAATGCCCTTTGTGTTTTCATTCTTCCCAAGTCTTGATCTCCATATTCTAATGAATAAGATGAACCGTCATTATTATGTCTAAATCTTACTACTTGCTCTGCTTTATCTCCATTTAACAACTGATATCCAGCTTTTAAATGAATATGTAAGTCTTGAGTTGGATCATCATAATCCATGTCCATTGGAACATCAAAATAAATTCCTCCAACACTATCTACTAAATCTCTCAAACCAGCAGTATCAACTTTTACGTAATATTTTAAATTTAAATCTGTAATTTCATTTACCTTTTTTAATAATAAATCTGGATCTATTTGATAAATAGCATTTATTTTATCTGAACCTGTTGCACGATTTCTATTTCTTCCTACAAATGTATCTCTTGGTATTGAAAGCATTGCAGCTTCCTGTGTTTTTGGATCATATGAGCAAACCAAAATCGTATCTGTTAAATTTTGACTTTGTCCTACAACCAATATATTTAACCTTGGCATATTTGCAAGAGTATTTGCATCATGTCCTAATATTGTTGCAACAAATCCTCCAAATGTTAAACCATTATCTTTCCATCTTTTAAAGAACCAACCAGCAAATATTAAAAATGCAATTAAGAAAACTGTTAAAACTATTTTTAATACTTTATGCTCTTTCTTTTTCTTCTTTTTCCTTTTTTGTTTTTGATTATATTCTGTATTATTTAAATTTATTGTAACTTCTTGAAAAATTGCTTCTTTTTCTTCATTATCTTTATTATATTTTCTAGTCGAATTTTTACTTCTTGTGTTATTTTTCTTATGTTTATCTTTCACTGATTTTCCAGTGCTTTTTCCATTATAATTTTTATTCAAAAAAACTCACTCCTAATTATTTTAATTAAAATATTAATTTTACTAATATATTATTATTATTTAAAATACTTCCTATATAAGATTGATTTACTAACTCTAATACTGAATATTGGTTAACCATTGTTGAAATGAATGTTGTTAAAGCTAGTCCTATGAAAACAATTACAAATGATTGTAATATTCCATAAATTACACCACCTATTTTATCACATTGTTTTATCAATGGCAACTTTGTAATTAAATCTGCTAATGCTTTTACAAATATTAGGGCAATTCTTGCTAATATAAAAATTCCTATAAAGCTTAATACATCAATTATTTTTACAGATATTTCGTTTGCTGCATTATCAACAATTTCTTTTTTCTTTTCTTCTGTTGCATCTTCAACTTTATCTGAAATGTATTCCATTATTGGTGAGCTTTTCTCATTATCTTCTTTTTGAGTTTCTTCTTCTTTTTCAAATACACTTACTATTGATGATTGAATGTTTTCATCAACTTGTGTAGTACTTGTAACTATTGCAGATACTGGTTTAAATAAAACAACCGCAACTGCTAATGCAATAAAAAATGCTAAAACTTTTATTAAACATCCCGCTAATCCTCTTTTATATCCCATAAAAATACATAATGCGAATATAGCTAAAATAATTAAATCAACTATTAGAAACATTTTTTTATTTGTATGATTATATGATTTTTATATTACTTTATAAAATCAATCATACTCTCCTTTGTTTAATATTTGGATTTTTTAAAAGTTATCCATAAACTTTAATTATTTATTATGAGTATTATAATCCTAAAAATTGTATTTTGTTCCTATATATAATTCCAGCAATATTATTAGAAACAACAATACTTTTAATTTCTTGATTAGTTGAAAGTTTTTTAATAAGCCATCCATTTTCATTAATAAAATATGCTTCAGTACCTAAATTAATTGCAATTACTCCATCTTTTACATATATATCTTTAGCAATACCATTTATAGTATATGTATTTTGGCTATTATTTGAAGTATTATAGATTTCAATATTTGAATTTTGATTATTTATTCCAAATTTATCTTCAACTACTTTAACATAACTTTTTGGTAATTTAATTCCTGCAAATGAAACTGAATTTTCATCTAGTTCAGCAAGAGTTTCAATACCTCCATTTTTTAATTTTAATACCTTTTTATCACATAAACAAATAAGTTCTTCTTTTTCATGATATTCGATATTTGTAACTAATGAATTAACTGGTATTTCATATGTATAAATAATTGCATTACCCGGATCTTGCTTAGCTTTATCAATAGAAATTGTTTTTACTTTAGATTCAATTAATGTTCCAGATAAATCCATCTCACAAAAACTCATATATTTGTTATCTTTGGAAACATCTACATCTATTGCAACTGTGTTTGATAAAAATGTTTTGAAAACTTCATTTCCATCTTCTGCATATGTTGTTATAACTGATTTATAGCTTGTACCAGAAACAATAATTGAAACATAACCATTTTCATTAACATTTACTCTGGAAATTTGTCCTTCAACATTCTTTTCCCACACGATTTTTTTATCTTTTAATAAATAAACTTTTTGATTATTTTTTTCTGCAAGTACTAAATAATTGTCCTGAGATGAAAAGATTGGTGAACTTATACTAACATCAAAATCAGTTACGTTTTTTCCTGATGAGTTGTATAATGTAAGCTTATTATTTTCAAGAACTACTACATAATTGTAATATGCATATGTGAAAATGTTTTTATCTGAATCAATATTTATATGTGCTAAATCTTCTTCTTTTATATGTTTAAACAGAATATATTTATCCATGAAATTTCTAAAATTTGAATTAGCTGTGTATGTAATCCATATTGCACCTATGAGTAGTATAATTGCTACTATTATTGACGCGACTACAACCTTTTTCTTATTTAAGGACTTTTCTTGTTCTGAATTATTAAATTGTTTGTATTCTAATAACTTCATATTTTTATTCCTCTTTTGATTTATTCTTTATACCAAATTTATACCAGTTTTTCCTATTTTTTGCAAGGATTTCACAGAAAAATCACAATTATTTTTAAGTTAGAAATAAGTTGGAAATAGGGACGGTTCCTTTTTCCAGATTAAGACGTTCAAAACTCTACATTTTTCGACATCTTAATCCAGAAAACAGAACCGTCCCTATTTCCCAAATTCCAAAAAAGCCAAGCACTGGATATAACAAATTAACAAATGTAGAAAAGCTTATTTGTGACAAAAAAATCGCAGAAACACACATGAAAATCAAAACATTATTATATGATTTTGAACTTTTACTAAAATTGTTTAAAAATCCGCAGTCCACTTGATGCAGCACTTGTAAAAATTGCAATTCCAATTATAAAAATATAACTTATTTTATGAAATACTCCATATTTTGATACTACCCCAATTATAGGCATTTCAAGATTAAATATTGATGTATCACCCTGTAACAATAAATTATAAACTGCTAAACTTAGCATTAATAACGTACTAAAACAAATTCCGGAAATTGCGAATATATTTCTATTTTCTCGGCTTTTAGTACTTATTCGAATAATTACTGGAATTAAAATTACACAATTATAACATGCATATAAAACAGCCTTTATAATTGACTTAATTATCGGCAAAAAAATATTATTTTCTTTAAAATTACTATTATAATTTTCAAATATATTTATATTTTTTAATGCAACATATATAATAAATATAATCAAAATCGGAATTAAATAATTACTAATTTTCATAAGACCATTTATATTTTTTTGAAAAACACAAAAACATGATAAAATAATAATTAAACTTCCTAATATTTTATTTACATTAAATTCTTGGTTTAAAAAGCTTGAAAACCCTGCAATCATTACATAAAAAGAAAGCAGTAAAAAAATATTTACTATATTATTTAATAATTTTGAAAATTTATAATTCTCTATAATATTACAAAAATCATGATATGTATTTATATTATTAGTACTACAAATTTTTAATACATTATAAATAACCATGCTAATAATTAAACTTGATATTATTAATCCAATTATTCCAAATTTTCCATAAATAAAGAAAAAAGAATATATTTCTTTTCCAGATGCAAAACCTGCCCCTACAAGAGCTCCAATTATTACAAATACAATTTTTAAAATATTTTTCATATAATAAAAAAGCCTCCTACTTATATGTATGTAGGAGGCTTTTCTATTATAATCTAACCTTATTAAATTCATATCCTAATTTGCTGTATATGTTTTCTTCCCTGTTAGTACAAGTTAAAATAATAATTTGTTTATCTCTATAATTATCAGCTAAATATTTTAAAATATTTTCTAATCTTTCATCATCATAATATGCAAAAGCTTCGTCTAATATTACTGGCATATTTTCATTTGAAACTTCTGTATTCATTGATAATCTTAATGATAAATATAATTGATCAATTGTTCCTAAACTTAATCTTTCAGCAGGAACATATTCTCCTGATGATAATTCTACCATCATTCCATTTTCATCATTTATTGAAACTTTATTATATTTTCCATCTGAAATTCTACTTATATTTTCTGATAAACTTTCTGTAAATCTTGGAGTTACATCTTTTTTCATTTTTTCGTATGCATCTTCTAAAGCTTGTTTTACAACAATCATAGAATTATTCTTTTTCATTAAACCTTCATATTCTTCCTCTGTGCTTACTAATTCCTCTTCAATTTGTGCTAAATCTTCAAGTTGAGGCATAATGTTATTTTTGTTCAATTCAATTCTGTGTAATTCCAATTTCTTTTCATTTATTTCATTAAGAATTTCTTCTAATTTGATGTCTGTATCTTCAAAATTAACCAATTTATTTATTTCATATATATCTAGCTTATTTCTATATGAATTTTTAAGTTTTTCTTTTTCAATTTCTTTTAAACTTTTTATTCTTTCTTTTGTTTCTTCCATAATTTTTAGTTGTTCTTTTTTATCATTTTCGAATACTCCAATTTTTGCATTTATAATTTTTACATCTTCAAGTATTTTTTTGTTCTTTTCAAATGCAAGTAATTTTTTATTTTCTTCTACTTTTTTGCTCAACTCTTCCTTGTTTTGCTTTATTAAATGTTCATTGTTTAATCTATTTTTTTCAATTAAATACATAATAAAAATTATTAAAAATCCAACTAATCCAACAAATCTTAATAAGTTGTGTTTAACAAAAAAGAATATTAATATATTTATTAAAATAACAACTACTGACAATAAAATATATTTTTTTGTACTTATTTTTGGTTTTGCAAATTTACGTCTTTCTATTGGTTCTAAAGAATTAATTTTATGATTATATTCTTCAACTAAAGCTTCTTCACTTTCAATTTCATTATCTTTTAATACATTATTTTTTTGATTAATTAATTCTAAGATTTCCATTTCATCTTTTTTAATCAAGTCAACATTATAATGTAATTTTTCGTGTTCAAGCATTTCATTTTCGTTTATTTTTTTCATCTTTTTTAAGATTTCTACTTTAAGTTCTTCTTGTGCAATTTCTTCTTCAATATTTGCCTTTGTTTCTTCAAAATCATATTTTAGATTTTTATATCCTAATAATTCATGCTTTTTATTTTTTAGATCATTTAATTTGCCTTGTGCTATATTTATTGGTTTTCCGGTACTTCTATATGTTCCAACTTCATCTAATTGTTTTTTATATAATTTATCAATTGCTTTTTTATATGAAACATTATCTTCCCCTGTACCTGCTAAATTTGCCATTTTTTGTATTAAAGCATTTTGAGAACCTTTATCTAATTTAACCTCTTGTTGCATTGATGCTATAGTTGACAAAAATGCTTGTTCATCTACTTTAGTCTGTTCATAAAAAAACTGATTTCCTAAATTTTTATCTATGCTAAATTGTTTAGATATATCTTCTAAACTGCTATTGTAAATTTTAGGATTCTTTTTTGCAAATTCTCTAAAAACTTCAAATTCTTCACCATTATCTAGCTCATATTTTAGCTTACCAGAAAAATCTTCTCTTCCCCATGGTTTATATCTATCAAAGTCTGAAAAAATTCTTCCCTTTTTATTTTTGGATGTTCCATAAAACATATTTGTAATAAACTTTAAAAGTGTTGATTTTCCTGCTTCATTTTTTCCATAAATTATATTTATATTATCAGACAATTCGATGTCTTTGTCTGCTAAGTTACCAAAAGAATTAATTTTTATATTCTTTATTTTCAAATGTATCACTCCATCTTTTTATTCATTTTTTGTTATAAATTCAACATCATTGCCATTGAAAAACACATTTTTCACTATTTATCAAGTATTTCAAATCCAATATCTAGCGCATTTTGAAGAATTTCTTCATCATCTGGATTTTCATCCATTTTTTGAAGAATTTCTTTTACAAACAACCCCTTTAATGTGTTTTCTCTAGAAATTTTTTCCAAATCATAATTCAACTTTGTATAATCTTTAATTTTTATAATATTCCCATTAATTAATAACTTATTTAATTTATATAAATCAATTTCAAAATTTCTTCTTCCAACTAACGAAATTTTATAATAAATACTGTCAGAATAGTCTATTTCATTTATAGTAGTTGCCAATTCATCTAAATCTAGTAATTCAGTAACATCAATTTCCTTTATTACAAATTCTTTATTATCAATTGGAACAAACTCTAATTCCACTTTGTTTTTATCAACATTTCCAACAATCATTCCGTGTTTACCAAGTTCATCAAATCCCAATGATACTGTTGATCCTGGATAAACAATTCTTTGATTTAGTTTTGTATTATAATCAATTTTATGAATATGTCCTAACGCAACATAATCAAACCCTTTATCTTCAAGCATTTTTTCAGAAATAGGGTTATATTCTTTTTCTAAAGTATTAGATGCATTTAGTGTACCGTGTGCAACTAATATATTAATTTTATCTTTATTTTTTATTTCCGTATTTTCTAAATCACAATTAGTGTAATAAAAATCATCGAATCCGTATCCATAAATATCCACATCTTCTTGTTCAAAAACAGATAATTTTGAGTCAAATATATGAACATTTTCACTCCAATAAAATTTATTATAAAAAGAATCTTTTATGTATGGATCATGATTTCCTGGTGATATAAAAATCTGTGTATCTGGTATTTCCGTAAACAAATTGTTTATATACTCAATGGTGCTTAATCTAATATATTCATGTTCATAAAAATCCCCTGCTATAAATAGATAAGGGATATTGTTCTCTTTTATATAATCTATAATTTTATTAAACGCTAATCTTTGGTCTTGTCTTCTTACATCACCTAGATTTGCCTTATTTGTTAATGTAGTAAAAGATGTATCAAAATGCATATCTGCTATATGTACAAATTTCATATTATACTCTCCTTTTTACTTTTGTTACCTTCCAGTTATACCACAAAATTGGTTAGTTAGTCAACTGGTTTTTAATTAAAAAAACTGTAATATATTAAAGTATATATTACAGTTTAATTTTTATTTTTCTTCATCTGATATAGGTCCAAATAATTCATCAAATTTAGCTTCTAACTCTTTTTGAATATCTAAATCTGATGGTCCGCTGTCTTCTACAACCGGCATTTTGAAATCATCATTTTCAATTTCTTCATCAAATAAATCATCTAAAGATTCAACTTTTAAATCATTTCCTCCACTAACGCTTTTTTCTGAATATGGATTGTTTGGATTGAACTTTCTCCAAACACCTCTATCACCAACATTAAAATCATTATGATCTAGTTTTACCTTATTCATTTCTTTAATCATTGGTGTTTTAAAATACCAGAATTTTTTTGCTTTGATTGGTTTTAATCCTTTTTCAAAAATAATACAATCATCATTATCCATTCTTCTTAATTCATCTGGTGTCATTAAAGCTCTTGCCATAATTTGCTCAGATTCACTTGTTCCAGTCTTTTTCTTGTGACTGTCTCTGTTAACTGAATCGCTTTTTCTTTTAATTGTTTTTTCTCCAAGTTCTTTAGAGAAATACTCAACTGTTTTAAATGAGTTACTTCCTAAAAATACGTGTGTATCACAGTTACCTACTATTGTTTCATGAGATTTTTCATATATTGCCTCTAACTGGTCTAAGTTTTGTAAAATAACACTAAATGAAATTTTTCTACTTCTTGATGTTGATATCTTTTTATCAAAATCTGGGATTTTACCTATGTTTGCAAACTCGTCTAATATGAAGAAACATGGTATTTTTAATTTTCCTCCATTTTTATCAGCAAAATCATATAATTGTTGAATCATTTGTGAGAAGAATATTGTTAATAAGAAATCATATGCTGTATGAGTATCTGATGATATAACATATAACGCTGTTTTCTTGTTTGCAATATCTTCAAAATTTATAGTATCTGTTGATGTAACTTCTGCAATTTCTCTTGAATCAAATTTACCTAATTTAGATTGTAATGAACTTAGTATTGAACTATATGTTTTGTCTGATGCAAGTTCAACAGATTTATAATACATTCTTGCTGGATGGTCATATGGTAAAACACTCATCATTTCAGTTAATAAGTTTCCGCCACTATTATTACTAGCTGCTCTTACCATTTCAGCACAACTTGCTAAGTTTTGTTCTTCTGGTGGACGTACTGCTATTAAATAGTAAATTAATGCTTTTAATAACATTTCTGCCATATCATCCCAATATGGGTCTGAAGAACCTCCTTCAGATTTTTGTCCTTTTACTACTGTATTTGCAATAACGTCAACGTCTAACTCACTACTTATATGTGCTAATGGGTTATATCCATCACTGTTTGCTGGATTAACAAGGTTTAATACTTTTATATCATATCCATGTTCTTTTAAATATCCAGCTGTATCATCATATAATTCACCTTTTGGATCTGTAAAAACATATGAACCAAGCATTTGATAAGCATTTGGTTTTGAATATGTTGCAGATTTACCACTACCAGATCCGTCCAACGATTAAAACATTGACATTTCCAGTTTTATCAATAGGTAAATAATTGTCTCTTGCAAGTATTATTCCGCTTTTTTTACTTAAAATTCTATATTGTTCGCCTGGTACACACCAGTCACTTGAACCATGTTCAATATTGTCATATGCACTCTTTGGTAATGTTTTATAAATTGCATAGAACATTATTGCAAAATATGCTATTGAATAATATTCCATTCCTGTTATAAAATCTTTTATATATGCATCTTCAAAAACATGTGAAATTGGAAATTTGAATATATTGTCCATTAAATTGGCTGTTATTGATTGCATCCAATTTAATCCATTTAATCCTCCGTCAGTGATAGTATATGTCACAGGCGCAACAAGTAGTATGGCTAAAATAATCCATACTACTAGATAAATTAATATATTCTTTTTTAATTTCTCCATGAAACTTTTAAATTTATTCATATAAAGTTCCCTCTTTTCTTATGCGTTAATAGTATTATTCTCCTCTTTCTGATTTTGTTGCTCTAACACTATTATTTCCTCTAACTTCTTTTAAAGCTTTTCTAACTGATTTATCATCAATTGCTACTACAGTTGTTTTATCAGCTTTTGCTTTGTTAGAAGTTTTAGATTTTTTATTTGTAGCTTTTACTATACTGTTATTGTCAAGAACATATTCAACACCTGTTTTTTCGTCAACTCTTTTAACGATTTTTCCATTTTCGTCAACTACTTTTGAATATACTCCTACTGATTTTGATAAATCCATCATTGGTGTAGTAAAATCTACAATATGTTCTGGATTTATATCCATATAGTATTTTCCTTTTTCATTTACAAGAACTTGAAGTGGTCCTCCAACTACTCTTATACTTTCATTTAATTTACTTTTAACTTCCTTTTTTGAAGTCTTTGCTACATTTGAGTTTGCACTTGCATTACTCATCGCAATTCTCCTCTCTTTTTTAATTTCTAGATATTAATTATTTATTAATGTCTAAATTTTTTATCTTCTCTAATTTCAAAAGCAAAATATGGTTTGTTAGGTTGTAACTCTATTTTACCTTTAACTTCATTAGTTTCTTCATCAAAATATAAGCTTGGTTTTATTTCTTCAGTTGTTTCAGGATCAATAATTGATATTGGCCTTTGTAAATTTGGTGTATATTTAAATTCTTTAAACACTGTTTCGTTTTCAGAATATAGTGTATCAAACTTAACAGGCATAGGCTTTTTGGAAATCTTTACTCTATCATCTTGTAATATTCCCATGTTAACAACAACCTTGTTATTAGCAAAAGATAAAATAACAAGTTGATTTCCTTCTTCTTTAGGCTCATCAACAAAAAAAGTTTTTCTTGATGCTTCATCTCTTAATTCTTCAGCAACTGGTAATCTTTCAATTGTGAATTTTGGTGCACCATTCATAACTTCTTTTTTGTCTGTTTTATTTACTTGATATATTACTGTATTAACATTTTTTGGTTCTGTAATGCTAAAATGCTTACCTTGTAAGCTTTCCATATACCATACACCCCTCTCCTATGAAACTCTATCATAGTTAATCTTTTGTATAATTACACTTACAATTATACTATTTTTTTCGCATAAAGTCAACACTTTTATGTGAACTTTTATATTATTTACATCTTTAAAAAAAGAGAAATTCAATTTAATTTCTTGAATTTCTCGTTATGTTTTATTTCATACTCATAGTTCTAGGTTCAAAATGAGATACTTCACTCAAATCTTTGAATAGTTTTGTTTCTTTTTCACTCATGTCTTTTGGAACCATAATCTTAACTTCAGCTACCAAATCTCCTCTACTTCCTTTTCCGTCTTTGTAGCCTTTTCCTGCGATTCTTATCAATTCGCCACTTTGAGTTCCTTTTGGAACAATTACATTTACTTCCTCATCAATTGTTGAAAAACTTGCTTTTGTTCCTAATGCAGCTTCCCAAGGTGTAATTGGTAAATATTTATATAAATCATATCCTACTAATTTAAAATCTTTATCATCTTGAATGTTGATTTTTATAAATAAATCCCCATTTCTTCCACCATTTTCTCCGTTTTTTCCTTGACCTATAAGCCTAATTTTTTCTTTATTTTGTATACCTGCTGGGATTTTAACATCAAAACTTCTCATATTTCCATTAACAGTTCTTAATGAAATCTTTTTTTGTAATCCATAAAAAGCATCATTAATAGAAATATTCATCTCTGTTTCAATATTTTCACCTTTTTTTGGCACTTTTCCATTTTTAGCAGTTGTTGTACGAGCTTCCATTTTTTTGCTATCTATAGGTCCGAAAAAGATATTAAAAAAATCTCCTACAATAGATGTTTTACCTTGTTGTGCTCCAGCTTCTGCTTTAGCTTTTTTCTTACCGACATAATTGTTCCACATTCTATCATATTTTCTTTTTGAATTAGCCTCTGATAGCACTCTATAAGCTTCATTTATATCTTTAAATCTTTCTTCAGCATTTCTATTTCCCACATTAACATCAGGGTGATATTTTTTTGCTTGTTCTCTATACGCAATTTTAATTTGTTCAGCTGTTACTTTATTGTTTTCTAAATCTAAAATCTTATAATAATCTTTAAAAATCATTGAACGTCCCCCTAATTCTTAATCATTTGGAAGTATTATAACATACATTTTAAAATTTGTAACTAGTTTTTAGAAATAATTTGAAACATTTGAGGACGGTCTTTTTTGGGGGAAATGGGGACGGTTCTGTTTTTGGAAATAGGGACGGTTCTGTTTGGCAATTATTTTTTATTGCCAAACAGAACCGTCCCTATTTCCAAAAACAGAACCGTCCCCATTTCCCAAAAAAAGACCGTCCCCAAATGTTTCAAAAAAGGACAGCCTTCTATTAACCTAATTTCTTTATTTATTAACACCAATCTTATTTCCATTTAAAGCCAAAATATTTTGGTCATAAGAAAATGTTAAATTATCTCTTTCTCTTTTTCTTTTTAAAGCAATTTGAACTAAGTCATCAATTTCTTCTGAAAAACTCTTTCCAGTTGCTTCCCATAAATAATATGAAAGTGCTCCTGGTATTGTGTTAATTTCATTAACATACACATCATTTGTATCATTATCTACCAAGAAATCAATTCTAGACACTCCATTGCATCCAAGAACTTTAAATGTTTCAACAGCCATTTTTTGAATTTTTGACTTCATTTCATCACTTATTTCAGCTGGTAACTTTCTTTTTAAAGATGCCATACCTTGTTTGGCACCTCCACTTTCTCCAACATTTCCAGCTTTTGTTTTGCTTCCAGACATATATTTATCTGTATAGCTTAAAATTTCGTCACTTCCAACTGGTTCTTCACATTCAGAAGGTTTAGCATTTGATACATCACCTAAAACTGAGCAATTTACTTCTTTTAAATTTGTAATAGCATTTTCTATCATTACTCTATCTGAAAATTGCATTGCATATTCTATTGCTTCTACTAAACTTGATCTATCTTTTGCTTTTTTTATTCCAACACTTGACCCTAAATTACCAGCTTTAACAATTACTGGATATCTTAATTTTTCTTCAACTTCTTTAATATATTTATCTTCATCTTTTATATAATCACATGAATAAAAAGCTATGTAATCTAATGATGAAATTCCTGCTTCTTTTAAAACTCTTCTCATCATTATTTTATCCATACCAATACTTGCTGATAATGTATCACATCCTATATATGGAACATTTATTGTCTCTAAAAATCCTGCTATGCTTCCATCTTCACCATTTGTTCCATGCATTGTAGGGAATGCAACATCTATTGTATTTATAATGTTATCTCCAAATTTTTTCATTGGAAATCTAACTAAATTAATCTTTGTTCCATCATTTACCAATGTAATTTGAGTTAATCCTTTAATTAAAGCTTTCATATCTCTAAATGATTTTAATTCTAATAATTCTGCACCTGTGTACATTAAACCTTGCTTACTAATATATATTGGAACAATTTCATATTTATCTTGGTTGATATTGCTCATTGCTTGATTTGCAGTAATTATTGAAATTTCATGTTCAACAGATCTACCTCCAAATATAACTCCTAATTTTACCTTCATTTATATCATCTTCCTTTCAATTATAAATAATTATCTGGCAAATCATTTTCAAGCAAAACAACAGCTTTACTTGCATCAAATTCAGCCAATTTTTTAAATGCATCATTTATGTCTTTTGCAACATACACTTTTTCTTTAGGATAGTTTGTACGTTCTATACCTTTATTTAAGTTAATTGCCTGTTTTTCTCCAACTAGAATTATGAAATCGCAATATTTAGTTGCCTCTTCTGCAAATTCCGAATTATATTTTTCTGCAAATTCTCCTAAATCTACCATTCCTGGTGTTACCAATATACGTGTTCTGTTTTCAAATCTTCCTAGAGTTTTTACAGCCATTTTAGCACCTTTTATATTTGAATTATAAGCATCATCTATAATTAATAATCCATTTGGATTTCTTTTTAACTCTAATCTATGTGGAACAGGTTTTAAAAATCTTATTCCAGCTTTAATTTCATCTGAATTTAAGCCTAAATGTTGAGCTACTGCAATTGCTCCAACAATATTTAAAATGCTGTGCTCTCCTAGTAATTTAGTTTTTATGTTTGTAATTTCAGCTGTTGGTGTATGAACATCAAAAACTGAGCCAGATTCTTCAATTCTTATGTTATATGCATAATATTCTGAATTATTGTCTAATCCATATTTAACATTATTTTTTTCAAAATTAATTTTCTTAATATTTTCGTCTTCATTATTTACAAAAGCAATACCATTTGCTGGTAAAGAATCTACTAATTCCATTTTAGTTTTTTGTACATTTTCCAATGATTTAAATGTTTCTAAATGTTGAGGTCCAATTGCTGTTAAAATTCCGTATTCTGGACTTACAATATCACAAATTTCTTTTATATCTCCGATATTTTTTGCACCCATTTCGCATACGAAAATTTCATGAGTATTTTCTAGTTTTTCATTAATTGTTCTTACAACTCCAAGTGTTGTATTATAGCTTTCTGGTGTCATTAAAGTATTATATTTTTGAGATAAAATTGATGCAACAATGTATTTTGTTGTTGTTTTTCCATAGCTTCCAGTTATTCCAATTACTTTTAAATTATTTGCATCTTTTAATTTCTTTTTAGCATTTTTTATAAATCCGTTATTTATTGATTTTTCAATTGGCTTATTAATATTGTTTATTAGCATAATTAAATATGTTGATAATATTAAAATTATACTTAAAAATAACAATGTGATTGGTAATCCAACCATTTTGATGATAGTATTTTCAAATATTGCTGGAATTAATAA
Organism: Clostridia bacterium; assembly: GCA_017475185.1. The sequence goes on from JAFVGB010000004.1 coordinate 158,658, forward strand.
TATATTTCCTATTATTACTGGAATTAGAAATATTATTGTTCCTGTTATAAATAATCTTTTTACCCTTTTTGTATAAACTAGTGGCTTTTTAACTTTGTAAATTTGTCTTGAGATATACAGTAAAGCAGCAAAAATGATACCAACTATCAAACCAGCTGTTGTATTGAAAATTAAAGCTATTGCGGGTATTACAAGAATTAAATCTCTTACTGTTACTTTTTCTTTTTTATTTTTATTCATCCATGTTTTATATCTATCATTCATATATGATTCAAGTTGTAGCATATGAAAACCGTGTTTTAATTTATAAAAATAATACATATACATTAATATTAATACTACGTTTAATAATAAATAATTAACCATTTAATTTGTGTATGATATTTAATTTACCATACTCTCCTTTCTTATTTTAGTTTCTGTGAATTTCATTAATAATTCACAATTGTCAAAATTTTTTCAAGACCGTCCCCTTAATGTTTCAAAATTGAAACAAAAAAAGACCGTCCCAAAATGTTTCAAAAAAAAAATTATTTGTCATTTTTTAAAAATTCGTCTAATACTGTAAGTACATTTCCTAATTCTTCCAAATATGAGAAATGGCTTCTGCCCTTATATACAACTAATCCACTGTCTGGAATTAATTTTTCCATTGTTTTAGCGTCTTCAACTGGTGTTGCTGTGTCATTTTCTCCCCATATTATTAATGTTGGTGCTTTTATATTTGGCATTAGGTGTTTCTGATCTTCATTTAATATTATTGACATTGTTTTTCTTAGTACTTCTGGTGAGTTTTTATAGTCGCTTGAGCCAAATTTTCCAAGCATTCTTTCTTTTATATTGTTAAACATTTCTGTTTTAGGGAATAACTTTGTTATGTTTTTTAATGTTTTAAATGTATATACTTTAAAATAATATTTTGGTTTTCTTTTTGGTACAATTCCAGCACTATCTATTAAAACAATTTTATTAATTTTTCTTAAATTTCTACCTGCTAAATTTATTATCATTCTTCCACCATTTGAATGTCCAATTAATATTGGATTTTCTATGTTTAAAGCATCTAAGAAATCGTTCAAAAAATTTGAAAAATCTTCTGTTGATAGTGGTTCTTTAGGTAAATCGCTTTTTCCAAATCCTATTACATCTAAATTATATACTTTAAAATATTTACTTAAATGATTTTGTAGTGGTTTCATTGTGTCGAGATTTGTAAGCCATCCATGTACTAATACTACTGGCTTTCCTTCTCCTGAAACTTCATAATTTATATTATATCCATTTATATTTATATTCAATTCTATCACCTTACATAATTATTCATGCTCTCATTTTATAATATATATGCTGATAAATCAATATTTATATTTGAAATTAATTAATTTATTACTAATATTGTTATATAGATTGATTATATCATTTATTATTCACTTAGTTATATTTATATATAATTAAAAACAACATATAGCAGAACGCTATATGTTGTTTTTTAGAATTAAATATTTTTTAAACTTTCATTTTCAATTTTTTGATTGATGATTTTAACAAGTGTCTTCAATTTCATCATCTAATAACTTCTTTTAATTACAGACCATCCATTTCCGTGAGAATAAATAGGTTCAATACTATATTGTGTATCTGTTAGGTTAATAACACCTTCTCTATCTTGTGATAAGCCTGTGTATTCATCCCAAACATATAAGTTACCATTACTATCTAATGCTTTATGTTGTGTTTGTTTTACAATTTCAACTCCGTCAATTTGTATTTCTTCTGTTGGCTCTGCTGTTTGGAATGGTGTTATGTTGGTTGTTTTTTCTACTGTATAGCTACTAACTCCTGTTGGTATTACCCTGTATATGTCTCCATAGCTATCTTCAAATTCATATTCTCCAACTACTCTTGAAACTTTTCCAACTCCGAAGTAATCTCCTGATAATTTTGTCTTACTCCATGTTAATACTCCGTTATATAACGATACATCATAAATATCACCATTTGTTGATAAGTATTTTGTTGCAAAGTTAGATTGAGGATAATTGAATCTTATAAATTCTCTTGCTACTTGTATCCTTAAATCATTATTAACTTCCCCATATACATCTTGTATAAAGTCATCATAGAATGTGAATTCTCCCATTGTTGTTCCGTGTACTCCTTGGTAACCGTATAGTTTTCCATTTTCTCCTGTAATAATCATTGTTCCATTGATATTTTCTAAATCTGTTACTTTCTGATTATATAATGCTGACTCTGAATCTTCATATCTGCTTACAAATGATTTTGATGAATAAACGTATTCTAATAAAGCTCCATCCTCATCTATAAGCAATGTATCGAAATAATTTTTAACTATTTTCTTTGAATATATCTGTTCTGTTTCCCAGTTATAATCCGTTTTTATTCCATTTTCAGTAGTTATATTTTCACTTAAACGATATACCCCATCGTCTTTGTATCCAATATAAATATTTGTTCTCTTAATTATTCTAGGGCTTGTACTTATTGTTGTTGATGTATAAGTTTTGTAACCTACTTCTGTAAATTCTCCTATTTTTTCAGATGTCCAACTGTAATCTGTTACTGTTCCATCTTCTGTTTTTATATTTTCTGTTAAGCTATATGTTCCATCAGCTTTATAGCCAATGTAAAAGTTTGTTCTTATAATTATTCTAGGACTTGTACTTACCGTTGTTGATGAAGCAGTTTCGTATTCTAACTTTATAAATTCTCCTATTCCTTCGGCCTCTTTAAATACATCCGTATTATTCTTGTTACCATAAACCTTACCATTATTACCTAAGATTACACTTCTACTATTAAGTATTTCTGTAATAGCAAAATCATCTCCTGCACTTGCTATGTCACCTGCTTTGCTTCCTGGGAATGGTACCCATTTCTTAGTACTGCTATCTATATACCAACTGTTACCTTTGCTATCTTTTAACTCATAACCATTTTGCAATATTTCTTCCATTTTTATACCATCTCTATAGAATGCATAAAATATATCATCTCCTCCAGTTTGAGTTATACATGTAGCCATAGTTACTTTAGATGTATTTCCAGCTCCTAAATATCCACTATAATTAGATCCCCATGCCCAAAGTTTTCCATAGTTATCTATTGCAACGAATCCATATGGACTTCCTGTACTTACATTAGATATTTTTTCTATTTTAAATTCAGGGTCACTTTGTTTATTTGAATATAAAGGTGTTCCTTGTATATCATTTAAACAAATAATTTCATTATCCGTTGTTGCTGCACCTGTTGGAAGTCCTAAATTGTCTGGATGTTGTCCACATACCCAAATATTACCTTCATAATCTAATGCTACATAGAATTGATATGAATCTGTACTATAATATCTATAAATAAATTTTAATTCCATATCTGGTTCATTAAATACATATTTTGGTACATCACCACTTATATTCCATACTTCGTGGTCACTTGTAACTGCATAATGATTTCCATAATTTACTTCTAAGTGTACAATTTCTTTTCCTGCTAAAGGATTTTTTCTTCCTTTTTCAGATTGTGTAATGTTTACTGGTTCTCCTGAAACTCCAAAATACCATAAGTCACCATTTTCTGCTATTGCAAATCTGTCATTTGCGACGTCTTTGAATTTTGTTCCGTATAATTTATTTTCTTTTGATACATTAATTACTTCGTTGTTAGAACTTATTGCATCTTCTGCTATATACGTTGTTAGACATTTTCCTGTAGCTAATTCATATATATATCCTTCAGAATCTAAGGCATATGTACAGCCACATTCTACTATTGTTTTATCTTCTAAGTCAGTTCCTGTAAAGTCAACCAACGTAGAAGTTCCTTTATATACCTTACCATCAACAAATTTATATTGTCCCTTAGTTTCAATAGCATAATATTTCTTGATATTCTCTTCATTTACTTCTCCGTAAATATTGATTACATCTTGTGAAATATCACCATAATTTACAACTATATTGCCAGACGTAGCCACATATCTGTTTTTTGTTTTTCCATCTATATCAACAACTGTTCCGCCATTAATATAAACTATTTTACCAACACTTTCATCTTTTTCTAGTGTATTGTTTTCTGTAAAAATCCATAATTGTCCATTTGCATCTACTAAATCAATAGCAGCATTTTCGTTTGTATAATTATCTGTACCATGATCACTAAAGTTTATTGCGGTATCTGCAATTTCAGATGAAATTACAGATGGAGTTCTTGTTAAATTATAGCCAAATGTCCATACTTTATTATCTCCAGTAACTATATATTGATATTTATTATCCATATTTGAAGCATAACTACGTGAATAATTATTTTTTGTTGTATACACTCTAGTTGCTCCCTCACACACTCCAACATATGACCATTCTTTTGAACTTGTAATGCTTGAATTTGCACCTGAAATGTAAACTGAGCCATCTTCACAGACCAATATACCATGATTTTTGTCAACAACAATATCTTTAATTGCTTTTCCATCTAGTTTTTTTGTATTGATATGATATGGATTAGTTATTCTTCCATAATTATTTGATAAGCCTGTTCCTTCTCCTAAACCTCCATATGTATCACCCCATACCCATACATTTCCACTATCATCTTTTGCTATTAGCGTATATCTTTCACCATTACCGTTAGATATTTCTGTTATGTCTGCAATATCAACTCCTGAAGTATCGTTCAAGCAGCTAACATTATTTGTGCCACTAATTACCCATACTTTGCCATTACTATCAACTGCATAACAATTACTATCACACATCATTATTCTTTTAATTTTGTAATTACTATCATTATCATACAATTGTTTTAAGGTTGTATTTGTTTCACTTAAACATATATTAGACTTCCATATTTTTCCATTAACATCCAACAGCAACTCTATCTCTCCATATCTATTTTCTACAAAATCTACAACATTGATTTTCATTTCGTTTTCTAAGTAGTATTTTGCATTAACTATATTAGAAGAATCTATAGAAGTACCATTTTTATTTAGAAGGTAATCTACTCTGCTACTAACAGAAATTGTATCAATATGTGCTGCCTTTTTACCAAATAATTGATTTTTTCCTCCAACTGCGAAGCTGCTAACACCACTTCCATCTTGTCCGTTATACGCCCATAAGCTTCCTGAACTATCTACAAATATTTTATTTGCAATGCTTGCTACATTATTTATGCCTGTATCCCATTTTGTAGGTTCCATACTATCTGCGCTTTGGAACCAATAATCTCCATTAGAGTCTTGTAATATTGCAACCCATTGTGTTATTTCATACATTTTAATTATCTTATAATTTTCATTTTCTTGATATTTTTTATTTAATATATGTGATGTTGAGGTTGTTACTTCTCTTAATGTGTTATCATAATTATCTAAATACCATACATGACCTTCATTATCTAATAAATGATTACCTTTAATATCAACAAATGTATTATTAGTTTCATATAATTCAGTTGAAGATGACCATAAAGAATATAGTTTTCCATCTTCTGAAATAGCAGATGCTGTTGAGTAACCTATTTCAATTTTCTTAATATTTATACCAGATAAATCAGTTACTTTTCCAATAGTTTTATAACTGCTACCTGCATTTCTTCCTAATAGCTTACTTGAACTAATTCCCCATGTATACACATTACCTTCTGAATCTAATGCCATATAGTATCCGTCTCCTGCATTTACATCGACTATACATGTGTTTTGTGGTAAATTAAAATTATCTGTGATTTCTGTAATACAAATACCTCTATAATTACTTATTGAAGTTCCATCGCCTTTTAGTCCATCATAACCGCAAATATATACTCGTCCATCCTCTGACAGCATAATTGTAGTGTGATAGTAAGTTGAAATCTTCTTCATCTCCACTGATGATACTTCTTCTAGTACTGTAGGCATAGTTATATCAGTATCAAAATTACTATTGCCAACATATGTTAGACCTAGTGTACCTCCGTAGTTATTTCCCCATACCCAAACTTTTCCTTCAGTATCTATTGCAAAATACGCATATGGGCCACTTTGTGTATCAGCAAATACTTTCTTAAATTTAAGATTATATTCTAAATGAGCGTCATATACTCTTTGCAATCTTCTTGGAGTTGAAATATATTCTGAGCTTGCTGTTCCTATTTCCCCGGTTGTAGATTTTCCTCCCCAAGCCCATAATCTGTTATTTGTATCCAGTGCAAGTACGTGTCCGTAACTCCATTCTGATATAGCAATGTCTTTAATTTTAACGTCATATAAAACATCAGATGCATTCTTAGATATACATGTTGGAGTATCTACATTTTCTAAGCTTCCAATTCCTAATTCTCCATATGTTCCTGTTCCCCATGTCCATACTCTTCCGTATTCGTCTATTGCTGCAGAAACGTCGTATCCACTTCTTATCATTTCAATTTTTGCACCATCAAATATTGATTTATCCCATCTTGTTGCAACTGTTTCTCCATAGTTCAAGTTCCAGATATATCCGTCTGTGTCGATAATTTTTACTGCATTTTTTTCTACTAAGACATCTTTAACATCAACATTATTCAAATTAGTCGTATCTGAAATGCATATTGGAACATATTGATAATAAGAATTTCCATTATAACCCCATATCCAAACTTTTCCTTCAGTATCTATAACACCTTTCATATAAGGGTAATACTCGTCATTTGCTATCTTTGCTAATTTTTCTATTTTAATATCATTTTCAGCAAATGATGCAATTTCATTAGCATCTGTATGTCTACTAGAATCACCATTTCCAGTGTATCTACCTATTGTCCATACTCTTCCTTGATCATCTAACAAAATAGTTTGACCATACGATGTTTGTACATCAATAAATCTAGCATTTTTATTATAGTATGCATCTTTCAATGTACCATCTTCAGTTATACATACTGTAAATCCTCCACTTGCCATGCCATATTGGGTTGCTTCTGATATATCTCCAATTTGTTCTGTAGGATCATTATTATTTGCACTATGTCCCCATACTCTTCCCTCTGTATCAACTGCAAGCCATACATGATATCCATAACTGAATTTAACAATTTTTACATTATCAACTGGGAATGTTACTTTCTCCCATTGTCTATGTGCTTCTTTACCTCCGTTTGTATCGCCGCCTAGCGCATATAAATCACCATTATTATCAAGGTACATGCTCATACCATAACCCCAATAACTGTCTACATCAATCGAAACAACTTCATTCTTAATTACCTCAACATTAACCTCTTTATCTGTATTTTCTACAACCTCTACATATTCAGGTAACTCTTTTTGAATTCCATATCCATCAGTAACATTTACTATACCAACTTCGTAATTACCAGTTTCTAATCCTTCCAATTCAACAACTCCAGATTTTAATACAACTATTGGAGATGCATCTTCTAGGTTAGATTTCTTGTAATCACCTGTTGATGTTTTTACAAATTTAACTAAGTTACCTTCTGAATCTACAACTTTATATTTAGAACGTGGTAAATATTTTGTTTCTCCTTTTTCGTTTTTATATGTAGTTGAAAGTGTTAAGCCTCCACGTGGTATATTCTTTTGAATTTCTACTCTTGCTACTTGTGTTGCATCACTATATACAACTATTTTTTCATCATTTGGTACTAAATATCCCTCTGGTACTCCTGTACATTTTAATGTGTAAATTCCCACTGGAAGACCTTTGATAATTAACTTTTTATTTGCAATTTCAAATTCATCTTTATCACCTACGTATACTTTTCTATTTTCTGAATCAAATAAATTAAATTTAACTCCTGAAATAGCGTTTCCATTTTCATCTGTAACATAAATTATAGATTTTGTAACATATGTCACTTCTTCTTCATTAACTTGTTCTTTACTTAAGTTATCTATACTTTCTTGTCCACCAAAACCATATTTTGTGTTTATTTGATTTTTAATTGTCAATGTAACATCTTCTGCTTTATTTTCTTGTTCTGTTATTGTAAATTGATATGTTCCTTCTGTTGCTTCAATTTTTTCTTCTCTTATATCTCCTGCTTCTAGGTCTACAATTCTTTGAATATAGTAACCAGCTGTTGTATATTTTGGTTTAAATACTTCTTCTACTTTATATGTTCCTGCATCTAACCCTTGAATTACACCTGGTTTTGCTGGTGATGTAAATACATAGTATTCTTCTTGTGTTTGAATATTTGCTATTTTCACTTCAAAGCTTTCATTTGCATTCAATTGTGCTGCTGATATTTCTTCTGCTGTTGCTTCTAAACCTACCTCATTTAATATTACCTTGTTTATTGTAACTTTATTCTTTTGTAATTTTTTCTTTGCAGTTATTTCAAAATTTGCATATCCAATATTATCTGCTGGTACTTCCACTATTTGACTAACGTCTTTTATCCATCCGTCTGGTACAGTTACTTGTTCTACTAAATAATATCCTGCATAAATACTACTTAATTCTGCAAAACTTGGTTTAACACTATCATTGCTTCCATCAACATCTACTGGTGTTCCAATTTTTGTATATGTTCCATTTTCTCCTAATTTTACTTCTGTTACCTTATATGTTATTCCTGTTAGAGGTCCACCTTCTGGATTTGTTGTTGTTATAATTTCTAGATTTCCTCTACTTCTTGGATTTGTTATATCTTTTACTAGTGGTGTAGATGCTGTATGTTCTGTTCTTATAGATATTTCTTGAGTTTCAACTGCTTCATAAAATTCTGGTACTGTACTTTCAATTTCTTGAAGTTCGTACTCTCCTCCTGATGAAATTGGTCCTGAAATTCCATATGCAACATTTTTTGTTTCATCAATTTGGTTTATTGTAATTGTTTCATTTACTCTTCCACCTGCAACATTTTGTCCAACTATTGCGAATTGAATTCCAGCGTTTATAACTGTTTGTGGATCTTCTACACCTTCTAAGCTTTTTTCTACTCTTACATATCCAATACCTGTATGTTCATTATATAGGTTTTGAGTTATAGTTCTACCTGTTTGCACTCTTACATTTACAGGATCTGTACTTGCTGTATTGTTAATTCCATAGTATGCTGTATATCCATCTGCTGGTTCCTCAGTTATAGTATATTCACCGATTTCGAATTTTCCTACTCCATGTCCATCTTCATCTAACTGAATTGTTGCATCTATAGTATTTCCATAATATGATGTTCCTGTTACACGTACTTTAAATTCAGATAAGTCACCTATATCGGTATATTGGTCGCCTTCTTTTAATTTAGCTGTTTTATTTATTTCGATATTTCCATATTTATAATTGTTTTCAATGTTTAAAACAACAGGGTTTTCTGTATCATGTTTTGTTAAATATACTTCCCTTGATACTGGCGAATATTTTTGAATGTCAGTTCCTTCTAATACAGGAATGTTAACTTCCTCTATAGTGTAATATCCTAAATACAAATCAGAAATTTTTATTGTTGCTGTTGTTTTATCTTCTGATACTGTTACTTCTACATTTTCAGGTTGTTGCTCATCTGATACTTTTATTGTATATTCACAATTTGTATCTACTTCCTCACCATTTGTGTTATTGAATGAAATCATACCACGTCCAACTATGTGGAATGAAAGTTCTTCAACCGACTCTCTTGGTGGTACAGTTTTTACTATTTGTAGAATTCCTTTTCCTGGTATGTTATCATAACCATCTATACTTTTTTCTTCAGCATCTAATACTAACATTACATTTTCTGACGCTGATACCCATCCATCTTTTCCACTTATCTCTGAAATTTGATAAGCTCCATATGGAACATTTCTTACCACAGCATCTCCATTTTCATCTGTTTGTACTGTTCTTTGCACTGTTTCATAAGTTTCATTTGTTGCATTTACTCTTTTTACTAAAAATGATACTCTTCCTTGATTGTCATTAGTTCCTTGCCATTTTTTATGTATTATAATATCACCATGTTTTAAATAGTTAATTGCTGTATAATTAACTGTTTCGGCAGGGTTTACATTAATTATATTAAGTCCACCTATTCCTGAATAACGTTCAAATTCAGTTACTTCATACAAATAATATGTTCCTGCTGGAATGTTTGCAAATGTAGCTATTCCTGATGAATTTGTTGTTGCTACTATATCTTCATTATTTTCATTTTGTAAAAATTTCTTTTCTCCTGTTGCTTCATCATAATATTGAAGCTTAAATTCTATTCCTTCTAAGCTTACACCATATGCTGCTACACCTATTCGATGATTTTCAAATTTCTTTTGTACTTTTATTGTTCCTGTTGTATCTCCATTAATTGCGTATACTGGTGATGAATGTAATGTTTCTTCCTGAGAATTTGATTTTCTTGTGTATTTTATTGATGATGTTGTTGCCATCATTCCTGAATTATCTGGCATTGTAACATTATATTCTACGTAGATTGCTTCTCCTGATTTTACTTCTATTTGTTTTCCACTTTCATTTTTTAAAACAACCTTTATGTTTTTAGCTTGTGATAAGTCTGAAACTCCATCTTCATATTCTATGAATGTTGTTGAGTCAAATTCTGCATTATCTTCTGTTGTATAATAAATTTGATATTCACTTTCATTTATTTTTGTTTTTTTCTTTCCACTTATTTTGTATACTCCATTAATAGCAATATTAGAAAATGTAACTTGTGGTATCACTGTATTTTTTGCTATACCTTTTAATTTTCCAGAGTGATTATCTATAAAACTATTTAATTCTCCAGCTTCATTGTAATTAGCCTCTATTAATTGATTTTCTGTATTATATATGTATGTATTATTTGCAAATGGTAATCTTGTTAATATTTCTACATTTGTTAATGTATCACCTACTGCATCTACTTGTGATAAGATTGTAATGTTATTTTTGCTAAAATCTACTATCGCTGGATTATTTTTTTGTCCAGCACTTTCCTCATTATTTGGATCGTATTCTCTATCTGCTATAAGTCTTGTTTTTACATTTAATTCACTTCCACCAACTAAATTAAACGTTTCATATGTATAGAATACGCTGTCTGGTGCTTCTTCTCCATCTTTATGGAAGTTATTTAAGTTACTTGTTTTTCTTACATAGTTCTCATTGTCTGTTATCATGTAAGCATCTATATTAAATGTTCTATTTGATGTATCTCTTAATGTTCTAGTATATGTGATATAAACATCAGCTTCTTCTAATTCTTTGCTATCATATGTTCCGTAGCAAGGAATAACTAAAACTTGTTCTCCATCTACTGAAATAATGTCTAAGTTATCTTCATCAATGGTTATTTTATTATTTAAAGATTTTACTTCTATGTTTGAATACTCAAATCCACTAGGTAAACTTACGAAGAAAGTTGGATTTTCGTTTAGTACAATTTTTTTCTTTTCATCTGTGTCATTTCCAAATGTTCTTTGGTTTCTATACATTTTTAGTTTTATACTTTTTGATTCTGATTTACCTATTTTTGTTTCTGAAGTATCAAAGTCTCCTATTAATTCCATTTCCATGTATGAATATTTTATTTCGTTTAAGAATGATTGATTTTTTAATGTTAGTGTTGACTTACTACCTCCATTAGTACTTGGTCCACGCAATTCTTCTTCAAAAGAAAGAGCTAAAATATTTTCAAGTTCAGTGTCTGTTAATCCTAATGCATCTGCATTTAATGTGTATGTTAAAGTAAATAAATCACTAAATGTTTCAGTATCGTTTACATCTCTTGCATATTTTGCAATGTTTGTTACCGAATCCGGTAAATATATTCTAAATGAATTTGTATCACTTACTACATTATATTCTCCACTAAATTCTGAATTTTCGTTTTCATAAACAAAAGTACTTCCTATGTCATGTTTTACCGATACCTTGTCTATTTTTAATTGATTTGAAGATAGATTTATAGTTCTAAGATTTCCATCATCAGTCATATATCTTAGAGTTGGCTTTTTAAATTCAAGGTAATCACCTGAAGCCCAACGAATCTCTCCTGAAATATACGTTAAATCTACATTTGCATCTACAGTGGTTGTTCTATCTGTTTTTAAATCTGATACAAAATTATCTGGTAAATAATCGCCAGATCCATAATTTGCATGTATCCAAGCTACATATCCAGGAGTGTATAAACATACTCCTGTAGAACCTCTATCATATAGTTTTAAACTTTTGGTAACTTCTTCAACAGTTTCCTCTTCTCCCCAATTTTGCTCAATCTTATAACCCTTTGTGTTTAAATCTGCTTGATATGTCCAATATGTGTGGTTTGTAACTGAATTTTCATCTTCAGGATTTGTATTTGGTGTTTGATATACAATTTTTATATTAAATTCTTTATCTACGCTGAATGTTTTACTTCTATCCAATCCTTGTGTTTCTTCACCTTTGCTAAACGTATATGTAATTGTTCCATCTTCATTTGTAGTTTGTGTTGGTTCTCCTAAAATTTCATCTAATCCATCCCAATCTACTGTATAACCGTCTGATAGTTTGCTTACATTCTCATTGTTTTCTACTATATATCTGTTTATTGTTACTTTTAAATCTAATTTTTGAGTTAATGAACCTGAATATATGTATAAAGGATAACTTGTGTTTAATTTAGTCATATACCATCCTTTACTTTTTCCATATATACTTAATCCCAAATCTTGTCTATTATATGTTGATTTTGGTCTACCTAAACCATCTTGTGACCATTGTAAAGTTACATTATATGGCGTAACTCTTTTATCATATGGAGTAATATTTGCTTTTAATACTTTCTTTACTGAAAATGTTACATATCCATTTATTGCGTTTGGATTGTTAGCATCTTTATATCTTCCTGTTGCTTTTACTGTTACTGTTCTATTTAGAACTTCGTTTTTATTTCTAAATCCAATGCTTACATTTTCTTGCAGAGATGAACCAGTATCTCTTTTTCCATAGTTTATTGTAGCAAATCCATTTCCACTCATTTCTTGAATCCTACAATAAACGTAGTCGTTTACTCCTGCTACGTTATCTGTTTCAATATTGACTTTTACATCTTCAAATCCGCTTGAAATTTGATTAAGTTTTAATGTGTATTGCAAGTTGTAATTATTTGTTGCATATCCATTTAATACTTCATCACCTGTTTTCCATGCAACATCTAAATCTACTATTCCTGCATACTCATTTTCCTCTGTTTCATCACCATCATTTGCAAATACTGACATTGGTAAATATGGTATAACTATTGCCAATATCAAAATGATTGAAATGAATTTTTTCAATATGTTACCTTTCACTAAATTTTTCATAAGTTCTTCCTCCTAAATTAGATTTTGTTCTTTCTTATATTATTTTTTATTATATTAATTTTTTTATAGTTTTCAAAGTCATATATATTACAGTTTTTTATGATTATTTAGGGATTTAGAACTTCATTCAATTATTACAATTACATTAAATTTTTGTATTATTCATGTAATACATGTTTTATAATTGATTTTTCTTTAGGGAACTGGTGATTTCCACTGTTTATGATTACAACATTTTTTCAATAAAAAACAACCCTTAATTATAAGGGTTGTTTTTAAATAAAGAAGCTTACTTGGTTATATATAACCTCAGATCTTCTTCTTCATTCTCATCAAGAGGAACAAGGAAGTATCCAGTATACTGGTCATTTTTTGACCAAGTATACACTGCATTTTCTTCAAGCTCTCTTGTATCATTTTGTGCACTTGTTACGTAATAGTATGGATTTGCAGTCTCGTTTAAGTAATATTCGTAGTCTGCTGCATCCACACAATGCTTATCCAGGTCAATTACGTTTGCAATTTCTGCAGTGGGAATTACCTGGACTGCACCTTTGTCCAGATAGAATGTATCCAAATTTGTGCCTCTGGTAAAACCGTACAACAGTGGCTCATTGTCGTTGTCATTATATGTGATTTTAAAATCAGGCATATTGAACTGACGAGCTGTGTACACGAATTCATTAAACAGCCATCTAGCGATTGGTGCAGGTGCAAATTCAGGTTCGAGTTCTTTATTGGTAAACCAGTACTCAATCTCTGCAGCAGGTGCAACTGAAGTGTTATAATCTGCTGTGTTTAATTCAAATATCTGATTTCCCTCCTCATCAATTGGTATAAGATACCAACCGATGAAGTTGAATACATTTTGTTCGTTGGCATACTCTAAATCAGACATATACAACGAACTTTCAGGCTCAGAGTCAGGCTCGGTAATTTTATCAATTCCCGCAAGAATAAAATTATCATTTTTGTAAGCACTGACTGTAACATCATAATTTGATACTACCAAATCATCATCTGCTACAATTGGCCTATATGCGAGGAAATCATAGTTCATCTTATATGTTGATGATTTTAGTTTCTTCATTTCCGGGCATATCTTAGAAACATCTGAACTTGGTATAACCTGCATTCCAAAACCATACGCGAATCCTTCTCTCATACAGAAGTATGCATCTGGCGATGCGTAAGCATAGGCTATTGGATGATGCGACCAGACTATTTCATAGCGTTCAATGTTAAACATTTTCGCTATGTTGATAAGGATATTATAGCTATCGTTATCAATCTGTTCGCCATCATGAATTAAATCTGTCTTCTGTGGTGGAATCCAGTTATTAGGTGATGTGGCTGTTGTTGTTGTCGTTGTGGTTGTTGTCGTTGTGGTTGTACTTGTTGATGCGCTTGTTGATGTGCTTGTTGTTGTACTCGTTGATGTACTTGTCGACGTACTCATTGTCGTACTTGTCGATGTACTTGTTGACGTGCTTGTTGATGTACTCGTTGTCGTGCTTGTTGTTGTACTCGTTGTCGTGCTTGTTGTACTTGTTGTCGTACTTGTTGTCGTACTTGTTGTTGTACTCGTTGTCGTACTTGTTGTTGATGTGGTGCTTGGTGGTACTAAATACGATTCCGGTAATTCCGGTAATTCCGCTGACAGGTATTTCATAATGGAAAGTGCATCCATACCGGATATACCATCTCCATTTCTATATACATCTGCCTGCTGTACCCCCTGTTTACTCATTCCGTACTTTGTAGAAAGCGCAATGTGATTTAATACTGCAACGGCATCATCCATTGTAACATCATGATCACAATTTGCATCTCCCCATACAAAATCGCTTGAACTTTCAACTGTCTGCTTTGTTGTTACATCAGCATC
>JAFVGB010000024.1 GCA_017475185.1 Clostridia bacterium
CAACGACAACGACAACCACTACAACGACAACAACCACGACAACAACCACGACAATAACGACAACCACAACAACCACGACAACAACAACCACAACCACCACAACAACCACCACGACAACAACCACCACGAGCACAGACACAACGACAACCACATCCGGTTGGACTGCTCCAACAAGAGAATCACTGGTACATGAGGGAGAGCAGATAAGTGAGGATACGTACAATGTACTTATCAACACTGCAAAGCTCTTTGGTATTGAACGTTATCAGATAGTTTGGTCGTACAAGCCGATTCAGTATTCATACGTTGACCCAGGAGCATTCTATTGTATGCGTGAAGGTCTGGCATATGGATATGGATGCCAGTTAATACCAAGTGAGGATATTTCCGAGGTATGCACTGGAATGAAGAAGCTGAAGAGATCAGAGTACACAAGTCAATATGACAATATACTCTGGAGACCACTCGTAGCAGATGATAACAGTGAAAACGTAGTAGCTGCGTTTGATGTAACAAATTCAGCTTACAAAAATGATTCAGTTGTTATTGCTGGAATTGACAATGTAATTGAACCGACTAATGCTAATTACGGCGATGGAGATTTTTATTTGTTCGAATTTGCAGATGAAAATGCCAATAATGCATTCAATTTCATAAATTGGTATCTTATACCAATAGATGAAAACGATAATCAGATCCTTGAAATAGGAAATGAATTTGATACTTCAGTTACAGCAGCTGCAACAATTGAGTATTGGTTCGATAATACACAGTTAGCATGTGGAGGAGCACCTATTTCTAGAGGTGAGTTTAACGGTTTCGTGGCATGTGCAAGAGCTTTTGGATTTGATGCTTTCACTATTAAATATAATGAAAGTGATTCTGAGCCAGTATATTACAGTTTTGTAAATTCTGGCATAGGAACTGATTCTACACGTATAGGTGGAGCTGTACAGATTATTCATCCTGCAGACTTACCTAATGTTGTAGATTTGGAAGCAATTGCACTCGAGCAAGCATACGGTGATCCTGAAGAAGCAAAATACTATTATGATTATTTCACAAGTGAACAGTACCAGTCATTATATTACTGGACACTTGCACAGTTCGATTCTGAAGAAACAGAAGGAAATGTTTTCTATCAGGAGTCACCTATAGACCATCATAGGGGATATTACATGGTTCCTCTTGACAGCGACGGAAACGAAGTTTTGAAACTGATGGTTTCATAATTTCATAAGAAAAAAATCCAACTCTTAATTGAGTTGGATTTTTTGTTTATTCAATATTACAAATATATTACATTCTTATTATCATTAATATCCGTAGGCTATATAACAATCCAGTAACAGAATTGTTACAAATCGAACATAAAAATATAATATAATTGTAATAATTCCAAAACCTTGAAATCCCTAGAAAACGTTAAATTTTGAAATATATTTGTTATGGTTATTTTTAAAATAATCATTATAATAAAGACAATAAAAATAAATATTTCAGGAGGAAATACAATGAAAAATCTAGGAGAAAAAGTATTCAAAAAAATAGCTGCAATTATCTTAATTTTATCAATGATAATTTCATATTTACCTTTATCAGTTTTCGCACAAACAGAATCTGATGAAGAAGAAATTGATTTAGATAATTTTCAATTAATTGCAAGATGGGCAAGTGGAAATGAGGTGGAAACACAAACTGCACTTTCTGATGGTGCAACAGCTACACTTGAATATGGTGTGGTATTTAATGGTGTGCAAACAGGATTTAGAAATGTAAAGCTTTATATTGAAACAGATAAAGTTGATAATATAAGAGATTATGTAACAACGGCAAATTCTACACAGGGAAATGGATATGCCATGGTTAATTATGGAAAAGTAGATACTGGAACATCTGTATCAGGTGGAGCAACTGTTAGATTTGGTAATCCAGAAGAATTAATGGAAAGAACAGTTACAGTAAGAGTAACAGGTGTGTATACAGATAAAAGAAGTAATGATCAAATTCCTTTTTCATATAGTAAGAAATTAAAAGCTGTAATAACACCTTCAACAAAAAATAATGTATTTAGAGCAAGTTTAAATTGGCAGGGGACATCAACACAATATAAACCACATGTTGATAGATCAATAGAATATTTAGAAAATAATCGTGGATGGTATGCTACACAGGTTGAAGCAGTATTTCCTTTAGATATAGATATTGGTAGATATACTCAAAAAGCTGATTTACAAATCACATTTAACGGAAATATAAATACAAGAAAATTGTTAGAAGAAGATTATACTATTGATTGGGATGGATTAGATACAGAATTCTTAGGTACACCAACAAAAACTGTAAATCCTGATGGCTCTATAACATATACTTTTAGTAAAGGTGAAGATGCAGATGTACTTAATAAAGAAAATACATTCTATACAGGAGCGTATGGAATTAGAAGAGTATATGCTATAAAATTCAAAGTTCCAACTCCTAATACAAATCCTGATGTTTTAGAAAATCCTGATGATTTTTTCAGTTGTAATTTTGAAGCTAAATTAGATGCAATAGGTTTTTCAGTAACAAAAGAATATGGAAAAGAAGAAGAAATTACAAAGCAAAACTATTCAAGAACAATATATGATAGAGAAACAACATCTTTAGTAACTTATACGCCAGGACAACATGCATGGCGTGAATATGATTATTATAGTGCATACATTGGAGATTCTGCATATATTACTGATAGTGTTTTAGAAAAATTAAAAAATGATGGACAAATTACTATAAATACAGAAATTTGGAAAAGTTCTCAGTCAGATGGTGGAGATGCAGAATATCAATATGGAAAAATAAATATACAAGCTCCTACATTATATTATGTTGATGAGAATGGTAGAACACAGAGTAAAACATTAAATGAAAATCAAATAAAAGTTGAAACTGTAAGATCAGATACAAAAAGTGATTTTATTAAAGGAACTGAAATAACAGAATTTACTTCAGTAAATCCTGCACGACCACAAGAAAACATAAATGTTTTCTCAATTGGTTTAAAAGATTTTTTATATATTTATTATACTCATTATTATATAACATATACTTTAAATTATGCTAATTTAGGTTTAACAGATTACGAATTTAACAATATTCAAAGTATAGAATTTTCAGCAGGTACAACAGGACAATGGATTTATGGTGTAGGAACATACAATATAAAAAGAGCGCCTGTTTATCAAAAAAACGAATATTCTTATATGATGTTTTCAGGGTATTTAGATACATCATATGAAAAATTAAACAAATCTGAGTTTGGAAGCGTGTCTATATTTATGAATTCGCTAGATGAAGAATTTCAAGATGATGACGATGATAATGTATACGAGAAAAACGTTGTAGTAAACGAAAATCCTGTTTTTTACATTGAATTACCTTCAGTATATAAATATAGTAATTTTGATGTATCATTAAGAGGTGGAACTAATTTAAGTATTGATGAAGAAGAATTAGATATTATAAAGAAATCCGGGGTTCAATATTTAGTAATTCCTTGTATTGGAACTTATAATAGTGAAATTGATGGAAGTGTTACAATTGACATTACATTTAAAAAGACTTTAATAAATCCAACAAGTACTAAATATACCATGAATGCGTATATGATTACTGAGAATGAAAATTACTATAATAGATATAAACAAGTTATTGCAAATAGCCATGAATTTTCTAATGGAGAAAGTACACCAGAGATGATTTTTAGAGATGGTATAGGAATCACTGTTACAGGTGCTAGTGAATTAAAGGCATACACAGCAGTTATTGTAGATGATATAGAATATCAACCAAATGATGAAGACAGTTCAGGTAGAAAGGAAAATCCAAAAATCATAGATTATAGTCAAGATACGCTTGGAATTAGATCAAGAATTAATTCTTTGGGAGATACTTTGACAAACATTGAAATACTTACAAGATTACCTTTTGCAAATAATACATATATAGATTATGCAAGTGAACAATTAATAGAAGCTGATTATGTATTGCCAGATGATTTTATTGATAAGCATGAAGGAAAATTAAAAGGTGTTGCAAAAGGAGAAGTTGTTTCTCAAAATTCTTTATCTAGCATTACTATAAAAGGTGTTTATCTTGAAACTAGCAGAGAAACAGACGGAGAAACAGTAAGAAAATTAGATACAAATACATATAAAATTTATTACACAACAGAAGAAAACGCTACTTTTGATTCTACAAGTTTTGTATTATGGGATGGAGTTACTGATTTATCTACAGCAAAAAATATAAAAATTGTGTTAGAAGACGAAAATGGAGAATACTATAATTTAAAATCAAATCAAAATATATATGTTGATTATGAAATAACAATGCCAGACACAAAAGGAATGGTGGCTTCAACAACAGCGGTAAGATATCAAAGAGTTTCAATGGATAATACAGAAGAATTATATTCACAAGCAGCATATGCAATAAATGGTGTAACAACAGGAACTTTAAAAGTACAAAAGAAATTTGAAAATTATCCAGTAGGAACTGCACCAGCAGGTGGAAGTTTAGAAAACATTGAATTTAAACTTCAATACTATGATGAAACAACTGGTCAAAGAGAGTTTTTAAAAGATTCAAGCAATAATGATATAACAGCAACAACAAATGCACAAGGAATTGCAACATTTGATAACATACCAGCTGGGGATTATTATTTATATGAAACAACAACATTTACAAATTATGATGGAATTGGCAAAATTGAATTGGTTACAATAGGTGCAGCTGAATATGTTGAATATACAACTGTAAACCCATTAAAACGTGGTAAAATTATTGTTAATAAAAAATGGGAAGACACTAATGACAATCAAGGAAAAGTCAAATTTAAATTAACTAGAGTAAATGGAGCAAATGAAGAATTCTATTTCTCAACAAGAACAGCCGAAACAGATGATAATGGAACAGCTATTTTTGATAATGTTCCTTATGGAAATTATAAAGTAACAGAAGTATCTGAGGTTAATGGATGGACACCAGAACAAGAAAGTATAGATGTTGCATTATCTGCGGCAGAAGTAAGTGCTGATTTTAATAACATTAGAAGCAGAGGAATTTTACAAATTGTAAAATCTGTTCCAAATGGTGAAAATGTTGATGGATTAACATTCCATGTTAGTGGACGTGGTGTTTTAGCATACACAAATAAAGATGGAGATAGTGTAACAACAGATAGTGATTACACAATTAAAATAGGTGAGACATATCCAGAAAATGTTACTGTTGTTAAATCAGCAGATAACACTTCAGCAACAATTACAATTTCAAATGTATTTATGGGATTATATTCTATTGAAGAAGTTGATATCCCTACATTAGGGGATACTGGAATTGAAAAATATGTTTCAGTTAGAGGTGAAGCTTTAATTGATAAAAACGATTTAGTTAACGCTGTAACTGTTAATTTGTCAAACAGATATAAAACAGGATATTTAGTAATAAATAAAACAGCTAAATTAAAAGAAGGAACAAATTATTCAGATATAGGTGATTTATCTGGATTTAAAGTTCATGTAACAGGTACATCATATTATGGAAATGATGTAGATACTATGATTCAATTAGATGAAAATGGAACTGGTTTTACAAGACTTGAAATAGGTGAATATACTGTTTCAGAGGTTCCAGTTGATGGATACACAGCATATTATGGAACAGATAGTAATGCAAGTACAGAACCTGTTAGAATTACAATTCAAAATAATAAAGATGTTACACAAAACTTATACAATGAACACACAGGTGTTGGTTATGTAAGAGTAGAGAAAAAATTAGAAACTGTAACAGATGTAGAAAAGGTAAAAAATGCAGGAATCAAATTTGCTGTAGTTGGACAAAATGTTGCAGGTGGAAGAGTAAACGAAATAATAGAAATTAATCAAATTGATGAAGCAAAAAATGTAGCATATGGTGTTTCTGGACCAATATCAGTAGGTGGAGAATATGAACTACAAGAAATTGAAAGTACAGTACCAGAGTTCTATGAAGGAATGGCACCAGAATCAATAGAAATAACAACAGAAAATACTCTAGTAAAACCACTAACAAAAGCAGTAACAAATGCAAGAGGTAGAGGAGACTTAGAAATTGTAACAACAACTAATCCAGAAGGTGGACCATTAAAAGGAATAACATATAAAGTAACAGAAGTAGAATTAGGAGAAAATGGAACATATACAAAAATAGGAACAACTAAAGAAATTGAAGGAAGCAATGAAGACTTTAATACAAGTTTTGCAGAGTTAGAGAATATATATTCAGGATATTATTTAGTAGAACAAGATAATATTCCAGAAGGTTGGGTAAAAGATGTAAGTCAAATAGTAGAAGTGCCAGTATCAAATACTGGATATGCAAACTTTGAAATAACAACAAAGAAAAAATTAAAAGAAAATAAAGTAACAATAAATAAAGTAATATTAAACGAAGCAGGAGAAGTAGCAACAGAAGAAGAAATAGAAGCAGCAAAATTAGATGTAAATGAAAGCTTTGAAATGAAAATAACAAATGTAAATACACAAGAAGAATATTATGTATTTACATCAGCAGCAAATCCAGGAGTAATTCAAGGATTAGATGCTGGAACATATAAAGTAGAAGAAATTACAAAACCAAAATATACAACAGAAGGATATTACAAAACAGTAGAAGTTGAAAATCCTGTTCAAGGATTAGAACCATTACAAGCAATAGAAAAAATAAATGCAACAGAAGGTTCATATTTATTTGAAATTACAGAAAGTGGAAACAGAGTAGAAGATGTTACTTTAACAGTAAAAAATAAAATTGATACAAGTTATGGATTTGGTGGTCAAACACATATTGATAATTTAAGCAAAGAACATGCAGAAGAAGAAACAGTAACATATGTAACAAAAGCAGTTATTTATGTAGTTGATGAAAATGCAAATGCAATTTCAGGTGTTAAATTTAATTTAATTAATTCTGCTGGAAATAAAGTAACATTAAATAATAACACAGAATTTGAAGTTGCTAATAAGAAATTAATTGTAAAAGGATTACCAGTTGGAACATATACTTTAAAATGTACAACTGTACCAGAAGGATATTTGGTACCAGATGATGAAAAAGTAGTTGTTTATGGTGATGCAACACAAGTAGCAAGAGTAGAAATTCAAAAGAATATACCTCGTGGAAGCTTAACACTATCAACAACATATAAAACAGATAAAGGTGTAACAAAATATCTACCTCGTTCTAAATATAAAGTAGTAGATAAAGACACAGGAGAATTAGTTAAATTCGTAAGAACATCAACAGGAGATTATAAAAAATCTAACTTAGATGATGCTTCACCTGTAATAGTATTAAAAGCAGGAACTGTTGAAGTTGAAGGAATTGAAACAGGAGATTATGAAGTAGGTATTGTTGATGTAACAAAAGGCTATGGAATTCAAAAATTAACAGTTGAAGATGTAACAGTTGAGCAAAACGTTAATAAAGATGTTAATGTAGAAGTTATAAGCAATAATATTGTAAAAGTTGATGCAGGTCAAGCTACTAGTATGTATTTAACAGAAAGTGGAGAATTATATGTAAAAGGATATGGATATTATGGAGCATTCGGAGATGGAAATTCATCATCAGTATATTCTTCACAATTTAAAAAGATTGAATTCCCAATTTCAAATGTTAAAATTACAAAATTTGTTCATGATTATTATGGAACATTAGCAATTGATTCTGAGGGAAGAATTTGGACATGGGGATCTGATTCTACTGGCAGATTATTAGGTACATCAACAAGCAGTAGTAATTATTCTCCAACATGTGTAACAGAATTAGGCGTATTATATGATGAATATTATAATGAAGGTACAAGATTTGTTGATGTTCAAGCAAATGCCGGTACATCATTGTTATTAGATAACAAGGGTAGAGTTTGGGCAGCTGGAAATTATACTGGTGATGGAGACAGCAATTATGACACTGTTAAATTAATTGATACATTTGAAAATATTGAAGTTAAAAAATTGGCAAAATTAAGAAGTGATCAGTATTCTGCTAACTTAGGTGTAATAGATTCTTTAGGAAGAGTTTGGATGTGGGGAAGCACAGGTACTTCAATGGGTGTAGCAACAGCTTCATATTCTTATTCACCAGTATGTTTATCAACTGTATCAACGCAAAATCCAACAACACCATTAGAGAATGTTGTAATTGAAGATTTATTAATAAATAGTAAATTTGTAATGGCAATTGATTCTGATGGAAACTTGTGGCTATGGGGAACCGCTGGAGAAATACAAGCAACAATGACTCAAGGTGTTAAGGTATATCCTACAAAAGTAGATTCTTCATATTTCGATGGAGCAAAAATAAAAGCTCTTGCAGGAATAAGTGGTTCACAAAATAATAATGCAGCAGCAGTAATTGATGAGTATGGCAGATTATGGACATGGGGGGCAAATACATCTGGAGAAACAGGAAACGGAACAAGTTCAGGTGTTCCAGTATGTATAACTGATGATGAACCAGAAATGTTATATGGTGTAGAAATAAAAGATATAGAATTTTCAGATAGTTATTATGCTGACAGTATGACTCAACACCATGTTATAGCAGTTGACACAAATAATAGATTATGGGCATGGGGCGGAAAGTCATATTATGGTGAAGCCGGTGCAATAAGTGCAAGCCCTATATTTAATCCACAAAGAATGGATGCAACTTATAATGAACATTTTGAATATAATTTGAAATTTAAACAAGTCGTATCTTCAACATATAATTATAATAAATTTGCAATTGATGATGAAGGAAGAGTATGGGTTTGGGGAGATAATTATAGGAATTCACTTGGAATATATAATTCAGGATATTCAATTAATACTCCAACAGTTTTAGATATTCCAGGAAGCCCAAAAATCACAAAAATTTCATCAGCAGAATATAATACCTTGATGTTAAGTGAAGATGGTAGAGTGTATATTGCTGGATATGGATATTTAGGAAATGGAACAAAAGTAGGTAATGGTATAGGAATTACAGAAATAACCAAAAACTTTGAACTACCAGCAGATGTATACATAAAAGATATCACTTCAATTGATTATTCAGGAATACTTTTGGCTGTTGATTCAGAAGGAAAAGTATATACTTGGGGAGATAGTACAAGTATGCTAGGAAGAACTGGTTCATCAGATGCTAAGAAAATTGAATGTATTTCTGATGACTCAAATGAACCTTTAAATGGAATTTCAATAAGAAAAATATCAGGTACAAGCTCAGTAATATATGCAATTGCAGATGATGGTAAATTATATTCATGGCACAGTGGAGAAACTCCAGCATTAGTTGAATGTAGAGCAAAATTTGTAGATGGTAACAAAGAAGTATTATTAGATGACGAAGGAAAAGTATGGAGTACTTATGGTTCATCTGTTCAATGTATAACTGATATTACATCTAATGCATTATATAAAAATTATCAAGTAGATTCTAATTACAAGATTACAAATCTATATGATCATGAATATATTGGTGCATATGCTGTTTTAAAAGATTCAAATGGAGAATGGTGGTATGTTTCTTCAGGAAGTACTATTTACAAATACGAAGTTCCGGTTAAAGATGTAATTAGCTTATCATGCAAAATTTTAGTGGATAGATATGGACAAATCTGGCAAATTGATGGAAACAATGCTACATGTTTATCAAATACAGAAGAAAACCCTGTTTATAATGTAAAAATGAAAAAAATATTATCAGATGGATATGTAGCAGATGATAAAGGAAATCGATGGTCTTTTTATAATTATAACAATCCACCAGCGGTAAAAGATGGCATTTCACCAATAGAATACATAGAAGGAACATTAGGAGTAAATCTTGTACAAAAATGTTATGTATATGAAGATAAGCAAATAGCATTAGATGATCAAGGAAATATATGGCAAGGAGACTATAGCGGGGTTAAATGTTTAAGTACTGTTGAAGGCTCAGCATTTGCAAGTAAATATGAAGATGAAAATTATAGAGTAAATAAAATATATTATACGATAACTGGTTCAAACGGAAGTAGCACATATTTTGCATTAGACAATCAAGGAAAGCTATGGCAATGGAATTATGGACAAAATCCTATATGCGTTAATGAAATAAGTGGATGTGATTTAGCTGATAATGTTGAATTAGAGTTTGTGTCAGGTTATTCAGGTTCAGCAAATTCAACATACTATAAAAATATTATATTGGCTAAAGATGATAATGGTAATATGTGGACTTGGGGAGAAAATACTAATGGTGTATGCGGAAACGGAAATACAAATAGTTTTACAAAACCATATCATATAAATACAAGTGCTTTAGATGGAAAAGCTATTAAATATTTTACAATTAAATTCCAACGTGGCTTAATAGTTTGTGAAGATGGTTCTGTGTATGTTTCTGGAGATAGTGCAATGAATGACACAACAAAATGGACTTTAATGGGAGTTTGCGAAGGAGCAGATAAAGGATTTATTGTAAGTTCAGAAGCATTGTACGTAATTACAGGTGAAAATAAAGTATGGACATTTGGTAGAAATTGTAGAACTTCAAGTTGGTCTTATAAAGGAGCTTGTGGTACATTAAACTTAACAGACGAGTTTATTAAAGTACCTGCGTTAATATCTGAATCTTTTACAGTTGCTGAAATGGTTTGTGATGATGTAGGAAATGGAATTGCAATAGATACTAATGGAAACGTTTGGATATGGAGAGAGACAACTAGACCTGTCAAAGTAGAAGGTTTAAATAATATTGTTACAACAATAATTCCATATTCTAGTCGTAGTACTGGTGCTGTTATAGATATAAATGGAGTTGTTCATAGAGATTGTTATTATAGTCGTCCTTCTTATACATATTACTATAACAATAGTAATGAAACTACTTATGATAATTCACAAGCAATAAAAGATATGTATGGTGTAATTAATAGAGAAAATATTATTAAACTTACAGATTTAACTAATGATACTAATAATAGGAACAGAACTATAAATGTAATTATAAATGGAAAACTTTGGGAAGTTAAAGTTGGAAGAGACGGTGAAATAGAATCATACAAATGTATTAGTGAATCTCTTGGAAGCGAAATGCAAGGAAAAACTATTGTAGATAACAGTACATATAAAGCATTAGATTCAGAAGGCAATTTATATGCATGGTCACAAGGAACTGGATTAAACTATACACTAAGCTATCCAAAGAACATTACAAAAACAATAAACTACTCAGATAGTTCAATTAAAGCAAACAATACAGTAACAAATATACCATCTGCTAATAGATTATATGGTATAAAAGTTAGTGAATTGATAAATGATAGATTTGTTAAAGATGAAAATGGTGATTTCTGGTATTTTACAATTTCAGGAGAACCAGTAAACATTAGCGAAAAACATAGAGGAGATAAAAACCCTCTATATGGAAAACAAATTGCAAGAACTATTGGAAATTCAAATCAATATGTAGTAACAACAGACAATGAAATTTGGTATGTTGGTGGAGAATATCCAGGTTATGTTATGAATGCTTATTCTGGTGAATATGATTATATTTATGAAGATTTTAATAACGGTAAGTATTATATTGTATTAGATAAGAATGGAAACATTTTAACATGCGGTACAGATGCTAATGGAAAACTAGGTAATGGCGGATATACAACAAACAATGAATTAATTTGTTTGAATGATATCGAAGGTTCTGCATTATATGAAGCAAAACAAAACGATAGTAATTTCAAAATATCAAAAATATTATATGTATCTTATAATGTTGTATATGCATTAGATAATTCAGGAAAACTATGGGTTTGGGGTTCAGGTGCAAATCAATTAACTCCAATATGTGTAACTAATGCAGAGGGATGTGCTTTAAATACTGCTTATACAGAAAATGGTACATTGATTGTAAAATATGAAAATGGAAAATTTAGAGATAATGAAAATTATTTATGGAAGATGAATGGTGATGCATTAACTTGGGAAAAAGATGGAACTTATTTAGAGAAAATTACAGGAATGACATTATATATGAATGGAAAAATACATATAGAAAACCCAATACCTACAGCGTCACAAACATCATATGCAGACTTTAGTCAAATAAATGCATTGTCAAATATAAAAAATATTTATTTAGAAAGCACATCAAACAGTTATTATTCAACATATGAAACTCAATATCAAATGTATTATTTCGTATGTGGAGAAAGTGGAGCATACCATATAACATATAATTATAGATATAATCGTAGAACAAACACAATAACTTATGAAAACTACAGCTTACAAGAAAGGTCAACTGATTCATTTACAAAATGTGTTCAAACTACTACATCAGACGGCCGTTATGTTAGATATTTCATGTTGAACCAAAATAAAGAGGTATGGGTTGATGGTATTACTGGAATAACAGTAGATGATAGATGTTCATCAAGCCCTATGTATGGAAAACAAATTGAAGATATAGAAAAAATTGGAAATACAGTTCTTATGACTGATTCTGATGGAATATTATATGCAGCATTTGGAATAGGAAATGATGATAGTTTCTTTGAGCCATGCGTATTTACTCAATACGACGAAATCATAACAAGATTCTATGGTGAAGCAACAAACGAAACAAGAAAACAATTTGTAAATGACCTAAATGCTAAAAAATTAACAGATTCTAACATAACAATTTTCGCAAAAGACGGAAAAACATATGAATTGAAATTTGTTGATAAACAATTAGTATGTAACGAAATTAGTTACACATCTGAATATGTAAATGGTTTAGGAAACTTAGATTCAGTAGTTGGTGAATTTGAAGTTAAAGCAGAAGATGGTAAGATATATAGATTTACTCCTGATGGAGTTGATTCATATACACTATCTGAAGTAACAGAAACAACTGAGTTCTCAACAGCTACTCCAGATGAAACTGTAACATTAGATGGAATAAATGTTGTTAAACAAACAGCACATAAAGCATTAGATGATAAAGGAAACTTATATGTATGGGGTGACTATACAGGATTAGTTGAAAAACCAGAAGATGCAACAGAAGTTGTAAGTTTAACTGAAACAGAATATAGTATTAAACCAATTTACTTACGTTCAAATGGTTGGTCAATAATTTCTGCAGGTTATTAATAATAAAAACTGGAAATGATTTCTCATTTCCAGTTTTTTGTTGTCGTAAGATATCAAATTATCTACTATATTCATTTGCTCTTGCAATAAATCCAAAAATGTAGTATAATAACAAAAGTTCAAATAAAAGAGGAGAGATTATATTTATGTTCCAAAAATTAGAGGATGTTGAAAAAAAATATATTGAATTAACTGAAAAAATAAGTGATCCAGATATAATAAATAATTCACAAAATGAGTGGAAAACTTACATGAAAGAACATGCTGAGTTAGAACCAATTGTTATGAAATTTAGAGAATATAAAAAAGTTCAAAAAGAATATGAAGAAGCTAAAGAAATGATGAATGACCCAGAGCTAAAAGATTTAGCTGAAATGGAAATGTTAGAGAAAAAAGAAATGCTTCCACAACTTGAAGATGAACTTAAAATTTTATTAATTCCTAAAGATCCAGATGACGACAAAAACGTAATATGCGAAATTAGAGCAGGTACTGGTGGAGATGAAGCAGCCTTATTTGCAGGAACTTTGTTCAGAATGTATAGTATGTATTGCGAAAGAAAGCATTGGAAATTAGAAGTTTTAAATGAAAATGAAACAGGACTTGGTGGTTATAAAGAAATTTCATTTATGATTACTGGTAAAGGTGCATATAGTAGAATGAAGTTTGAAAGTGGTACTCACAGAGTTCAAAGAGTTCCAGATACTGAAAGTAGTGGTAGAATTCATACATCTGCTGCAACAGTCGCTGTTTTGCCTGTTGTTGAAGATGTAGAAATTGATATTAATCCAGCTGATATAAAAATGGATGTGTTTAGGGCATCTGGTGCTGGTGGACAACATGTTAATAAAACATCATCTGCCGTAAGATTAACACACATTCCAACTGGATTGGTTGCAGAATGTCAAACAGAAAGAAGCCAAGTTCAAAATAGAGAATATGCAATGAGATTATTAAAATCTAGATTATATGAAATTGAAAAAAATAAACGTGATTCTGAATTAAGAGATGCTCGTAAAACACAAGTTGGTTCTGGTGATAGAAGTGAAAAAATAAGAACTTACAACTATCCTCAAGGTCGTATTACAGACCACAGAATTGGTATGAGTATTTATCAAATGGAAGATTTCTTAAATGGAAATTTAGATGAAATGATTAATAATTTAATTGCAGCTGATAGAGCTGAAAGATTAAAAAGTGAGAGTTAATAACAAGAATAATATTAAAAATAGAAAAAGAGAGTATCTATACAAGATATAGATACTCTCTTTTTCCACTTTTGTTATTGTCTTCGTTGTTAACTTTTTTCAAAATTAAAACTCTTTAGGGAAACAAGCTTTTCACACATTTTATCAAATTATGAGATAAATTATTTCTAAAATATTACTAAAAAGAAATACAAATGTAATATTTTCTTATTAGAGTTATTTCCGTATATTTCTTTATAAAAACATCAATTTTATGCATATTGCAAATGATTTTTATTTAATGTAAAGTGATTATAACAAATAAATTTCAGGAGGAATTGATTATGAAAAACGTGAAAGGAAAAGTTTTAATAGGTATTGCAACAATTGTTGTAGCATTAATAGCTGTTGTAAGTTCTTTTACTTTTTTAAGAAAAGATGTAGTTACAAATGATGTAACAAATAATGCAGAACTATTAGAATTAAAAGCAGGTAGCTATGATTTAACAGCAAACCAAATTATTGTTGCTAGTTCAAAATTATTGGGTATGCCATATGGATGGGATACAAAAGGTACGAAAGTATCAATATACTCAAATAACATAACACCATCTAATCTAACACCTATAAATGATTTAAGAAATACTGGTGTGGATTGTAGCGGATTGGTGTATTATACATTAACTTCATTAAATTGTGCTACATCTGGATTTGATGCACAAAACCCTGTACCATATAATACATACCATTGGTACAACCATTTCTTAACAGGTAAAAGTAAAACATTACAAATTAAAGTTGGAAATGGTAGTTACAAAAATATAAATGTATTAAAAAAGGGAGAAACAATTACTTCAACTAGAAGATATTACCAAAATTCAAATGGAAAAAGTCTTCCAGCAGGTTCTATTATTGTTTCACAAAATGAAAATGATATGAAACATGACCATGCTTGGATTTACCTAGGAGATTTAGGTACAAGTAATGCAAATGATGTAATTGAATATTTAGTTGGATTAGGAGTTAGTAGAACTGATTTAACTCGTAAGTTAGCTAATGGTCATCCGGTTGTAGAAGCATTAGGAGGAAATTGTACACATTGGAGAATTGAATCAGCAGGTAATGTTGGTGTAAGAATTAACAATATTGATCCAAATGCTAATACAAATGATAGTGGAAAAACTATTGGTAAAATTTATGCTTTCCAAGTAGCGGATAATGTAGAAATAAAAGGAGAATATAATTTAAGCATTCAAAAAGTAGATTCTGTTGGACATGCTCTTGGTGGATCAAATATTACTGTTAAAGATGCTAACGGAAAAGCAGTTGAAATGAAAACTGTTAATGGAAAAACAGGATATATGACAACAAAAAATTCTGTTAAAATTACACAATCTTCTGTTAGAACAAATGATGTATTTATAATAGA
The DNA here is from genome assembly GCA_017475185.1 of Clostridia bacterium. The sequence goes on from JAFVGB010000024.1 coordinate 15,819, forward strand.
AGAAAGTTCAGCACCTAATGGATATGTAAAATTCCCAAAAAAGATTAAATTAGAAGTTTCTAAAAAGTTAGATTCAAAAAATAATAAATATGTTATTAATACTATAAAAGTTTATACATCAGCTGATAATAATAAATGGGATGAACAAGCAAGATCAAATGATGCAAATGAAAAATATAAATATTTCAATGGACAACTTGCAGTAGATTGGAATCAATCAAGTGGACAAATTAGTGTACAAATTAAAAATTCTTCATTTGATTTAGCACTAAAGAAAACAATTACAAAAGTTACAAGTAGTGATGGAGAAACAAAAGAAGTAACTAGTGCTAATGGATTTAATGTAAGTAGAGATTTTTCTGAGAGCGGATATACAGAGACAGTTAATGATGCTGGAAATATAGGAATAGATACATCAGAATTGATAAGTGGAGATTCAACAAATGCAACTTATTGGATGAATAAAACACCAGTAGAAGTTTCTGTAGGAGATATTGTTGAATATTCAATTAAAGTGTTCAACGAAGGAAAAACTGATGCTATGGCAGCTCAAATTCAAGATTACATTCCTACTGGATTAAGAGTTACTGGAGTTAAATATAGCCATAATGGTGGTGAAGCATCTGAATTAGAACAACAAAATACTATTGTAAGTGGTTATAGATATGATGAACAAAATGGAGTACTTTATATAGGGTTACACAGTTTAAGTGATTTAATACCAGCTTTTGATGCTGATAATAATACATTATCATATGATGAGTTTATAGTAACATGTGAAGTATTACCAAATGCAACAGGAGTTTTAACAAATGTTGCTGAAATTACAAGTTATAAAACATCTGCTGGAGAAAAAGCACAAGATATTGATTCAACAGGGGATAACTGGTTAAATCCAAATGATGGAGAACATAACGTAAATACAGATAAATCAACAGATAATTGGAAAAATTATTCAAATGATAAACAAAATTATTTAGATGCAAAATGGCATCCTGAATTTGTTGCACAAGATACAGATAGTAAAGGTGATGATGACGACTTTGATAAATTAATTGTTAAAGGAAAATATAATTTGACAATTAAAAAAGTTGTAAATGATGCAGGAACTGATGATATTGATTTTGAAATTCAAAGAACAAATAAAATTACTAACAAAGGTGTAGAGGATTTTGGAACAGTTGAAACTGTTGATGCTACAATTGGTTATAGCGAAGAATTAGGAAATAAAGATAATGGAACAATAAAATATGTAATAAAAGAAGTAGCAAATAATCAATATATACAATTGCCAAATCAATTAGAAATTGAATTAAATGTTGAAAATGGTAAGCTTAATAAATATACATTAAAATGTGGTGCATATATATATAGCGGAATGAATTATACAGAACGTACATATAAATTTACAAATAAAGGAGTTGTCTTATCAGTAAAAGTTACTGTTGATTACAATACTTCAAATGTTAATATAGAAATAGAAAATAAATTAAATGAAAGTTCTACATATGGACTAAGATTCCAAAAAGTATCTTCTGGAGATGGTAAAGCATTACAAGGCGTTACATTTACAGGAACAAAAAGAATTGATCTTGCACCAGAAGCAGATATAGGTCTAGATCCAACAAATGAAAATGGTTATACAAATGTTTTAACAAATGAAATTAAATTAGATAATGTTAACAAATCAGATATTTATAAAATTTCAGAGTTAAGTTTAGGAACAAACACAGGATTTACAAAATTAGAAAAAGAAATTACTGTTCAAGTAGATAAATATACAGATGAAAATGAAAAATTTGCTGTAAAGAATTACAGTATTAAATGTGATGGAAATAGTATTGAAATTAATAATAATACTACTACAAATAGTTTCTATGTAAAACAAGATGGAGTTGACTACGAAATTGTTGCTACATTAGAAAATGTAGATGGTGTTTCAGTATTAACTTTAAAAATTCCAAATGCTCCTGACAATCCAGTTCCATTACAAATAAGAAAAGTTGACAAAGCAAGTGGAGAACAATTAACAGGTGCAGAAATTGAAGTAGTTAAAAATTCAACAAATGAAAAATTAATTACTCAAGCAACACCTGAAGGTACAATTTATTATACAGATTATTTAGAAGCAACAGCTACTAATGTATCATATAAAATTACTGAAAATAATGCCCCAGATGGATATGATAATATTTTCGCTGGAAAATATATTAAAGTTGATGTAACTTTAAATTCTGGTGTTCCAACAGCAGCAGTAGCAACTGCTTATAATGCAGATAATTCAGTTAATGACGAATTAACTCAAGAAGTAACAGCAAGTATTGTTTCTGGAAAAGTTGATGTTGAAATTAAAAACCCTGAAACACTTAAAGTTGTTGATTTAGCATTAAAGAAAGTAATTGTTGAAATTAATGGTAAAGATGTAAGCACATCAGCAGGATTTGATTCTATATATGATAGAGTTACAGAAGGTGATGATAAAGTAAGAATAGATTCAAAACCATTACAACAAGGAAAAGATGATGCGAAATATTTCTTAAATAAAACACCAGTTCTTGTAACAAAAGGAAACACAGTTAAATATCAAATTAGAATTTATAATGAAGGTTCTGAAATTGATACAGCTGCAAGTAAAATAAAAGATTATTTACCAAGCGGATTGGAATTGAAGAATGTATATTACAGAAGTGAAACTACACCATTAGTTAAAGATACAGATTATTCAATTTCAGGTAATACATTAATAATAAATGCTTTAGATAATCATTTTATTGAAAAATATGATGCTGTAAATGATAGATTAACATGTGATTATGTTACAGTAGAATGTATTGTTAAAGATACTGCAAACGGAATTCAAACTAATGTTGCAGAAATTAGTGAATATAAAACAAAAAAAGAAGACGGTACAATTGAAACAGTTGATTCAGACAGAGATTCAGAACCAGCTAACTGGAGAAACCCTGTAGATGGAAGATATACTAATAATGATACTGTAAATAGAGATAATCAAAAATGGATTGATTATGCAGGAAAAGCTTCAAATGTAATTGATGAAGGTGCATATAAAAATTATGTTGGTCAACAAGATGACGATGATTTTGAAAAACTTTTAGTTGGAGAAATCGACTTAGTACTTAAAAAAGTAATTACTAATATTGGTGAAACATCTGTAAATGATTTAGAGGCAAATTACCAAAGATTCCAAGATGGAAAAATTAATATAAATACAGCATTAATGAATGAAAATGAAAATGTAACAACAGCTGAATATTATATGAATAAAACACCTATTAAAGTAAATGTTAATGATAAAGTAACATATCAAATTAGAATATATAATGAAGGAAGTATAAATGCAGCAGCTAGTGAAATTAAAGATTATATTCCTAAGGGATTAACTTTAGAATCTGTAAGTTATAATGGAAATACTTTAACTTCAGGATATTCAGTAAATGCTGAAAATGTATTAACAATTTCAGCTATGAGAGGTAACTTTATTGAAAAATATGATGGTGTAGAACCTAAATATGACTATGTAACAGTAGTATGTAAAGTAAATGGTCAAGTTAGAGGTTTATTAACAAATGTTGCTGAAATTTCAGAATATGAAACATTTTTAGGAACAACAAATGTTGATAGAGATTCTCAAACAACTGATAATGGTGAATGGAAACCTTTAGGAAATGCTGATAAAAATACTTTAGATGGTAAATCTGGAGTTGCATGGGCTAGATATTATGATATTAGTTCAGTTGGAAACTTTACAGATTATCCATTACAACAAGATGATGATGATTTTGAAAAAATCCTTGTAACAAATACATATTCTGTAAAATTAAGAAAAGTATCTAACAATACTGGTGATGGATTAGATGGTGTTAAATTTAAATTTAACAATAGACCTGATGGTGAGGAATATGTAACAGATGAAAATGGTTATATAAATATTGGAACATATGAATTAAATGTTAATGCAGGTTCTATAGGAGAATTAGATGAATTCTACATTAATGAAGTTGAAACTAAAGAAGAATATGCTAAATTAGGAATTCAACGTAATAGATATGTTCCAGAGGATGTATCTTCAGATTTCTGGGTATATGCTCGAAAAATGGTGCAAAATGATGGAAGTATAAAATTAAATGATGTTTACATTAATTTCATGAGTCCAAGACCTGATGTTGAATCATGGTCTATTGGTTCAATATATGATACTTCAACAGTATATACAAGAGATGTTGATGGAAATATAGTTCCTGTAACATTGAAAAAATCAGAGGATGCATCTGGAAATGTTAATATTGAGATTACTTTAGGAAATAATATTAAAGATTCTGAATATTTTGCACAAATTAAGAAAGTTGATGAAAATGGAAATGATATTAATGGAACAACATTCCAGGTAACAATAACAGCTGATACTGTAAATTCAACTCAAACATGCACAACAATAGATGGATTTGCAACACTTACACCAGCTAAAATTTCTCAAAGAAGTGTTGATAAGAAAGATACATATGTTATCGAAGAAATTCAAACACCAACTTCAAATTACTATAAACTAGATGAACCAATAGAATTAATTGTTACAAAAGCTTTAACAAAAGATGGTTATAAAGTTTCAAGTATGAAATTAGTTGCTGGAGATAAGGAAAGTTCAGAAGGAACTTCTGTAACACTTGAAGGTGTAAAATTAGAAAATAATAAAGGAACTGTAACAGTTACTGCTAAATTAGAAGGTAATAAAATTACAATTACAGTACCAAATAATAAGAAAAAATTCGACTTAAGCTTACGTAAATTTATTGTAAAAGTACAAGACGAAAATATTGATAGATGGAATGCTGAACTACCTATTGATGCAAGTAAATTAATTAGTGGTGAAGCAACAACTGCTATATATAATAATGCAAAAGACCCTGTTGGTGTTCATGTAAATGATACTGTTAGATATGGTATAAGAGTTTACAATGAAGGTGAAATAGGTGGATATGCTGAATATGTAATTGATGATGTTCCAGAAGGATTAGAAATGATTCCAGCTGGTGATGGTGATGATGAAACTTCAATTTTAAATCAAATTTATGGATGGAAAATGTATAAATTAGTTGGAAATGAAGCTGTTGATACATCAGAAGGTATGATTACATACAAAGGTAAAACTTATGTTGTAACAGATGATCCATCAGAAGCTAAAATTATTGGAACAGATCATTTAGCTAAAGCTAATGGTACAACTTGGAGTTTGAATGATGAAAATGAAGATGATGATGTAGCAAATCAAAATTATATGTATGCTTTTGATCCAGAAACTATGAGTGAACCAGATAGTAAAGAAGTTCAAGTTGAATTCAAAGTTAAAGAATCAAATCAACCTGGTAATATTATAGAAAATAAAGCTCAAATATATGAACATGCTGATAATGATGGAAATAAAACAGTAACTGATAGAGATTCAACTCCTGGTGTTTGGGAAGAAACTCCAAGAGATGATGACCAAGATATTGAAAGAATCTATATTATTAGAGAAAAAGAATATGATTTAGCTTTACGTAAATTTATTACTAAGGTAAATGATAAAGAAATAAAAGTTTCAAGAGAACCAAAAGCAGATTGTTCAAAATTGCTTGAAGGTGGACATGATGTGGATTATAAACATAGCAAAGAGCCAGTTCTTGTAAATCCAGAAGATGTTGTTGAATATACATTAAGAATTTACAATGAAGGTAAAGATGATGCTTATGCAAATGTTATAATTGATGATGTTCCAGAAGGAACTCAAATGATTGCTCCTAAATATGATGAAAGCGGAAAACCATTGAATTTAAATGCTGAATATGGTTGGAAGATGTTTAGATTAATTAATGATGAAGAAAAAACTGCAATAGAAGCAGGAGAAACAATCGGTTCATTATTCACTCTTGAAGATAAAGTATATATTTATACTGAAAATGCTGAAGAAGCAACATTAATTAAAACTGATTATTTATCATTTGAAAAAGGTGTTAAGAATTTATTAAAAGCATTTAATCCTGCTAATAAAGGCATGACACCAGATAATTATAGAGATATTAAGGTACAATATTTAGTTTTAGATTCTGATGATGTAAGTGAAGATAGAATTTTAATAAACTATGCTCAAATTGGCGAAATGTCAGATGATAGTGGAAATTCAGTTACTGATATTGACTCTACACCTGGTAAATGGGAAGATCCACCAAGAGATGATGACCAAGATATTGAAAAAATTATAATTACAAAAGAAGTAAAAGAATTTGATTTAAGCTTACGTAAATTTATCACAAAGGTAAATGATAAGGAACTTGCTGAATCAAGAGAACCTCAAGTTGATTGTTCAAAACTAGCTAGTGGAGAAACAACAACTGCAACATATACACATCCAAAAGAAGAAAGCCCAGTACTTGTAAATCCAAAAGATATAGTTGAATACACAATAAGGGTTTACAATGAAGGTGAAATGGATGGATATGCTAACCTAGTAATGGATGATATTCCAGAAGGTGTTCAAATGATTGTACCAGATTATACACCAGATGGAGCAGCAAATAATATAAATGCTGAATATAAATGGGTAATGTATAGAAAAGTAGCCGATGGTGAAGATGTAAATGGAAAAGAAACAATCACATATGATGATAAAACATATGTTGTTGTTGATGATCCAGCTGAAGCAGAAGTAATAGTAACAGATTACTTATCAATTGATAATGGTAAAAATGAAAATCTATTAAAAGCATTTAATCCAGAAGTTGGAAAAATGACTGAAGAAAATTACAGAGATATTAAAGTTCAATTTGTTGTAAAAGATCTTGTTGATAAAAAGAAAGAAGCAGGTAAGTTAATTATTAACCATGCTCAAATTACAGATGATTGCGATAACAATGGAAAATCAGTAATAGATAGAGATTCTACACCAAACTTATGGGAAGAAACTCCAAGAAATGATGACCAAGATTATGATGTACTTAAAGTTGGATATTTCGACTTAGCATTATATAAATGGGTAAGTACAGCAATTGTTACAGTAGATGGAAAAACTACTGAATATGCAAGTAATCATACACAAATGGATAAATCAAAAATGGTAAACGTAAGTATACCAAAGAACAAATTAAAAGATACAACAGTTAAATTTAGTTATCAAGTTAAAGTAGAAAACGAAGGTACAATTCCAGGATATGCAAAAGAAATAAAAGATCATATTCCTGCAGGATTGAAATTTGTTAGCGAAGATAATACTAAATTTGGTTGGGTTGAACAAGAAGATGGTACAATTACAACTGATTATTTAAAAGATACTTTATTAAATCCAGGAGATACTGCTGAAGTTACAGTTGTATTAACATGGGTTAATGATTCAAACAACTTAGGTGAAAAAGTTAACTATGCTGAAATAAGCAAGGATAATAATGAGTTTGATTGGCCAGACATAGATTCTTCAACAAACAACTTTAAAGAAATTCCAAAAGAAGATGATGAAGACGGAGACGTAGTATTACTACAAGTTAGAACAGGTATTCAAAACGCTATTTATGTAGTAATTGGATTAGTAGCAATGTCAATTATTGCTGGTGGTGTAATTGGAATTAGAAAATTTGTAATTAATGAATAATTTTAAAAACAGGAAATGGGAATGAATCTCATTTCCTGTTTTTTGAAACGTTTCAAGTTGCAACTAATGTTAGGATATGCTAAAATAGCTTGGAAGGTGACGCATATGGATGAAAAACTAATAAAACTATATGAAGAATGTGTTAATGAGTTAAGAACGATTGGTTTAGATTTAAGTGAAGAAAACATTGGACAAATTAGAATTCAGATATCTAAAAGAAATAACAAAAGATATGGTTGTTGTAAACAGGAAGATCCTGATAAGAAATATAAAGTGGTTGAGAAGGTTGGCAGAAGGAAAATTGTAAAATATGAGAAATTTAATAAACATACAATTGAGGTTAGTAAATGGGTATTAGATTTAAATGATGAAATTATAAAAAATACTATAATGCATGAATTAATTCATTGTTTTCCATATTGTAATAATCATGGAAAGCAATTTAAGTTATATGCAAGGTATATAAATTCAAAATTGGGTTATGATATTTCTAGAGTAGGAAATAAAAAGCAGGATTTTGAAAAAAGCAATTTGGAATACATAGAAAAATCATATAAATATACAATTAAGTGTATGAACTGTGGAAAACTGATTTATAGAAATAGATTACAGAGAGATTTCTTCAAAAAATATAGGTGTTTGTGTGGCGGAAAGCTTGATATTTTTAAAATAATATGATACTATTTAGCTAAGTTAAAACAAGGCAAAATCTAGGGGGAGATAATATGAATGAAATAAAGTATGAAATAGTTGAAAACATAGGCGTACTATCAGAATCTAGTAAAGGATGGAAAATGGAATTAAATCTTGTAAGTTGGAATGAGAGAGAGCCAAAATATGATTTAAGAAATTGGTCAGAGAACCATGAAAAAATTGGTAAAGGTATTGCTTTGTCTAAAGAAGAGATTATTAAGTTGAAAGAGATTTTAAATGATAAAATTGAAGAGTAGCAAGGCTACTCTTTTCTTATTTAAAAATATTTGCTAATAAAATTATAAATGAAGTAGATTGGATGTGAAAAAATGGACATTTTTAAGGAGAATGAATGCTATTTAAAAAATATGTTGGAAAGACAATATGTTAAAGAAGATGTAGAAAGAATTTACAATGGATATAATGCTAAAAGAGTTGTTACATTAAGGATTAACACTATCAAAGTCAGTCCAAATGAAATAAAAGAAGAATTAAAACAAAATAATATTGAATTTTCAGAAGTATTATGGAGTGATACTGCATTAATAATAAAAAATAGAACTGAAAGTGATTTATGCGAGTTAGATATGTATAGAGATGGGAAAATTTATTTACAAAGTTTATCATCAATGTTACCTCCAGTTATTATGCAACCACAAATAAATGAGGATATTTTAGATATGGCTGCTGCTCCAGGTGGAAAGACCACACAAATAGCTGCCATAACTAAAAATCAGGCTAATATAACAGCATGTGAGTTAAATCCGATTCGTGTAGAGAGACTTAAATATAATATAGAAAAGCAGGGAGCAAGTTCAGTATATGTTATGCAAAAAGATTCAAGAAATATTGATGATTTTTTTTCATTTGATAGAATATTACTAGATGCACCTTGTAGTGGAAGTGGAACTTTGGAATTAAATAATGAAAGCACTTTTAAATATTTTTCACAAAAATTAGTTGAAAAATCAACCAAAACACAGTTAGCATTACTAAAAAAAGCATTAAAAATATTGAAACCAGGAAAGGAATTGATATATTCGACTTGTTCTATTTTATGTAGTGAAAATGAAGATATCGTAAATCAAGTATTAAAGTTAAACAACGCAGAAATTATTCCAATAGAATTTAAAGGTATGGAAGAATTGCCTACACTTCCAACAAAAATACCTGGCACTTTATTTGTTTGTCCAAATGAGTATTATGAAGGATTTTTTGTGGCTAAGATAAGAAAAATAAATCAAATTGAGGACAAATTGTGGATATAGGTTAATTATTTTAAAAACAAAGACGGAGCAAATTTTTAATTATTAAAAACTTCTCCGTCTTTTTATTTGAACAAATTATTTTATTATATAACTTATCATTGAATCACCTTCAAGAGTGTCCTTAAACATCATATTTTCCATACATAATATGAAATCAATATTATTGCCTGTGCCGTTAAACATTACTATTGCGATGCTATTATCAGGATTTTTAAAAGAAGTTACATGAATGTCGCTTAAATATTTACTATTTGCAATTTTTATAGCACCAGGTTGAATAACTTTAGTAACTTGTCCAATGTAGTAGTATGTTAGTGTTTTTCTATAATCGGAATTATCACTATTTAGCATAACAGGGCTGTTAGAACGAACACCTTTATGATTTGGACCACCTTTACTATCAAGTAAAATGTTCCAGTCCATATAACCATTAATTCCAGCATTGAAATCTTCTATAATGTCATGTGCATATTGGTTTGAATATGAGTTATTTGGCTCAAAGTCAAAGCAACCTTCTGTATGGAATATAAGTTTTTCAGGAAATTTTTCTCTGCATAAACTAATATTTTCAAAGTGATTTCCTGAATACCAGTGAAATGCTATACCTGATGCAGCATTTCTTGCTTCTGGAACATTAAATTCTGCTAAGGCTCTGTTAAATAGTTTTTCTTTATTATGATCATATACAATTATTTTAGTTGTAATTCCATTTTTTTGAAATGTAGGATATAAATAATTAACCAAAAAGTCAACTTCTTCTTCTGCACTGTACACACAAGATTCCCAGATTGTAATTGCATTGGGTTCATTTTGAATTGTTACATAATCTATATTAATGCCTAATTCTTTGTAACTGTTTATATATTTTACAAAATAATCGGCATATGTTTGCTTATATTTTTTTAATAATTTTCCACCTAAAATTCGTATCTTAGTGTTTTTCATAAAACCAGGAGGACTCCAAGGTGAAGCTAAAAAGTGTATGTTAGGATTTACTGATAAAGCATCTTTTATAAAAGGAATTATATATTTTTTATCTCGTTCTATATTGAAGTCTGACAAATCATGTTTTTTAGCATATGCATAACTATTTAGCGAGAAATCACAGCTTCCTATTGTAAGTCTACAAAGTGAATAATTAATTTCTTCAAACATATCTTTTATGAATTGAGCTTTTTTATCATCTGGAAGTAAACTATAATTATATGCTGAGCTTTCATTAATACAAGCTCCAAATCCTATGAATTCTTGATATTCCATATTTGGATATATGTTTACAACCAATCTATCAGTCCATTTTGAATATTTTTTTGCTTTAATTTCACTTTCAGAAAAATATAAGTTTTTATTTTTATTTGTTTCAATTTTTGTGATTTTCATTGGATATGCTCCTTTCTTTTTTTCTTATTATAATATATTTTGAAAATAATGCAAATAAAATTTTGCAACAATAGTAGATTGTTATTTTCTTTTGTGCTACAATTTAATTAATAAAATTTAATATGGAAAAGGTGTTAGGATTTTTTTCACGTTTGAAAGGAAGGTATTTTATGGAAAAGTATTTGGATTTACTATTTAAATTCTTAAATAATAATTTAGTAAAGTCTGCAATTGTTATTATAATGGCTCTTATAATTTACAAAATTGTAAGTACTTTATTAACCAGAAGCGAGAATAAAAAAAGTTCGCGTAGAGTTGGTCAAAAAGATAAAACATATATTAGGTTAATTAGAAACTTTATGAAATATGCATTTTTTATCATTGTGTTATTTATTATTCTTCAAATAAATGGTATAGATGTAAGCTCAATGATTGCAGGTGTTGGAGTTTTAAGTATTATAATTGGTTTTATAGTACAAGATGCTTTTAAAGATATAATAAGAGGAATTGATATAATATCTGATAATTATTTTTCTGTTGGTGATGTTGTTAAATATAGGGAAATAGAAGGAAAAGTATTGATGGTTGGTTTAAAAACAACTAAGATACAAGATATAAGAACAGGGAATGTTGTTTCAATTGCTAATAGAAATATAGAACAAGTGGAAGTTGTTTCAGAAGAAATATATATAAATATTCCAATGCCTTACGAAATTAAAGTAGATAAAGCAGAAAAGGCAATTAATGAAGTTTTAACAGAACTTGGAAAAGATGATAGAATTGAATTGAGTGAGTATAAAGGAGTTAATAATTTTAAAGATTCTAATATAGATTATTTAATTCTTGTAAAATGCAAGCCTATTAATAAATTAGCGGTTAGAAGAGATACTTTGAGAACTATTTTGGTAGTATTGGGAAGAAATAAAATTGAAATTCCTTATCAACAAATTGATGTGCATACGAAATAGAAATATGAACAATGTAAAGCTTATGATATTTTGAAGCTTTACATTGTTTTTATTTGCATTTAATTTGAAAATATGTTAAAATTATAAGGTACAGAGATTCCAGGTTAATATGCCTGTTACACAGTTACTTTAACATAGGTCAGTCAATGTGTTAATGTAATTTATAAAATAATTTTTATGAAAGGAAAACAATACTATATGATAAAAGTAATAGCTGGACCTTATACTGAACATAACATAGACAGCAGATATAGTTGTAGAGTCCAAATGGACCTACCAGAAGAGGTACGGGAAATAAAAGGTTGTGGAAAAGTAACTAATCCTTATAAAGACTGTAAAATCCACAAATACATTTCAAGAATCATCTTCGAAAATGCGGACGCAAAAAAAGCGTTTGTAGCATCTCACAGATAATTTAAAGGCATTTCCATTTGATGGGAATGCCTTTTTCTTGTATAAAATTATAGTTAAATATAGTAAATACCTTGAAATAATTTTTTTTCTCTTAATACTTTATCTAATCCGTTTAATATCCATTTTTTATGAATATTCCATTCAGGAGCAATTAAAATATCTTTTGGAGCATCACCAGAGATTCTGTGAATTACTATATCAGGAGAAATGTGTGTAATTACATATGTTAGTTTTTCTAAATAATTTGCAAGCTCAATTGGAGCATATAACCCTTTATAATACAAATCAGCTAAGACAGTATTTTTAACTACATATACATTATGAATTTTAATACCATTTATTTTGTGTTCATTAATGAATTTAACAATATTTTTTAAATCTATTTCGTCTTCTCCAGGTAAACCAATCATTATATGTACAACTACTTCTATGCCATATTGTTTTAATAATTGTACGGCATTAGTAAAACACGAATTTGTATAACCTCGGTTAATAAATTGAGCAGTTTTTTCATTCGATGTTTGTAATCCTAGTTCAACACATACATAATATTTAGATGTGTAGCTAGATAATAATTTGCAAATTTCTTCATTAATGCAATCAGGTCTGGTAGCAATCTCTAAACCAACAATTCTGTCATCTATAAGTGCAGAGTCATATTTACTTTTTAGGTTTTCTATGCTGTCATAAGTATTAGAAAAATTTTGAAAATATGCTATAAATTTGTTAGCACGTGTGCTTTTATAGCTTGAAAAATAGTTTTTTACTTGATTTTGTATATTGATTTCTGAACATAAATGTTCCCCAGAGCCTTTCTCACTACAAAAAATACAACCTCCTTTACTGATTGTTCCATCTCTGTTAGGACAAGTAAATCCACCATCAATACAGATTTTTAAAGTTCTTTCACCAAATTTATTTTTTAAATATTCATTTAAATGATTATACCTTTTTATCTCTTCCATAATGGTAATAGTATAACATATTTTTATTAGAATGTCGAAATATAAGGTAAAAAGTAGAAAAAATATTAAAAAAATATTCAAAATGGTATAGACAAAACGTATAAAAAATTTGTATAATGTATTTATAAAATAACGATAGAGAAGAGGTTATGAGTGTGGGAACAAATGAAAACAATAAAATTAATGAAAATATAAATGATTTTAAATTAATAAAAAATGCTGAAAATACTGGAGGCAAGGTAATCGACATGGAGGCAACTCAAAGAATTGACTTCATAGATGAATTGATAAAGGACTCTAAAAAAACAGCAAAAAAAATTATAAATGAGCAACAAGGAACTTTTGCGCCTCAAAATGAAGAAAAAGAAATAATAAACGAAAATAAAATTGAAGAAATAAATGTTCAAAATTCTAGTTCTGAAAAATCTACAGAACCTATTGCACAAGCAGAAAATTCGTCTGTAAACAATATATCTTGTGAAACTGTGCAAAAAACTCCAAATGAAATAAATAAACAAAATGATAATCAAAACACTCAAACTGAAAATATAATAAATGAAAATGAAATTGAAAATAATAAAGAAAATGCTGAAAAAATAGAAGAAAATAAGGAACAAACTTCAGAAGAAATTATAAAGAAAAAAGAAAAACAACATGCACAAGATAAAAAAGATTATAGACTAGAAAGAATGCTTTTTGACAGAATTAATAAAATGCAAGGTAAAATAAAAGAATCATTAGAATTAATAAAAAAATTTGAAAGAATCAATGCTAAAGAAGAAAATTTGCCTAACATAGTAACAACTCTTCATGATAAATTAACACACGAAGTAATAAAACAATTCAGAACTGTTGGAATAGAATTTAACATGAAATCATATTTAGTACAATCAATAGTTTCAGATTTATTAAATAAATTTGAAGAAGGAATTTCCGAATTTAAAGATTGTTCTGAAAATTTAAATTTTGTAAGAGAAGTGCAAGAAGATTTTGAATCAAGAGTTGAACTTGCCCCTACAAGTAGAGTAAAAACAATTTTTGCTCGTATTAGAGGAATATTTAAACCTGAAAGAAAACAAGAAAGATTAGAAGAACTTGAAAGAGAAAGACAAGAGAAAAAATTGCAAGAAGCTAATATTCATTTAATAAAATATAAATTTATAAATAGTGAATTGCAAAAATATACAATAAGAAAGAATATAGTTGGAAGCTTAACAAGAGAAATTTTATATGGACAAGGTTCTGGTATGACATTAAATGTTAATGATTTTGTAGAACAAAAAATTTCTCCAGAGATGAAACAATTAGGACTAGAACATTTAATTCCTGAATTAGAAAAGAATGTTTTTGAAGAGTATAAAATCAAAAATGACGAAATAACTAAAGAGGAATTTGAAAAAATGTCTGTGGGAGAAATTAGAAAAAATATAAAATTTCAAAAAGCAGATATTCTAAGAAAAAAAATTTCAACAGTTGTAGCATCAAATGAAAGCGGACAAGAGAAAATGGTAGTGTAATATAATAAAGAAGAATCTAGTAGAAACGGATAAGTGATTTTCGTTTCTGCTAGATTTTTTGTTTTATAAAATTAGCACTCTATACTTGACACTGCTAAAAAATAGATTTATAATATATTGATGAAAGAAATTGAAACATTCCGGGACGGTCTTTTTTTGTTTCGTTTTTAAACATTAAAGGAACGGTCTTGAAATATTTCAAAAAAATGAAACAAAGCAGGACCGTCCTAAAAATGTTTTAAAAATGAAACAAAAAAAGACCGTCCAAAAATGTTTCAAATTAAGGAGGGATTAAAATGAATATGCAAAAGTTTACGCAAAAATCAATTGAAGCGTTGCAAGAGGCACAGTCAGTAGCCTTGGAAAATCAAAATATGCAAATTGAGGAGGAGCATTTGTTGTGGTCGCTTGTCAATCAACAAAATGGTTTCATTTCAGAATTGCTAAAAAAGATGAATGTTAGTGTTGATGAGATTAAAGTAGAACTTCAAAATGCAATTAAATCCTTGCCTGCTGTAACGGGGTCTGGTAGAGAGCCAGATAAAGTTTATGTATCTAGTGATGTTGATAAAGCTTTAGTTTCAGCTGAGAATGAAGCTAAGAAAATGCAAGATGAGTATGTTTCAGTTGAACATATTTTATTAGGAATTATTGGAAATGCAAATATAAGAATTTCTAATATTATAAGAAATAATAATATTGATAAAAATAAAATTTTAACAGCTCTTAAAGAACTAAGAGGAAATACAAGAGTTACCAGTGAAAATCCAGAATCAACTTATGATGTTTTAAACAGATATGGACAAGATTTGGTTGAACTAGCAAAACAAAATAAGTTAGATCCTGTTATTGGAAGAGATTCAGAGATTAGAAATGTTATAAGAATTTTATCAAGAAAAACAAAAAATAATCCAGTTCTAATTGGAGAGCCTGGTGTTGGTAAAACAGCTATAGCAGAAGGTTTGGCAATTAGAATTGTTAATGGTGATGTCCCAAATAATTTAAAGAATAGAAAAATTTTCTCATTAGATATGGGATTATTGATAGCAGGTGCTAAATATCGTGGCGAATTTGAGGAAAGATTAAAAGCAGTTTTAAATGAAATCAAGAAAAGTGAAGGAAAAATTATCTTGTTTATAGATGAACTTCATACAATTGTAGGTGCTGGTAAAACAGATGGTGCAATGGACGCAGGAAATTTACTAAAACCAATGCTTGCAAGGGGAGAACTTCACTGTATAGGTGCTACAACTTTAAATGAATATCGTCAATATATTGAAAAAGATGCTGCTTTGGAGAGACGTTTTCAACCAGTTTTAGTTGATGAACCAACAGTTGAAGATACTATATCAATTTTAAGAGGATTAAAAGAACGTTATGAAATTTTCCACGGAGTTAAAATTCATGATCAAGCTTTAATTACTGCAGCGGTGCTTTCACATAGATATATTTCAGACAGATTCTTGCCTGATAAGGCAATTGATTTAATTGATGAAGCTTGTTCTTTAATAAAAACAGAAATGGAGTCTATGCCTACTGAATTAGATGATATTTCAAGAAAAATTATGCAACATGAAATTGAAGAAGCAGCTTTAAAAAAGGAAACTGATGATTTGTCAAAAGCTCATTTAGTTGAAGTTCAAAAAGAGTTAGCTGATATGAAAGAAATATTTAATGAAATGAAAGCAAAATGGGAAAATGAGAAAAATGCTATAAATAAAGTTCAAAAAATTAAAGAAGAATTAGATAAAGTAAATGGAGAAATTGAGGCTGCTGAAAGAGTTTATGATTTAAATAAAGCAGCTGAACTTAAGTATTCTAAATTACCTGATTTACAAAAACAATTAGCAGAACAAGAGAAAATTGTTGAAGAAAGAAAAAATAATAACAGTATTTTAAGAAATGAAGTTACAGGTGAAGAAATTGCTAAAATAATTGGACGTTGGACAGGTATTCCAGTTTCAAAATTAATGGAAGGTGAAAGAGAAAAATTACTTGGATTAGAAAACATTTTACACCAAAGGGTTATTGGACAAGATGAAGCAGTAAGAAAAGTAAGTGATGCAATAATACGTTCTCGAGCAGGAATTGCAAATCCTAATCAACCAATTGGCTCATTCTTATTCTTAGGTCCAACAGGTGTTGGTAAAACTGAATTAGCAAAAGCTTTGGCAGAAGCATTATTTGATGATGAACACAATATGATAAGAATAGATATGTCTGAATATATGGAAAAATTCAGTGTAAGCCGTTTAATTGGTGCACCTCCAGGATATGTTGGGTATGAAGAAGGCGGACAATTAACAGAAGCGGTAAGAAGAAAACCATATTCTGTAATATTATTAGATGAAATTGAGAAGGCTCATCCAGATGTGTTTAATATTTTGTTACAGGTTTTAGATGACGGTAGAATTACAGATTCACAAGGTAGAACAGTTGATTTTAAAAATACTATTATTATTTTAACTTCTAATTTAGGTTCTTCTTATTTATTGGAAGGAATTAAAGATGACGGAAGTATTGATAATGAAGCAATAAAACAAGTAGATTCTTTACTTAAACAATCTTTTAGACCAGAGTTCTTGAATCGTTTAGATGAAATTGTTTATTATAAACCTTTGATGAAGAATCAAATATATAGTATTATTGATTTGATGATTGATGATTTACAAAAACGTTTGGATAGTAAACAAATTAAGCTTGAAATCACTGAAAAGGCTAAGCAGTTTATTGTTGATAATGGATATGATCAGAATTTTGGTGCTAGACCTTTGAAGAGGTTTATTAAGAATAATGTTGAGACTTTGGTTGCTAAGAAGATTATTAGTGGGGAAGTTGAGGCAGGTAACGCTATAAAGGTTGATGTAAGTAATGATGGAGAGTTAGTAATTCAGTAGAGTGATTTTCAATTTTATTGTTGATTTTTAATTTTCAAAAATGTAATATGTTAGTATATGTTAATTGAATTGAAAAAGACCGATTAAAGAAATTTCTAAGAAGGGAATGTGAAAAAATAAATGAAATATGAAAAATCATGTGGAGCTGTAATTTTTGATGAAGATAAGGTGCTAGTAATTCAACAAGTTAAAGGACATTGGGGGTTTCCAAAAGGACATGTCGAAGATGGTGAAACTGAAGTACAAACAGCTATAAGAGAAATAAAAGAAGAAACTAATTTAGATGTAGAAATAGATGAAACTCACAGATATGTAGAGAGATATTCACCAGAAGAAGGAGTAGAAAAAGATGTTGTATTTTTCATCGCTAAAAAAATAGGAGGAGAAGTTAAAGTTCAGGAAGAAGAAGTAAAAGACACGGAATGGTTATTACCTAAGGATGCTATGGAAAGATTAACATATGAAACTTCTAAAGTAATCTTAAAAAAGGTTATGAAAGATATAAATTGTTAAAATAATAGACGGCTTTTTTAAAAAGCCGTTTTTTTTATTACTTGTTAAAATGAAAAGTCTGTGTTATAATAAAAAAGTTAATTCGTAAAATATATGTTTTATATAGATTAAAAAAGAAATGTCCTTTTTGGACAAAAGAAAGGAGAAGATAGCAGGAAAAGCAGCTATTATTAATATGAAAGAAGAAGTAACAAAATTTGAAGAATTAAATATATCAGAAAATGTAAAAAGAGCTCTAAAAGAAATAAGATATAATGAAATGACAGATATTCAAAGACAATCAATTCCATATATTTTAGAGGGAAGAGATGTAATTGGACAATCTCAAACAGGTACTGGAAAAACTGCATCTTTTTGTTTACCAATGATTGAAAAAATTGATAAACATTCTAAAAAAGTTCAAGCGATTGTTTTATGTCCTACAAGGGAACTTGCAAATCAAGTAACACATGCTTTAAGAAGATATTTAAAATATGAAGATAATATCAAATGTATGGCTATATATGGTGGAGAATCTATTGAAAGACAAATTCTTGGATTAAAAAAAGGTGTACAAATTATAGTTGGAACTCCTGGCAGAGTAATGGATCATATGAGAAGAAGAACAGTTAAACTTAATAATGTAAAAATTGTTGTTCTTGATGAAGCTGATGAAATGCTTAATATGGGATTTGAAGAGGATATCGAAAAGATTTTAAAAGATGTTCCAGAAGAAAGACAAACCGTTCTTTTTTCGGCAACTATGAGTAAGAAAATATTAAATATTAGTAAAAAATATTTAACAAAGCCAAAAAACATTAAAATTGAGGCTAAAGAACTTACTGTTGAAAAGATTAAACAAGAGGCAATTGAAGTAAAGGCAAAAATGAAAGATGAAACTGTTTGTAGAATCTTAGATGTTGTTGAACCTAAAAAGGCTGTTATTTTTTGTAATACAAAGAAAAAAGTAGATACTCTTATTGATTTGTTAAAATCAAAGGGATATTGTGCTGAATGCTTACATGGTGATATAAAGCAAACACAAAGAGATAGAATTATGAAAAAATTCAAAACAGGTGATATTAAAATAATGGTTGCAACAGATGTTGCAGCAAGAGGAATAGATGTTAGAAATCTCGAACTTGTAATAAATTATGATATTCCACAAGAATTGGAGTATTATGTTCATAGAATAGGTAGAACAGGAAGAAATGGAAAAAAAGGTATTGCTTATACATTTTATACAGGAAAAGAAAAATCTAAAATTAGAGAAATAGAAAAATATGCTAATACGAAAATTACTGAAGGAAAAATTCCATCTTTAAGAGAAGTAGATGCAGTAAAAAGTAGAAAATTTGTGGATAACATTGAAGAAATAATTAAAAATAAAGAGTTTAAAAATACAGAAGTAATAGATAATTTATTACAGAAAAATTATAGTATTCAAGATATTTCCAAGGCATTAGCAACATGTCTATCAGTTTTGCAAAATGGCAATACTGAAAATATGTCTAAATATGATTTTACACAAGATGAAAATGGAAATGTTAGATTATTTTTTAGTGTTGGAAAAAAAGATAAAATAATGGTTAAAGATATTGTTGGATGTATTAAAGCACATACTGCTTTGACAACAGAAACAATAGGCAGAGTCAATTTGCTAGATAGTTTTTCTTTTGTAGAAGTTCCAGCGGGATATGTTGAAGAAGTAATAAAAAATGTTAACGGACAAGAAATTAAAGGAAAAGTTGTAAATATTGAGATTGCGAAAAGTTAATTTTCGCAGTCTTTTTTGATTTTTGGGACGGTTCTTAATGTTTAAAAGTTGTTTTGAATTTGAATAAAAGTGTCGAAACTTGACGAACGATTTATGTTGAAGTTTCGGCATTTTTATGCTTTAATAGTAGTATAGAAAAATAAATTAAATCTTTTTAGGAAAATTCTATTTGTTAATTTTTTCAAAAATTTAAAATCTATTAATTATATCAAAAAAACATATCCCAAAAAACACATTCAAAACATATAAATAAGAAATTTAATTTAAGGAGGTAATAAAAAAATTGTTATCAATAGTAAAAAGTATATCTCTTTCACGGATTAAACGGATATCTTGTGGAAGTACAAGTAGATGTCGCTGCGGGATTGCCACGGCTTTGATGTTGTACGGCCTACCTGATATTAGCATTCGCGAGGCGAAAGAGAGAGTAAAAACTGCAATCAAAAATTCAGGTTTCAATCTATTAAGTAGAAAAATTGTGGTTAATCTAGCACCAGCTGCTAAAAGAAAAGAGGGGTCTATTTTTGATCTTCCAATTGCTGTTGGAGTGTTATGTGCAAATGAATATATCCACTATCCAATCCATAATATGGCATTTATCGGTGAGCTTTCTTTAGATGGTAAAGTAAATAGAGTTAAGGGTGTTTTACCAATGTGCATAGAACTTGAAAAGCTTGGGGTAAAAAAGATTGTGCTTCCTAAAGAAAATGCAAAAGAGGCAAGTGTAGTCAAGGAAATTGAAATAATTCCTGTTGAAAGTTTAGAAGAAACAGTAGAGTATCTTAATCATAATATAAAATTATCATTAAAAAATGAATGTGAAATTTTCCAAAAAAATGACAAAAAAAATAGTTTGGATTTTTCAGAAGTAAAAGGACAAAAGAACATAAAAAGAGCAATTGAAGTAGCTGCAAGTGGAGGACATAATATTTTAATGATTGGAAGTCCACGGTTCAGGAAAAACGATGATAGCTAAAAGAATCCCAACAATTTTGCCAGATTTAAGTTTTGAAGAATGTATGGAAAGTACTAAAATTCACAGTATTGCAGGAAATTTATCTGAAGATACACCTATAATAAATACAAGACCATTTAGATCTCCGCATCATACAATTTCTACTGTTTCTTTGGTAGGAGGAGGAAGATATCCAAAACCACGGAGAGATAAGTTTGGCACATTATGGAGTATTGTTTTTGGACGAATTACCAGAGTTTAATCGAAATAGTTTAGAAGTTTTAAGAGGACCGTTAGAAGATGGAAAAATTACAATAGGTAGAGCCACTCAAGTGGTGACTTATCCAAGCAGATTTATGTTGGTTGCTAGTATGAATCCTTGTCCTTGCCGGTTTTTATGGCTCTGATAAAGAGTGTAAATGTAGCGAAGATGCAATAAAAAGATACTTGGGTAGAATTAGTGGACCATTACTTGATAGAATTGATATTCAGGTAGAGGTTAGTTCTGTTAAGTATGAGAATTTTAATTCTGATGTTCAGGAGGAAAGTTCAAAAGAAATACAAAAAAGAGTTAATATGGCTAGGAATGTACAATTGAAAAGATATGACGGTATAGGGATTTACTCAAATTCTGAATTAACACCGAGTTTAATTGAAAAATTTTGTAAGTTAGACAATTCAGGGAAATATATCTTAAAACAAGCCTTTGAAAAATTAGGTTTAAGTGCTAGAGCATATGAAAGCATCTTAAAAGTTGCAAGGACTATTGCAGATTTAGATGAGAGTAAAAATATTTTAGATAAGCATTTGTTAGAAGCTATACAATATAGGAGTTTGGATAAAAAATATTATGGGAGGTAGAGTATGAAAACATTAATATATGGAGATTCAGAATATCCAATTTTGTTGAAAGATATAAAAAATGCACCTAGAGAATTGTATATTGAAGGTGATGTTAATTGTTTTAAGATGCCATGTGTAACGGTTGTTGGGTCTAGAAACATGAGTGAATACGGCAAAAAAATGACAAAGAAAATTGTTAAAGAATTAGTTGATGCTGGTGTGTGCATTGTTAGTGGTTTAGCAGTAGGAATTGACACTGTGGCTCATGAGACATGTTTGGAAAATAATGGAAAGACTATTGCGGTTCTGGGCTCTGGTTTGAACAAAGTTTTTCCAGCAGAAAATATAAGTCTGTATAATAAAATTATAAATTCTGGTGGATGTGTTATGTCTGAGCAAATGCCGAACGAAGAAGCAAAAAAAATATATTTTCCTGCAAGAAATAGGATTGTAAGTGGATTGTCTATAGCAACGTTGGTTATTGAAGCGGCATATAGAAGCGGTACTAGTATCACAGCTAAATTTGCTTTTGAACAAGGTAAAAAAGTTTTTTGTATACCTAATTGTTTTGGAAGTAAAAATAGTTATGGAACAATTAATCTTATTAAAAATGGTGCAACTATGGTTACAGATGGAAAAGAAATATTATATTCTTTGGGGCTGATTGATGAACTTGAAGATTATGAAGGGTTTGTTGAACAACAAAAATTGTATAAAGCTAAAGTATTTGAAAAAGAGCAGGTAGAACTGTTGGATGAAGATTCAAAAAAGATTTATCAGTATATTAAAGAAAATGTAGTTGTTAGTTTGGAGATTATGTGTAGTGAGTTAAATATGAGTATTCAGGAGGTTAATATGTGTTTGACTGTTCTTGAATTAAAAGGGTTGGTTGTTTGCAAGTATGGGGGGAATTATTGTGTTTGTGAGTCTTTTTGCAATTAGACGTTTGCAATTAGCTGTTTGCAATTAGCCGCCAATAAATTCTATTAATTAGCACGATTATATTACTTTTATTTGTTTCGCCCCAACTGCGAAACAAGAGTAAGAATCTTTCGTGCAAGTTGTAGTGTGTTTTATGACGTGAGTATTTTTGCACGAAATATTCTAACTCTTGCTAGCTTGTAGGTCCCCACCTTAACTTCACTTCATAAAAGTAATATAATCGTGCTAATTAATAGAATTTATTGACTACTCTAATAAAAAGGGGGGAAGACACTTAAATGTATGATAATCAAACAATTGGAAAGTTTGGAGAAAATACTGCATGCAAATATTTGGAGAAGAATAATTATAAGATTGTGGAGAGAAATTTTTGTTGTAGACAAGGTGAAATTGATATTGTTGCTTTTGATATTAAGAATGATGAGTTGGTTTTTGTAGAAGTTAAAACACGTACAAGCTTTAATTATGGTTTTCCTTCTGAGGCTGTTAATAAAAATAAGCAAAGGCATATTTTGAACAGTGTAAAATATTATATGTATTGTAAAGGTTTGGAAGATAGATTTATAAGGATTGATGTTATAGAAATAGTAATAGATATGAAAAATGTAAGGTATAAGCTTAATCATTTGAAGGGAGTGCTTTAAAATCTATCAGTGTCTTTAATATATGAAATTTTCTCTGCCCTAGATTTTAGGCATATTTCAAAAAATTTTAATTAAGGACTTGAAAATTTAAAACTAATGACTTAGAATAGTTAAGTAAATAAGATAATAGAGGAGAGAATTGATGGCTGATAAATTAATTATTGTGGAATCACCAGCTAAGGCAAATACAATAAAGAAATTTTTAGGTGGAAGTACAAAAGTGCTTGCATCAATGGGACATATTAGGGATTTACCTAAATCTAAACTAGGTGTAGATACTGAAAAAGATTTTGAACCAGAATATATAAATATTCGTGGTAAAGGGGATTTAATTAAAGAATTAAAGAAAGAGGCAAAACTTGCTAAACAAGTATATCTTGCAACTGACCCTGACCGCGAAGGGGAAGCTATTGCTTGGCATTTGGCTCATATTTTGGAAATTCCAGAAGACAGTGTATGTAGAGTAACATTTAATGAAATTACAAAGGAAACTGTTCAAAGTTCAATTAAAAAGCCAAGAAAAATAGATATGAATTTAACAGATGCTCAACAAGCACGTAGAGTTCTAGATAGAATAGTTGGGTATAAAATGAGTCCGTTATTATGGAAAAAAGTAAAAAAAGGTTTGTCTGCAGGTAGAGTTCAATCTGTTGCAGTTAAATTAATATGTGATAGAGAAGATGAAATAGAAAAATTTATTCCAGAGGAATATTGGAATATTACTGCACAACTAAAAGATAAGAAATCAAGAAAATCTTTTGAAGCTAAATTCTACGGAATAAACGATAAATCAAGCGAAAATGCAAAAAAACTTGAGATTCATTCTCAAGAAGAAGTTGATAAGATTTTAGCTAAAATAAATGATGGAGAGTATATTGTAAAAAATATTACTAAGTCTGAAAAAAAGAAAAATCCTGCACCACCATTTACAACAAGCACAATGCAACAAGAGGCTTCTAGAAAATTAAACTTTACATTGAAAAAGACAATGAGTGTTGCACAAGGTTTGTATGAAGGTGTAAAAGTTCCAGAAAAAGGAACAGTAGGTTTAATAACTTATATGAGAACTGATTCTACAAGAATTTCAGATGAAGCAAGAGCAGCTGCTAAAAAGTATATCGAATCAAATTATGGTGAAAAGTACTATGAAAATAGATTTTATAAAACAAAGCAAAATGCACAAGACGCGCATGAAGCTATAAGACCAACTTATGTTGAATTAAGCCCAGATAAACTAAAAGAATCATTAACACCAGATCAATTTAAATTATATAATTTGATTTATAACAGATTTATTGCAAGTCAAATGGCAACAGCAATTTATGACACTACAAGTGTTGATATAAATGTAAATGATTATATATTTAAAGCAAATGGTCAAACGTTGAAGTTTAAAGGATTTATGACATTATATGTTGAAGATGTTGATAATAGCAAGAACAATGATGATATAGTTACTTTACCTGAATTAGAAGTAAATCAAAAATTGGAATCTAAAAAAGTTGAACCAAAGCAAAGTTTTACAGAACCACCAGCTAGATATACAGAAGCAAGTTTGGTTAAAAGCTTAGAAGAAAAAGGAATAGGAAGGCCAAGTACATATTCTCCAACAATTACAACAATTTTAGAAAGAAGATATATTCAAAAAGAAAAGAAACAACTTGTTCCTACAGAATTAGGAAAAATTGTAAATAAATTATTAACTGAAAATTTCAAAGATATTATAAATGTTGAATTTACAGCGAAAATTGAAGAAGAATTTGACGAAATTGCAGAAGGAAATGAGTACTGGAAAGATGTAATTAGGGAATTCTATGGACCTTTTTCAGTAGAACTTGCAAGAGTAGAAAAAGAATTAGAACATGTTGTTCTAGTTGACGAGGTTTCTGATGTTCCATGTGATAAATGTGGAAGAATGATGGTTTATAAATATGGTAGATATGGAAAATTCCTAGCTTGTCCAGGATTTCCAGAATGTAAAAATGCAAAACCTATCATAGAAACAGTGGATGTTCCATGTCCATGTTGTGGAGGAACTGTGCAAATACGTAAAACAAAAAGAAGAAAAAATTATTATATTTGTGAAAATAATCCTGCAACATGTAACTATATTTCATGGAACAAACCTAAATTAGGTGAAGTATGGAATCCAGAAGAAGCTCAAAATGTTGAGGAAAAGCCTAAAAAAAGAGGAAGAAAAAGTAAAAAATAAATGTAGAAAATAAAAAGAGATATTTATCATAATAATTGTTAAAATTTTATGTTTAAATATCTTTTTTATTTGCTAATTTTTTAACAAAAAAATCGCAATCCCTCTTGCTAAAACATAAAAAGTATAATATAATAAATAACTAGAAATTTTGATGTAAAATAAGGGGAATAATAGAAATGGTAAATCCAGAACTTTTGGAAGATTTGTGCTATGATGCAGGAACTACACGAAAAGAAAAAGCAATGGAATATGTTGCAAAAAAAAGAGTAAATATAACAAAAGTTATTTATGAAGATAGCAAAAATTTTGAAATAAAATCAAAAGTAAAAGGCAGTATGGGTGAATATGATGTTTATATAAAAGTTCAAAACAATGAATTAGAAGATTTAAAATGTGATTGTTCACATTATCAAAAAACTTATGCGGCTTGTAAACATATAGTAGCAACAATGGTTGAGTTTGATAATAATCCAGATTATGTAAGAATATTTTCAGGTGAAAATGATGGTAAAGTAGAACCAAATCAAATAAGTGGAATAAAAAATACGAAAAATTCAAGAGATTATAAACTTTTTAAACAATTAGTAAATGAGTTTTATAATGATGGGGCAGTAGAGGAAGAAAAAGAATTAGGAAATTCAAAAAATAAAAATATAAAAATTATTCCTAAATTGTTGATAGATAAAAATAATTCGAATTTGAAGTTAGAATTTAAAATTGGAGAACAACAATTATATAAATTAAAAAGCATACCTGAATTTTATGAAAATATGCTTAATGGACAAAGTTTTAAATATGGTTTAAAATTAGAATTTGTCCATAATGAAAAATTTTTTGAACCAGAAAGTTTACCAATTTTAAATTATATAATGAAATATGGTGAAATAATAAAATATGCAAATCAAGCTGCAGATGACTATGGTTATTATGGAAGGCATTTAAGTGATTCATATATAACAGTTTCAAATTCTGGGTTTGATGAATTGTTTGATGTTTTTAAATGGAATTCTTTGACAATACAAAGAGAATATGCGGAGTATGAAGCATTTTTTATGGATAAAGAACCAGAAATAACTTTTGATGTTGAAGAAATAAATGAATCAGAATATAGAATAATTCCTAATATTGATATATATGAGTACAATATTATTCAAGGTAAAGATTACGTATATTTTGAGTATAAAAATAATATATACAGGTGCTCAAAAGAATTCTATAATACAACATTAAAGTTATTAGAAATGTATAGAAAGAATTTTACTAAGGAAATAAAGTTAAGAAAAGAAGATCTATCAACTTTGTTTTCTATCATATATCCGAAAATAAAAAAATCTTTGAAATATGATTCTTTAAATCAAGAAGAAGTAGAAAAAGTAATTCCAAAAGAGCTATATGTAAAGGTATATTTAGATTATGATAAAAACAATTATGTAATAGCAGATGTTAAATTTTGTTATGACAATATCGAATTTAATCCATTAATTGATGAAAAAATAGATGTTGCAAGAGATGTTTTGAAAGAGACACAAGCATTAGATATATTTTTAAAAACAGGTTTTATGCTTGACAGAGAACATTCAAGACTAATACTAACAAATGATGATGCTATCTATAATTTCTTATCAAGTGAAATTGAATTATATATGAAAAAATTTGAAGTATTAGCAACAGAGGAATTTAAACAAAGACAAATAAGACAACCTAAGGTATCTAATATAGGTGTAAAAATTGAAAACAATTTATTAGAAGTTAATTTTGATGGATTAGGATTTGACCTTTCAGAATTAAAAGATATAATGGAAAAATATAAACTAAAAAAGAAATTCCATAGATTAAAAAACGGAGATTTTATTGATTTAGAAGAAAACGAAACAATAAATTTATTCGAAAGTTTAAAATCAAATCTTGATATAGATTTTGAAGAAATAGAACAAGGAGAGATCAAGCTACCAATATTCAGAAGTTTGTATTTAGATAGATTATTAAAAAATTCTAACATAAAAAACATAACAAAAGATGAGGCATATGTAGGTTTAGTAGAAAAAATTGATAATAAAAATGTTGATGAAAATATGCAATTACCAAAAGGACTGAATGCTAGTTTGAGAAATTATCAAGAAACTGGATTTAAGTGGTTAAAAACTTTAGATTCATATAATTTTGGAGGAATATTAGCAGATGATATGGGTCTAGGTAAAACAATACAATTAGTCAGTGTAATACTTTCTTATGTTGAAGATTTTGAATTAAAAGGTGAAAAAGGAAAAGCTAGTTTGGTTATTTGCCCAAGTTCTTTGACTTTGAACTGGTATAATGAAATTAAGAAATTTGCTCCTACACTAAAAGTGTTATTAGTAAATGGAAATGCACTTGAAAGACAAAATAAAATACAACAAATACCAGATTATGATGTAGCAATTGTATCATATGATATTTTAAAAAGAGATATTGATATATACAAAGAAAAGAAATATGAATTTAAATATGTAATTGCTGATGAAGCTCAATACATTAAAAATAATAATACTCAAAACTTTAAGGCAATTAAGGAAATAAATGCTGAAACAAGATATGCATTAACAGGTACTCCAATAGAAAACTCTTTATCAGAGTTATGGTCAATTTTTGATTTTGTTATGCCAGGATATTTATTTGGTTACAGAAAGTTTAAAGAGTTATATGAAACTCCAATTGTAAAAGATGAAGATGGTCAAGCAATGAAAAGATTAAAAATGTTAATTGAGCCATTTATCTTAAGAAGGGTGAAAGAAGAAGTTTTAACTGAATTACCAGATAAAACAATAACTATATTAAATAATGAAATGGAAGATGAACAACAACGTATTTATATGTCATATATGACACAAGTAAAAGAAGAAATTGAAACAGAAATTTCTATAAATGGGTTTGAAAAAAGTCAAATTAAAATATTATCATTGTTGATGAGGTTGAGACAAATATGTTGTCATCCAAGTTTATTTATAGAAAATTATAATGGTGGAAGTAGTAAGCTAAATCAATGTATTCAAATAGTTAAAGATGCAATTGAAAGTGGTCATAAAATATTACTATTTTCAGGTTATACATCAATGTTCGATATTATAGAAGAAGAATTGAAAAAAGAAAATATTTCTTATTACAAATTAACAGGTCAAACTAAGGTTGCAGATAGAATACAGCTTGTTGATGAATTCAATGAAAATCCAGATATAAAGGTATTCTTAATTTCATTAAAAGCTGGTGGAACAGGTTTGAATTTAGTTGGTGCAGATATGGTTATTCATTATGATCCTTGGTGGAATTTATCAGCAGAAAATCAAGCTACTGATAGAACATATAGAATTGGACAAAAGAAAAATGTTCAAGTTTATAAAC
The DNA here is from genome assembly GCA_017475185.1 of Clostridia bacterium. The sequence goes on from JAFVGB010000024.1 coordinate 44,797, forward strand.
TTATTACTAAGAATTCTATTGAAGAGAAGATTTATGAATTACAGCAAAAGAAAGCTAAGTTAATTGATAATATGCTTTCTACAAAAGAGACATTTATTAGTAAACTTTCTAAGGATGAGATAATGAGTTTGTTTAAGTAGTGTATTTACTACTGTAAACGATTATTATATACTTGAAATTATTTGAAAACATGTTATAATGTGTGTATAAATTTTCGAGGAGGAGTTATTATGGGAGATAACAAAATAATTGATGGAATTGTTGAAAAAGTTCCACAAGTTAAAGAAGCAGTTGAAAAAGTAGAAAACGTAACTGGTAAAAAGATTGAAGAAATTGCTAGTGATATTGGAGAAAAAGTGACAGAGGCTATAAAAGCTGAAGGTCAAGATGATCCAAAAGAAGTTATTGGAAATATAGCAAATAAACTTTTCAATAAAAAAGATTAATAACAAACTAATTTTACTAAAATTAAAGACGCCCTCAAAAGTTGAAGGGCGTCAATAAGTTTTTGAGAGGTATTTTATGAAGGATTATATAACAGTTATTGGAGGAGGATTAGCAGGTTCAGAAGCGGCTTATCAAATTGCTAAAAGAGGAGTAAAAGTTAAATTATATGAAATGAAACCTGAAAAATTTTCTCCTGCTCATAGCAATGAAAATTTGGCTGAAATTGTATGTAGTAATTCTTTTAAATCTAATTTGCATACAAATGCTTGTGGGTTGTTAAAAGAAGAACTAAGATTATTAGATTCATTGTTAATTAAAATAGCAGATGAAAATGCAATACCTGCCGGACAAGCATTAGCAGTTGATAGAGAAAAGTTTTCTCAAAGAGTTACTGAAGAATTAGAAAAAATTGATAATATAGAAATTATTCATAAAGAATTTGGAACAGATGGACTACATATAAAAGATATGGCAAAAGATGGGATAGTTATAATTGCTACTGGTCCTTTAACATCAGATGTTTTGGCAGATGAAATTTCTGAATTAACAGGTGATGAAGGTTTACATTTTTATGATGCGGCAGCACCAATTATTGAAAAAGATTCAATTGATATGAACATAGCTTTTTGGGGAGATAGATATGATCAAGAACGTGGGAAAGATGAAGATGTTGAAGAATGGAAAAAGCGTATTCAAGATTTAAAAGAAGCAGATTATATAAATCTTCCAATGAATAAAGAGGAATATGAGTTTTTTGTAAATGAGTTAATTAATGCAGATGTAGTAGAGTTACATGAATTTGAAAAAAGAGAAATATTTGAAGGATGTATGCCAGTAGAAATAATGGCAAAAAGAGGAATTGATACATTAAGATATGGTCCGTTAAAACCAGTTGGATTTACAGACCCTAGAACTGGATTTAGACCATATGCAGTTGTTCAGTTAAGACAAGATAATAAAGAAGGAACTTTGTATAATATAGTAGGATTTCAAACAAATTTGAAGTTTGGAGAGCAAAAAAGAGTATTTAGTTTAATACCGGGATTAACAAATGCAGATTTTGTAAAATATGGAGTTATGCATAGAAATACTTTTATTAATTCTCCAGAGTTATTAGATGAAACATATAATTTTAAACAAAATAAAAATATTTTTTTTGCAGGGCAGATAACTGGAGTTGAGGGATATGTTGAATCTATTTCTTCTGGATTAGTTGCAGGAATTAATGCATGTTTGCGAATTAAAACAGAGAATTCGAAAATGTTTGATGAAAAAACGATGATAGGTGCATTAGCAAAATATATTTCTACTGAAAATAAAAAGTTTCAACCTATGAATGCTAATTTTGGGATATTGCCTGGATTGGATGAAAAAATAAAAGATAAAAAACTTAGATATGAAAAGCTGTCAGATAGAAGTATAGAGCTGTTGAATAAAGTTTTATAAATTATTAATAAAAAATGCTTGAAATATTTAAAATGCAAATGTATAATTTGTATGGTAAACTACGGGAAATATGTCATTTATAGTTGACATAAGCTTTGCAAAATGATATAATATTAATATAATGTGTATATTTAAGGAGGAAAAAATATGGAAGAAACTAATGAAGAATTATTAAAGGCTGTACAAAAATTACTTGAAATTAAAGAGAAAACAACAGATGAAACATTTAAAAATGCAACAAAGGAAGAATTAGAAAGATATATAGAGCTTTCAGAAGAAATTAATGCAAAATTAAAAGTATTATTAGGAGAATAATATTAAAATAAAAGGAGAGATTTTATTATGGCAAGTCAAATGAAAGAAATTTTAGAACAATTGCAACAAGTAAATGGAGATTTTGGAAAAGCAATTGAAAACAAGGGAAAAAGAACAAAAATAGTTGGTGGAAAAAAGGTTACTGATACAATTGAAAATGTTAAAGAAAAAGAAATTGAAGAAGCAAAAAATCTAGCTGATTATCTTATTGATACAGATTTGAAAACAAATGGCTCAATTAAATCAGAGGCTGATTTAAAAAATGTTAAAGCAGAAATTGATAAATTATTAGCTACATTAGAAAAAATGGGAAAAAGCAAAACATTAGGTGATGGTAATCATAATACTGCAAAACAACAAGTAGAAGAAGTTTTAAATAAAGTAAAAGCATATCAAAAAGAATTAACAGATAAAGATAAAGCTATCCAAACATACAAAACTAAAGGTTATGATGTAGAAGAACATAAAATATATGAAGAAAGAAAAAAGGGAGATAAAGAAAGAGAAATCGAAAGTCTAAATAAAAAAATAGATATTGAAAAAGATTATGAAGAAATTTTTGAAAAAGAATTTGACGAATATACAAATGCTGAAGAACAATGTAAAACAGCTAGTGAATTAAAATATCTAAGTGAAGAACTAGCAAAAGTAAAAAATGAATTAAAAAATGAAAAAGATCAAACAAAAGTTGCAGAACTATTAAAAAATAAAGAAGAAATATTAAAACAATTTAATGATACTAGAAAAAATTATATTGATAAATTCGGAGATACTGATATTCCAGATACAGAAGAAAAAATAGAAAAAGAAGGGGTAAAGAAAACAGATGCATTAATTAATGATGGTCTTAATAAAGCAAGGACAGCAAAAAAAGCATTTGCAGCAAAAATGGAATCAATTATTGATACATCAGTTACTCCACATCAAATAAAAAATCAATTCCGTGCTGGAAAAATTCAAGCTTTTTGTGAAGCATATGGTATAGAAGAAAGTACTATATTAGGTAATATGGATATCGCTCAAGTTGCAAAAACTACAATGAATGCAAGAAATGATTTACAAAATAAAAGATTGGTTACAGATAACGAAATAATTGAAATAGAAAATACTATAAATAAATTATTAGAATTAGATAAAGCAAAACAAAACTTTGATAGTATAAAACAAAAAACAGATGCAGAATTGTTAGAGACACAAATAGCCAAGAAAAACGTTAAGAACAAAGTAGAAACTGAATTTTCAAATGCAAATTTACCAGCTGAAATTGATGATTACAAAACTGCTGATAGAAAATCTTTAAGAAAAGCATTAAAAGAAACTGTATATAAAGGAAAAAGAGGAGCAGGACTACGTGCTTGGTTTGCAAGTAGAAATAGAAAATATGGACTTAAAAAAGTACAAGAAGAATATAGAAAGAATGCTTCAAAAGAATATCTTGATGAAATCAGAAAAGCAGTAGAAGATAAGTATAATGTAGCAAAAAATGATAGAGATGCATTTAGAGCAAGATATGAACAAAAAGGTATTGAACAAGTTATTTCAGGAAATGGAAGCAAAACTCAAGTATATGATGAATTAGATAGAGAAGGAAGATAAAAAAACATAAATAACTACTTAGAAACCATTGACTTTTCTAAATAAAAATGATAAAATATAAACCGTTAGATAAAATTGCCAAAGTGGGCAATTACCTAACGGTTTATTTTTTATTTTAGGAGGTGAAATTTAAGTGCCAACAATTAATCAATTAGTAAGAAAAGGAAGAAAAACTGGAACAACAAAATCAACAGCACCAGCTCTTCAACACGGTTATAACTCAATGAAAAAAACAACAACTAATAAAAGAGCTCCACAAAAAAGAGGTGTTTGTACAGTTGTTAAAACAGTTACACCAAAGAAACCAAACTCAGCTTTAAGAAAAGTAGCCAGAGTTAGACTTTCAAATGGTTATGAAGTTACTTCTTACATTCCTGGTATTGGACACAACTTACAAGAGCACAGCGTTGTTCTTATAAGAGGTGGAAGGGTAAAAGACTTACCTGGTGTTAGATACCACATCATAAGAGGAACATTAGATACAGCTGGTGTTAAAGACAGAATGCAAGCTAGATCTAAATACGGAGCAAAGAAACCTAAAAAATAGGATTCTAGTTGAAAGAATAGCATAAATTATCAAATTTATGAGAAAACTTTCAAAACCAAAAGCAAAAATAGTGCTAATAACTTACTAATTTAAGGTACTTAAATTAATAATAGATTATAGCGCTATACGGGAAAACTTGAAAAAGAGTTTTTCAGAGTACCTTATGATACTTGGGGAATATAAGTATCAAAATATTAAAAGGAGGGAAGAATAGTGCCAAGAAAAGGATATATAGCAAAAAGAGAAGTTTTACCAGATCCAATATACAATAGCAAAGTTGTTACAAAATTAATCAACAATGTTATGTTAGACGGTAAGAAAACTGTTGCTCAAGAAATCGTTTATGGTGCATTTGATATCATAAAAGAAAAAGAGCAAAAAGATCCATTAGAAGTATTTGAAGCAGCACTTAACAATGTAATGCCAGTTCTTGAAGTTAAAGCTAGAAGAATTGGTGGTGCTACATACCAAGTACCAATCGAAATTAGACCAGAAAGAAGACAAACTTTAGGTTTAAGATGGTTAGTTATCTATGCTAGAACAAGACATGAAAAAACAATGTCTGAAAAATTAGCTGGTGAAATCTTAGATGCAGTTGCTGGAAACGGTGGAGCATTCAAGAAGAAAGAAGATATGCATAGAATGGCTGAAGCTAACAAAGCTTTTGCTCATTACAAATTCTAGTAGTATTTCTTGTTTTAAAAGCATTAGAAATATAATTAGAACAATTAGATTATATTTTGCTATAGACTTAGCAAAAATATAAATTTTAAAAATTATAGAAGGAGGAAAAATATGGCTGGTAGAAGTTATCCTTTAGAAAGAACAAGAAATATAGGAATTATGGCTCACATCGATGCTGGAAAAACAACTACAACTGAAAGAATCCTATTCTACACAGGTAGAACACATAAAATAGGAGAAGTTCATGAAGGTGCAGCTACAATGGACTGGATGGTTCAAGAACAAGAAAGAGGTATTACAATTACTTCAGCTGCTACAACATGTTTCTGGAATAACAACAGAATCAATATCATTGATACTCCAGGTCACGTTGACTTCACTGTTGAAGTTGAAAGATCTTTAAGAGTACTTGATGGTGCTATACTTGTTTTAGCTGCTAAAGGTGGTGTTCAACCACAATCTGAAACAGTTTGGAGACAAGGTGATAAATACAAAGTTCCAAGAATGGCATACGTTAATAAAATGGATATAACAGGTGCAGATTTCATGGGTTGTGTACAACAAATGAAAGATAGATTAAATGCAAATGCTGTTCCAGTACAATTACCAATTGGAGCTGAAGACAATTTCCAAGGAATTGTTGATTTAATTAAAATGAAAGCATTTATTCATAAAGATGATTTAGGAAAAGAAATTTCTGAAGAAGAAATTCCTGAAGATATGAAAGCAATGGCTGAAGAATACAGAGCAAAAATGGTAGAAGCTGCTGCTGAACAAGATGATGAATTAATGATGAAATATTTAGAAGGTGGAGAATTATCTGAAGAAGATATTAAGAAAGGACTAAGAATAGGAACAATAGCTAACACTGTAGTTCCAGTATGTTGTGGTTCTTCTTATAAAAACAAAGGTGTTCAAGAACTTCTAAACAATATAGTTGATTACATGCCATCACCACTTGATATTCCTAATATCAAAGGTGTTGATATGGATGGAAATGAAACTGAAAGAGTAACTTCAGATTCAGAACCATTTGCTGCATTAGCATTCAAAATTGCAACAGACCCATTCGTTGGTAAATTATGTTTCTTCAGAGTTTACTCTGGAACATTAGACGCTGGTTCTACAATATTAAATGCTAATAAAGATAAAAAAGATAGAATTGGTAGAATTCTTCAAATGCATGCTAACCACAGAGAAGATATAGAAAAAGTTTATGCAGGTGACATTGGTGCAGCTGTTGGACTAAAAGAGGTTTCTACTGGAGATACATTATGTGATCCAGCACACCCAGTTATTCTAGAATCTATGGAATTCCCAGAACCAGTTATCGATATCGCTATTGAGCCTAAAGATAAAGCTAATAGTGAAAAATTGGGAATTGCTTTAGCAAAATTAGCTGAAGAAGATCCTACATTCAAAACTTATACAAACCAAGAAACAGGACAAACTGTTATCGCTGGTATGGGTGAGTTACACTTAGACATTATCGTTGACAGATTAAAAAGAGAATTTAAAGTTGAATGTAATGTTGGTAAACCACAAGTTTCTTACAAAGAAACAATTAGAAATAAAGTTAAAGTAGAAGGAAAATTCATTCGTCAATCTGGTGGACGTGGACAATATGGACACTGTTGGTTAGAAATGGAACCATTAGAGCCAGGTACAGGAATTCAATTCGAAAGCAAAATCGTTGGTGGAGCTATTCCAAAAGAATATATCAAACCAATCGAGGATGGTATTAGAGAAGCTGCTGAAAGCGGTATCTTAGCTGGATATCCAGTTATCGACTTCAAAGCTACAGTAGTTGACGGTTCATACCACGACGTTGACTCTTCAGAAATGGCATTCAAAATTGCTGGTTCTATGGCATTCAAAGAAGGATGTAAACAAGGTAAATCAGTATTATTAGAGCCTATCATGAAAGTTGAAGTAACAGTTCCAGAAGAATACATGGGAGATGTTATTGGAGACATTAACTCTAGAAGAGGAAGAATGGAAGGTATGGAAGCTAGAGGTGGAAACCAAATAGTAAGAGGATTTATTCCACTTTCAGAAATGTTTGGTTA
>JAFVGB010000005.1 GCA_017475185.1 Clostridia bacterium
AAGCAATAGAACTTGCTCACAAAAATGGATATACAGCTGTTGTTTCACATAGAAGTGGTGAAACAGAAGATACAACACTTGCAGATGTTGCAGTTGCAACAAATGCTGGACAAATAAAAACAGGTGCACCATGTAGAACTGATAGAGTTGCAAAATATAACAGATTACTAAATATAGAAAATGACCTAGAAGAAGTATCAGTATATCCAGGAAAAAAAGCTTTTAGACAAAAAATATAAAAAAATTAAATACAATTCCATCAAATGCTCTTAAAAACGGCATTTGATGGATTGTAAAATTTTTTTCTAAAAATTTAATAAAAATTATTGAAATTGTTAATCCTATAATATATAATTAAAAAGCAAAAAGAAAATATTCCTCTTTAGCTCAGTTGGTAGAGCGCTCGGCTGTTAACCGATAGGTCGTTGGTTCGAGTCCAACACGAGGAGCCATGAAAAGATAATCGAAAGATTATCTTTTTTAATTTTTAACTAATTAAATTCAAAAAAATTTTTAAATTTTAATAAAACACTTGTCGGAAATCTTCGTATATAATACAATATATGCGAAGATTTCCGACAAAGAGTAAAGATATGGAATGAAAAAACATTAACACAGGGGGAATAAACATGAAAATATTAATAATTTGTAGCAAAGCTTTTTATAAAGATATAGCACCAATAAAAGAAAAATTAGAGCAAAATGGACATATAGTTGAATTACCAAATACATACTATGAACCAGATGCAGAAAAGAAAAGTTGGGCTTTAGGGGAAGAAGCACATAGTGAATTTAAAGCAAGAATGTTTAGAATGAGTGAAGAAAGAATAGCAACTATGGATGCTGTATTAACTTTAAACTTTGATAAAAATGGTAAAAAGAACTATATTGGTGGAGCAACATTTATTGAAATATATGAAGCTTTTATGAAAAATAAGAAAATCTATTTATATAATGATATACCAGAAGGAATGTTGTATGATGAAATATCAGGATTTTCTCCTGTTGTGATAAATGGGGATTTGGATTTGATAAAATAGGAATGAATAATTGAATTTAACATAAGAAAATTTAGGAGGAAAAAGTATGGGAAAACATGCAATTATAATAATAAAAAATAAGGAAAATAAATATTTACAATACTATGATGAAAGATGGCAATCTTATTTATTTTTAAATTGCAAGATTAATGGAGCAGAGGATATTGATATTATACAAAAAAACGTAGAAGCGATTTTAGGTTTAAAAGATTTTAAATGTAATTATCTAGGAATGAAAAAGCACACAAAATTTTCTGAAAGTGCTCAGATAGAAAAAAAATATGAACATTATTTTTATAAAATCGAAACAGAGAATCAGTTAGATAATCTACCAGATAATTATAAATGGTTTTCATATGATGAATTAAAAAATGATGAAAGAATACAAAAAGTTAATAGCGATATTGTAGGGTTTGTAAAAGAATTTGACAATTAGTGTATAAGGAGAATAATAAAGTGAAAACTGAATATGAATTAAAAGTTTTAGAAATAGAACCTAAAAGTATAATAAGTCTCCTTGAAGAGTTAGGAGCTAATAAAATAGGATATTTCGAGCAGAAAAGGTATGTATATATAATTTAAATCCTGCTCAAGATGGAAAATGGACTAGATTAAGAACCAATGGAAGAAAGACTACTTTGACATATAAGGATATTGTAAGTAATACTATTGATGGAACAAAAGAGATTGAGACAGAAGAGGAAATAAATAATATTGTATATTCAATATTTAATGTGAAACTTGCTGAAAATATTTCTATTAAAGGATTAAAATATCAAAATGGACAATATTATTTCGAGAAAAATGATACTAAAAAAATTGGTTTAGATAATATAGAAAGAGATACTGCTGCAAGAAGTATTTTTATACTATTTGAAATAGATGGAATTAGTTATATTGCAAAAATAGCTACAAATACAGTTACAGGAGAAAACTATATTCAATCAATAATAAAAGAATAATATTTTTTAATTGTAACTGTAATATAAATAAATTGTAATATAACTACATTGACAAAAAAATATCGTAATGATAAAATTAAATTGTAGGATTATATTATGGAGTAATTATATTGAAAATTGAAGAAAGGAGCTCTCTATTGAAATGTGTAAAAAAAAAGTAGGAAAGCATTATTTAGAATGTTCAAAAAAATCAATTCAATTAAAAAAGCTTATACTTGTATTGTTAATTTGTCTTTGTGTTTTATCATTTGTTTTATTAAATATAAATAATTTAAAGGCTTATTTTATTTCAACATCCTCAGTATCAAATCAATTTTCAATAGAGGCTGAGTATACAGTAACCTTTGATGCAAATACAGGAACTGGGATTATGGCTCCTCAAATAATTTCATATAATATTTCTACAAATTTAAATGCAAATGGATTTACAAAAACAGGAATGGTTTTTGCTGGATGGAATACCGAACCTGATGGTCGTGGAACTTTGTATAGAAATCAGCAAGCTGTAAATAATTTAGGAGATATTAAATTATATGCTGTATGGATTGCAGAAGATGCTGTTGCTGAAATAAATGGAACAACATATTCATCACTTCAAGCAGCTATAAATACAGTAACTGCAAATAATGGTACAACAACCACAATTAAATTATTAAGAGATACAAGTGAAAATATTTCAATCTCTACTGGTAAAGATATAATAATTGATTTTCAGGGATATGAATTAAGAAATTCTTCTGTTCTTGCTGTAATTGAAAATAAAGGAACATTAGAGATTCGAAATTCTAATATTGTTATGAATGCAATAAATAATGGTGCTATTAATAACATTGATGGAGGAGCTTTGAAAATCAATGGAGGTAGGATTCAAAATATAGCAACAAACGGAAAACAAGCTGTTTATAATAATATTGGAACAGTTGAGATATATGGCGGAGCATATATTTCAAATGTAAGTGGAACAGGTAGTCAGAAAAGAGCTGCTGTTGATAATAATGCTGGTACGATGAGAATACTAGATTGTAAAATAGAAGGAAAAAATTATGATGGATTAAAGAATTCTGCTACAATGATAATTGGTACAACTAATGATGGAAATATGGATTCAACAAATCCTGAAATTATTGGAAAAAGATATGGTATAAATGCTGTAGCTAATTTCAGTTTTTATGATGGAGTTTTTAAAGGTGTATCTGCTGCAATAGATAATGAAGCTAAAGCAAATGTATTAGAAAGTGGATATTGGATTATGAATTCTACCGAATCTATTGGTACAGATACATATCATACAGCTTATTTATCGGCAAATGTACAAGTATATTTTGATGCAACTTTAGGTAGTACTTCTGAACCTACAAGAAGCTTGGTTTATGGAACTCAATTAGGAGCATTACCAACAGCATCTAATCCATATAAAACATTTCTTGGTTGGTATACTCAGCAGTCAGGAGGGGTCCCAGCAGATCCAACTCAAATTATAACTGGTAATATTACTTTTTATGCACAATGGGAAGATACATATGTAAATGTTTATTTTGATGGAAATGGTGGTACATCTGGTGAGCAAAGTAGATCAGTAATACTTGGAGATCCGCTTAATTCATTACCAACTGCAACTAGAACAGATTATACCTTCTTAGGTTGGTATTCAGCACCAACTGGTGGTGATGAAGTAACTACAAGTACTATTGTAGATGCTGCTGATACAACATATTATGCACATTGGAAAACTGATAAAGTTGCTCAAATTGGAAATACTCTATATAATTCATTACAAGAAGCTGTTAGGGCTGTTCCAACAGACAACACACCAACAACAGTATTATTATTATCAGATACTATAGAAGCTGTTGAAATCATACAAGGACAAAATGTTATATTAGATTTGCAAGATAACATTTTAAATAATGATGGTACAAAAACATTATCTAGTACTAGAAATCCAGCGGCAAATGGAAGAAAGATAACAATAGATAATTTTGGAAAACTTACACTTGTTGGAGGTACAGTAACATCTGGTTCTACTCAAGGAACTATAAATTGTGAATCTAATGCAGAATTATATCTAAGTTCTACTTTGGTTCAAGCAACAGGTGATAGACAAGCTGTATTTAATGATGGAGGATATGTTGAGATATCAGGAACAGCTTGCTTAATAGCTAAAAATACGGGTTCTTATCAAAATTATGAGAGAGGTGCCGTACAAACACTTAATGGAGGAACAACTGTAGTTAAAGGAGGAACAATTACTTCAAGTACCGGTAAAGCAATTGTTAATCAACATGGTTGTACACTTATTATAGGAACTAATGATGGAAGTGTTGATACTTCTTCTCCTGTAATAACTGGTGCTACATATGCAATATCAAATAATCCATCTTCTGGTCATACAGAAGGAGAGGTATATTTTTATGATGGTATTTTAAAAGGAAAAACTGATACAGTTCTGGGTAATATAACTGATATAGATTCAAATAGTTCAAGAGTTACATCTACAGAAACAATAGGTGGAAATACTTATTATACAGAATATTTACAAAGTAATAATTAAAAAAATATAAGGGCGGTTAATTACCGCCCAATTTTTTTGCACGAATTTCCATGTATTTTAAGAGTAAAATGAGTTTTAATAATAAAGAAGAAAAAAATATAAAATTAATTGTCAAAATAACTTGAAAAAATGAAAAAAAAAGTAGATAAATTAGTGGAAAATATCCAGAAAAAATTAGAATTAAAATCATCTGTAGATACAATACCACAGATTGATTTATACAATATTATGAAAAATCGATTGATTGTAAATAGATTTAATGAAGATTTAAAAAAATAAAAGAAAAAAGTGATATTTTCAAAGGAGAGTATCAAAGATTTAAAATTATTGCTACAAAAGCTCCATATAAAAATGTTAGCAAAATGAAAGAAGGTCACTACAGGTTCTTTTAAAGATACTTTTGATAAATACTATAGAAAAGATATTTTTAAGTATATTAATCAACTAAAAGAAGATGGAGTAGCTTTGGATAAGCTTTGCAAAACAATTGTTGATATAAAATATAATGTTGTAAATCAAAAAGGGAGTGTAATATCAGGTGGGGAAAAAGCAGAATTTAATTTATTAAAAGAGCTGGATGATGATAAAAACTATGATATTTTATTGTTGGATGAACCAGAATCTTCTTTTGATAATCAATATATAAAGGAAAATATAAATACATTGATAAAAGATATATCTAATAGAACAACAGTATTTGTGGTTACGCATAATAATACATTGGGAATTTCAAACAAGGCTGATAAACTTATATATACAATGTATAATTATAAGGAGCAAAAAGATCAAGTATATGTTGGAAATTTTACAGATACAATGTTAACAGATAAAGATGGAAAGACAATTCAAACTTATGATGCAATTGTAAATTGTATGGAAGCTGGAGTTGAAACATACGAGGAAAGGAGAAAAATTTATGAAAATCTTAAAGTATGAAAACAATGTAAGTTATTTATATGTTGATGGAAAATATAAAAAACTATTAGAAATATCAAAAGAGGATATATTAAAATCCCTAGAATATATATATGAAAAAGAAGATACTGAATTAGAAGAATATAATAAAGAAAAAATTGTAAATGAAGCAGAAAGAATTGTTTATGAAAATTTATATAATAAACTTAATAATTTCAAAGAAAACAAGTCTATTTTAAAAAATGAAATAGATAATTTATTTAAAGACTTAGAAGAAAAATATAAAATTAGTTAAAAACTATTGCAAATTAATAAGAGTTATGTTAAATTAAAACCATAAAAAATAACTAAAATAAAATTGAAATATATTTAGGTTTCGAGTTTGCATACTTGTGCGTTAATCGAGCCATGAAAAGATAATCGAAAGATTATCTTTTTTTTACTTAAGAAGGAAATATAATTATAAAAATTTTATTAAAGTTGTACTATATTTATTTAATGCGCTTCGTGGACTGTAACACTTATATTTACAAGATTTAGAATGGTTGCAAATAATAAAATGTATGGTATAATTTGATTGGAAATATTGAAAAGTATTATGTAATACTAAAGCACAAATTGTTGTAACTCAAGATATAAGAGCACATGAATCAGAAGAAAACCAAAGAGAAGGAGTAAGTAGGGATGGAGAATAATTATCCTAAAGCATACAAAGAAGTAGTAGAAATATTAAAATATGTACCAAAAGAAAGCATTAATAAAATACCACAAACAATGCTAGATACATTCAATAGCAAAATGGACAACACATATAAATTTTCTATTGATATAAATAAGAGTTTTGAAGAACAAGAATTATTAGAAGAAACAAAAGCAATATTAGCTAATATATTCAGAGATTATTGGGCTACACCATATCAAAAAGAAAGAATACAAGCTAGAGAACGATACGATTGGCAAAAAATAGAAGAAGAAAAAAAGAATAATTACAATTATGATATTTTTAAAAAGGATAACAAAATAGATAATAAAGAAAATGAATCAGTAGAGAATAATCTACCAATAGAAGTAAAAAAAGAGCACTTTTATAATAAGATAATTATTTTCTTTAAGAAGATTTTTAATATTAATTAGATTTTTATGTTTAGGGGGTAAATATGAAAATTGGTGCAAGTATAGGTTTTCAATTAATTCATATATTTAATATAATTGAAAATCCTGATTTAACAGAAACTGAAAAAAGACAAGAAATAGAAAAGTATCAAAGAAGCTTAACTAATAAAGGTGAAATAAAAAACGGAATACCTGTAAAAGAAGATAAAGGTCAAAATACTAAAGAAGGTTTTTATGTTTTGGGAAATGTTGATGAAATGGATTATGAGTCACTTTTAAGAACGAAAGAATATGTAGATAATGTTCTTACATCTTTCACCTGTGAAGGTGAGATGAAAATGACATCAACTATTGCTGGTTATGATAAGGAAAATCATAGAATAGAATATAATTTTTCATTTGCAGATGAAGTATATGGATATGCTATGAAACATGGAAAAGCAATGAGAGGACATACTTTAGTTTGGCATAAACATGAACCAGAAGCACTAGATAAATACATAGAAGATAGATTAGGCTGTTCTTTGGGAAAATTTAGAGAGCAGTATCCTGAAGAGTTTTATCAAAGAAGAAAAGAATTGACAAAAGACTTTTTAAGTGAATATATCAAAACTATGGGAGAACATTATCCTAATTGTTATTGCTGGGATGTTTTAAATGAAATAGTTCCAGATATGCATACAGGACAACCAACAGAACAAGAAAGAAAAGATGGAATTAGACATTCAAAATGGATGGAATATTTAGGAGAAGAATTTTACATAGATGTTTTAGAAATAGCTAGAGCCAATTTACCTAAAGGAACGAAGTTATTTTATAATGAATATGGTGAACAGCATCCAGAAAAGAGAAAAGCAATTTTAGAAGTCATTGAAAAAATAAAACAATATGAACAAAGGACAGGTAAGACTATATTAGATGGAATAGGATTACAATCGCATTATGACGCCAAAATGACTCCAGAACAGATTGAGGAAATTCATAGAGATTTTGCAGCAACTGGTAAAGAAATCCAAATTACAGAAGTTGATATTACACCTGGACGAAAAGATGATGGAATAACACCAGAAGAATATAATCCAAATAATCCAATCTACGAAAACTTATGGAAAAAAGTGTATGAATGTGCTAGAAAATATGGAATAGAAGCTCTCACTTGTTGGGGAGTAAATGATGATTTAAGTTGGTTCAGTAGTTTGGATATTGGCTGTACTATGATTGATAAGAACGGAGTTCCAAAAGAATATGCACAGAAATTTTTAGATGAGATTAAACGAGAGCAACAACGAGAACAACAAATAGAAAAAATTATTTTTTTTCATGATCAAAAATCAGATAGATATTATCAAGATATGAGAACGGGTAGATATAGTATATCAGAACAAGAAATAGGAAAGGCAACAGTTAATATACCTACTACCCAAAAGAGTGCTGCTCAAAAACATGTTACAAGAGATGAACAAGAATTAGAGCAGGGAATTACAAAGGAAAATTGACAAAATGAAAACAAGTTAATAAAAATATTAAAATACCTTTTGCAAACCACAAACATTTATGCTAAATTAAAACCAAGTTAAAAGAGCTGTAATACAAATTTCCTATTTGTAAAAATTTGTAAATTACCGCTGAAACGATCCATAGGTAACAGATATGAAAGTATCTGTTACTTTTTTTGTTTTTAAATCACAAAAGATGAGAAAATGATAATTGATATAAAATTATGATATGATATAATTTGAAATATAAAAAGTAATTTAATAAAAAAGATAAGGAGAAATTATGGAATTATATATTTCATCTTATAAATTAGGAAATAAAACTGATTTTATAAAAAAATGGAACAATGAACATAATTGTAACAATATACTTTTAATTACAAACGCAAGAGATACTTATGTACAAGATGATATTGAAAAAAATAGAGTTTTAGAAGATATACATATGCTTGAGTGTATTGGATTTAACGTGGAAGTTTTAGATTTAAAAAAATATTTTGATAACACAAATGCATTAGAAGAAAAACTAAAAAAATATAAAGCTTTTTGTGTGATTGGAGGAAATGTGTTTGTTCTAAGAAAAGCAATGGAACTTAGTGGTTTTGATAATTTTCTAATCAAAAAACGAAATAGTGATGTGTTATATATAGGATACTCTGCCGGAAGTTGTGTATTATCATCTAATTTAAGTGGACTGGAACTAGTGGTTCCAGCTATAAACCCATACACCTCTGATTATGTGAATTATAGTGGTTTGGGATTTGTTAGGGAGATAATTGTTCCACATTACAAATCTAAACATAAATCTTCAAAAATGATTGATGATGTTATAGAATATTTAGAGAAAAATCATTTAAAATATAAAACAGTACAAGATGGAGAGGTAATTATTAAAAATCTAAATACGATGGAATGTTAAATTTCCGAAAGTGCTTAAATGCGATAGATAAATTAAAGATTTTTTGTAGATATACTTGAAAATATTGCAATTTTATGATATTTATTATGTAAAGATAAAATGAGCTTATATGTGAAAGGAGTAGCTATGGAAGGAATTAATTCATATGATTTTAAAAAATTAATTACTAAGGCAGGTATTGCATGTATGGGTATTCCTGTAAAAGAGTCTATAAATTATATGCCATATGGTGCGAAAATACGTGATTCTTTATATACAAAAGCTATGGAACTTCTAAATAATGGTGGTTATCAAAAAGTTATACTATCAGATTTAGTAGATCCTGATTCACTAAAAGAAATAGACAAAGTTTCCAAAGTATCTGGAGGATATATGCGAGTGGAAAATAAGAATTTAATGATTGCTGCCGGACATGAAGTTAATGCATATATGTATATTAATGAATTGTTAAAACATGATTATCCATATTCTGATTTTCCAATAAAAATATATAATTTGGGACCTGTATTTAGAACAAATAAAAATACAAAATTCCCTTTTAACCTAGGTGAAAGGAAATCTTTTTTAGAATGTTATTCTGTGTTTAAAACAGAAAAAGAAGCGGAAAAGGAACTGGATTTTGCAACAAATTGGAATAGAATGGTTATTAAGGAGTTGTTACATATACCAAGTGTAGAAGTTTTAAGACCACGTAGTACTAATAAAAAAATATCAAAAAGAACAATATGTATTGATTCTATTACTCCTTTAGAAGAAACTGTTATCACAGGTATGACATATTTTCATGATGATATCTTTACTAAGTCTGTAAATTTAAAATATAAAGATCAAGTGGAAAATAGAAATAAAGTGACATATTCTATACATTTTGGGTTAAGTGAGAATATATTATTTTCTTATCTTTTAAATTCTTGTGATGGAAAGAATTTAAGATTATATAGTTTTCTTGCACCTATACAAGTTGATATACTAAATGCATTAAATGATGATACATATGATAAAGATATTGATAATCTAAATAATATGCTAAAAGAAAATAAAATACGTTATTTTACGGAAAAAATAATAAGAAAAAAAATCAATTCTAAGGTAGATACTAATTCTTTACAAGGAATACCAGTTACTATTTTATTGAAAAAAGAACGTAGTGATATTGAAATTTATTCAATTAGTAACGGTGTTCAAGAATTAATAGCTACCACTAATGATATTAATTCTTGTTTAGACCAAATACTCAATATAATAAAATCATTATTGGATAAAAATGATAAGATAATCAGAGATGATATGGAATTAAGAGAAAAAGAAAGTATAGTAGAATGTGAAAATTTAAATGAATTGGATGATATTGTAAAAAATGGAAAAATAGCAAAAATATACTTAAAAAATACAGACGAAAGCGTACATACTGTAGAGTCATATTTAACAGGAGGAGAAGTGCTTGGGTTTGGATTGAAAAAGGAGTGCGGTCATGATATAGTTACACAAGAAGTCGTTGACACAATTGCATTTGTTTCAAGAAGATCGTAGAAAAGGTGGGTGCGTATGGACAAACAAAAATATCAAATATGTGGAATTGTTTTTGAAATTGATTTGATTTCAAAGAAATATGTTATAGCAGATTTATTTAAAGAACCAGAACCATACAATTTATATATTAATTATCATATATTAAAATGCAATGGTGAGGAAAAAGCAGATGAAAAAATAATTATAAATGATACTGAAACTACGAGTGTAGAATTGAAACAAGAAGGCTTTGTTATAAATACTGATATTTCAAGTATTGTGGAAAGAGACTATAATCACCAATTTTCTTTATTTGGAAATAAAGGTATAGTTCAAAAATATATATTACATATTCTAGAAACTAAATATAATAGAATTGTATTTCATGGTTGTGCACTTATAAACAAAGACAATGAGATAATTATAGGATTAGGGCAAAGCGGAAGTGGTAAAAGTGTTTTAATTAATGTTGCACTTCAAAATGGATGGGAGCTACTTTCAACAGAACAAACAGTAATAGATAAAGACATGTATATATATAAAGGAAATGTATATGATAATGTTTCTCCTCTCTCTGAACAACTTGTTAGTGAGAAATTAACAAAAGCTGTTATTCTACATGAGAAGAGACTTGTTGAGCCATTAGGTCAAAAAATATTTGTTGATATGAGAGAATATGAGACTAAGCACAATAAAATAAAAATAGATTTTAGTAAATTAACTATTATAAATGTTAATTTTAACGGTAAAAGCAAAAATATGGACAACATTGAAGATAAAGACTACTTACTAAGACTTTTTCAAATATCTGCATCAGATAAAATTTCTTTTCCGGCAATAATAAAAAATAGTTTAATAGATTTTCCATATTTAGGTGATGCAAGAGTAAGAGAAGATGTTGTGGACACTTTAATAAAAAGTGATGCAAATAAAATAATTTTATCAAACGGATTTACAGGATTTGAACTATTTTTTAGTAATAAAGGAGGTATTAAAAATGATTAAAAGTCTAATTTCAAAAATTGCAAAAAATCCAACATTATTTTATGCAATGAGTATTGCAGCAACTTGGGCAAACGCAGGTAGTTTATTAAATGGAGTTACTACAGCTCAAAAGAATGGGATAGTTCCGTATTTACTTTGGGCATTAGGTAACACACTTGCTTGTATTGTGTTTGGTGTATTTGCACTAAAGATTCCAAAATTGGTAAATGTATTTGATTCAAAAGTTATGAAAATAATTATGGGAATAATGTGTCCATTTCAATGCTGGATAAGTATGAATGGTATACAAACAGTGTTTTCATCAACTCCAATTGGAAAAGTAGGGGGCATAGTTATAGCACTTGCATTTGCTATTTTCTTCATTGTACTACTATATAGATATGGAATGTTGTCAAATATATTAAGTGATCATATTAGCTGGATAGCTGTATATGTGATACTTTTCGCATTAACTGGAGTAGTTCTAATTTTTTCAAGAGGTAATTATCAAGTACTTCAAATGGGAACTGACCAAATAGGAGTTGGAATTAAAAATTGTTTATTATTAATTCCTGGAGCTTTTTTATATCCATATTATTATGAATTATTAAAATATAATGATAAGAATTCTGATGGTGTAAATAAGATAAATATACAAAAGGCATTTATCTTAGGAGGATTTGCTTTTGGATTTTATTTGATATTTATATTCTTAATGGCATATGCTAAATTTGGAATGGTTACCAATATTATTAAAGCAATTTTAGTTACATTAATAGCTGTATCATCATTATCATCTTTCTTATACTCAATATATTTAACTTTTGGAAAGAAACTTGGTACTGGAATTAATATACTAACAGTTGCTTTATGGCAATTCTTAATCCCTCTTGGTGTTATGGGAGCATGGACACTAATGGCAAGTATAAGAGTATATATAGTTGTTGGAGCTATAATTTTTGCATATATGTGGTATTTTAAAGAAAAATACAATTCAAAAAAAGAAATAGTTAAATAGCTGTATATAACAAATAATTAATAAAAGGAGAAATACGAAATGTATAATTTTACAGAAATAGAAAAAAAATGGCAAGATTATTGGAAAGAAAACAATACATTTAAAGTGGATGTATGGGATTTTTCAAAACCTAAGTATTATGCACTGGATATGTTTCCATATCCATCTGGTGTAGGTCTTCATGCAGGCCATCCCGAAGGTTATACCGCAACAGATATAATATCTCGTATGAAGAGAATGCAAGGATACAATGTTCTTCATCCAATGGGATATGATTCTTTTGGACTTCCTGCGGAACAATATGCAATACAAACAGGAAATCATCCAGCAGAATTTACACAAAAAAATATTGGAACATTCCAAGGACAATTGGAAAGATTAGGATTTTCATATGATTGGGACAGGGTAATATCTACTAGTGATCCTAGCTATTATAAATGGACTCAATGGATATTTAAAAAACTATATGAGGCTGGATTGGCTAAACAAATTGATATGCCTGTTAATTGGTGTGAAGAATTAGGAACCGTTTTGGCAAATGACGAAGTTATAGATGGTAAAAGTGAAAGAGGCGGATATCCTGTAGTTCGTAAAAATATGAAACAATGGATTATAGATATGCCAGCATATGCTGAAAAACTATTAAATGGATTAGATGAACTAGATTGGCCAGAATCTACAAAAGAGATGCAAAGAAATTGGATTGGAAAATCTGAAGGTGTAGAAGTTAATTTTAAAATTAAAGATGGTGGAGAATTCTCAATATTTACTACATGTATAGAGACAATATATGGTATTACATTTATGGTTTTAGCACCAGAGAATGAATTAGTGGATAAATTAAAAGATAGAATAGAAAACTGGGATGAAGTAGCCAAATATAGAGAAGAAGCTGCAAAAAAATCTGATATCGACAGAACAGAACTTAATAAAACAAAAAATGGAGTTAAATTAGAAGGAATATTTGCAATTAATCCTGTTAATGGCAAAGAAGTACCAATATTTTTAGGGGATTTTGTTCTTGCAAGTTACGGTACAGGAGCTGTTATGGCGGTTCCAAGTCATGATCAAAGAGATTTTGAGTATGCACAAAAATACAATTTACCTATGATTCAAGTAATTGAAGGACGTGATACTACAGAATGTGCTTTTGAAAAACAAGATTATTTAAATAATAACTGCAAATTAATTAATAGTGAAGAATTTACAGGATTGGTTGTTGAGGAAGCAAAAAAAGCCATTACAGAAAAACTAATTAAAATGGGATGCGGAAAAAGAACAAATAATTACCATATAAGAGAATGGATTTTTGCACGTCAAAGATTCTGGGGAGAGCCTATTCCAATTGTTCATTTAGAAGATGGAAGAGATGTAGTACTTAAGGACGACGAATTACCATTAATACTTCCAATGATGGATGACTATAAAGGAAAAAATGGTAAGGCACCATTGGAAAATGCTGTTGAATGGAAAAATGTTGAGATAGATGGAGTGAAAGGTGTTAGAGAAACAGCTACAATGCCTGGTTCTGCTGGTTCAAGCTGGTATTTCTTAAGGTATTTAGATCCTAAAAATGATAAAATGTTTGCTGATCCAAAACTAATTGAACATTGGATGCCAGTGGATTTATACATAGGAGGTCCAGAACACGCAGTTGGACATTTGCTATATTCTCGTATGTGGAATAATTTCTTATTTGATCAAGGATTGGTCAGTGTTAAGGAGCCATTTAAGAAGTTAGTACATCAAGGTATGATATTAGGTTCAAATGGTATAAAAATGGGCAAACGATTCCCAAAATATGTTGTAAATCCGGATGATATAGAAAAGCAATATGGTGCAGATACGCTTAGAATGTATGAAATGTTTATGGGACCTCTTGAAGCTGATAAACCATGGAATGACGAAGCAGTTAGAGGTATAAAGAGATTTTTGGATCGTGTTTGGAGATTATATCATGAAGAAAAAAGAGAATTTAAAGAAAATCCAAATTTAGATAAAATATATAATCAAACAGTAAAAAAAGTGACTGATGATTATGAAACATTAAACTTTAATACTGCAATTTCACAAATGATGATATTTGTAAATGCAGTTTATAAAGAAGATTCATGGAATTTAGAATATGCTAAAAACTTTTTGAAATTAATGAATCCAATTGTTCCACATATTACTGAAGAAATATGGAGTGAAGTATTTAACAATAAAAAGACAATAGCATATGAATCATGGCCTACATATGATGAATCAAAATTAATAGAGGATACATATGAAATGGTAGTGCAAGTTAATGGTGTATTGAGAGGAAAAATACAAGTACCGGTTTCATATACAGATCAGGAAATGAAAGATGCTGCTAAAAAAATTGAAAATGTAAAGATGAAAATAGAAGGAAAAAATATTGTAAAAGAAATAGTTGTACCTAGAAAATTAGTTAATATAGTTGTAAAGTAATTTGTTCAATTATATCGTAAGTTATTTGACAGAATTTTAAATTTGACAGATTTTAAAAAACAAAATTGACATAATGTGAAAAACATGATAAAATTTTCAGCAAGATAGTGCAAAGTGCCTATCATGAAAACATTTTTACACCGTAGAAGGAGGTAATTACCATGCGGAAAAATGATGCGGATTTGTATGTAGCTGCAAAAGAAGCTTTGAAAGCTTTTATGGCAACATTCAAGAAGGAAACTCAACCCATTGTATTTGAGTGGTCAGAGAAAGAATCAAAAGCATGTACAGACATCAGTTGGATGAATCCAGACGACTATGAGGATGAATGTCTTTATGGTACTTCTGCTGGATTATACATTTCAGCTGCATTAGCGGAGTATTTTATTTATCTTCCCAAAACATCAAAGGCTTTTGTAACATTTGTTAAGGCAATGGCAAAAATGCACATCAATGACAATATTCCGAATGAAGTTATGATGTCATTTGATGGAGTGCGTACTGTTGAATTCAAGGTTGTAACATATATTGAGGATGTTACAGATGAGGTTGAGATGACAGAAGCAAAAACACTTGCCAAAAAATTAATCGATATGCTCTATGAGGCTGAAAATGTAGAATTCTATGAGGGCAACAATGAACCCCAAGAACGCATATACCAGCCTGGAGACAAAGAACCTGCTAATTATTATGTGGGGTATAAGGGCAAATACGATATCTACAAGGTTTGAAATGAAAAAAGGAAAGAGAAGTTCAAAACTGAACATCTCTTTCTTTTTTACAGCTTATTTTGCCAAAATACAAGAACCTAGGTATGCATAATGAAAATTTAGATTTTTACATACGAATCATTAAACGAGTCATGCAATAAATAATCGAAATATTATCAATTTCTTTGAAAAATATTTTAAACTAATATTTTTTATTGTATAATTAGCTAAGATATGATTTTCTTTAATTATATGGAGGAGAAAAATGGAAAAATATTCGTATTTATTAGAAAAAGGAAAAAAAGAGGGAATCGAAAAAAACGTTGTTGGAGCAATTATTATTAATGAATTTGGAAAAATATTAATAATGTCTAGAAAATTAGAAGATTTTATGGGCGGAATTGATGAATTACCAAGTGGAAATATGGAGCAAGGTGAAGATATAATAACAGCTTTAACTAGAGAAGTAAAAGAAGAAACAAACTGTGACATAAGAGAAATACTATATTATATAGACAGCTTTGATTATAAGTCTGGAAGCGGAAAAAATGCAAGACAATATAATTTTGTTATTAGTGTTGAAAAGACAGATAATATAATTCTAACAGAGCATGATTCATATTCATGGCAAACAGAACAAGAAATAATTGATAATCCAAGGATAACTAATGAAGTAAAGGAAACAATAAAGAAATATATAGAAGCTAAGAAAGAAAAAATAAATCCTATTTTAAAGAAATATATACAAAGTGTTATTGAATATCACTATAATTTAAATGATAAAGGACATGGTATAGAACATGCTCAATATGTAATAAATAGGAGCATGAATTTTGCAAATCAAATAGAAAATATTAATTTTGAGATGGTATATGTAATAGCAGCATATCATGACGTGGCACATCATATAGATGCTAAAAATCATGAAACTATTTCTGCAAAAATGTTGAGTGAAGATGAAAAGTTAAAAGAATTTTTCAGTGGTGAACAAATAAAAATAATGAGTGAAGCAGTTGAAGACCACCGTTCATCAATGGAAACAGAACCAAGAAGTGTATATGGAAAAATTGTATCTTCAGCTGATCGAAATACAAGTGTTGAAGTTACTTTGATGAGATGTTATTCATACACTAAAAGGCATTTTCCAGAATTGAATGAGGAAGAAGTTATAGAAGAATGTAGAAAATTTTTGTTGAAGAAATTTGGGATAAATGGTTATGCAAGAAATAAAATGTATTTTGAAGATATAGAATATAAGAAGTATTTAGATGATATAACAGAGTTAGCTTCAAATAGCAAAAAGTTTATTACGGAAATAAAAAGCCATGTGCCATTGCAATAATGGCATTTGGAATTTATTGGAACAACAATATATACTGGTATGACAAATACGAAAAAGCATTGAGAAAATCTAAAAAAGAGGATATAGATTTAATCTATATCTTCTTTTTAAATTATTAATTAATTACATAACAATCTTATTAACTACTTCACCTTGTTTTTTATAAATAGAATTTGACGCGATTACACCTCTTACAGAAGATAATGGATAAATATTAGAGTTTCTACCAATAACACTTCCAGGATTTAAAACAGATCCACATCCAACTTCAACATTATCTCCAATCATACATCCAAATTTCTTTAAACCTGTTTCAATTTTTTCGTCTCCATTTTTTACAATAACTAATTTTTTATCTGATTTAACATTTGATGTTATTGAACCAGCTCCCATGTGTGATTTATAACCAAGTATAGAATCTCCAACATAATTATAGTGAGGTACTTGAACATTATTAAATAAAATTACATTTTTTAATTCTGTTGAATTTCCTACAACACAGTTATCTCCAACGAGTGCATTACCTCTGATAAAAGCACAATGTCTAACTTCTGTGTCTTTCCCAATTATAGCAGGCCCAGCAATAAAAGCAGTTGGAGCAACTTTAGCAGTTTTTGCAATCCATACATTTTCTCCAATTTTATTATAATCATCTAAACTAAGAGATTCTCCTAATTCAATTATAAAATTTTTTATTTTAGGTAAAACTTCCCAAGGATATTCACACCCAGTAAATATTTCTTTTGCAATTGTTTCATTTAAATTATATAGATTTGATATTTTACATTCGTTCATTTTAATCATCCTTTCTTAGGTAATTTTATTTATATGCTATTACAAATAATCTATTACATTTAGATTGAGAAGTCAAGGAAAAAATATTACCTTGATAAACTATATTCATGTATTTTATTATTAATCATATTAGAATCATTATAATTATCAGAAACAGATTTAAAGTTTTCGATTTTTAGTGATTCTCTAAAATTTTTTTGATTTTCATAATTATCAATTTTATTATTAGCTTGATTTATAACATTTTTTAAGTATTTAAATGAATCTTTAGATGTTATTGAATTTCTGATATATCTGCAATTTGATTTAAGATGTCTGTAACCTTTGATTCCAATTGAGGCTGTATCAACAGCTAATTTGTTAATGTTTTTTGGCAAAGTTTGAGATTTGAAATAATTGTATTTTTGATAAAATTTTTTGAAAAAATTGCATTTAGATAGTTTTGGCTTTATTTTTGAATAATTTTCTTTTATAAAATTAGTAATAGGGGATAATAATCTTTCTAATTTTTGAATTAGAGGATGAATAGGCTTTCGAGAGGAAAGACCAAGTTTATAGAGTTTTAGGTCTTTTTTATAAGCTGCGTTATTTTCTAATTTATAATATTTTCTGCAATTAATATGAGGATTTTCAATCCAACTTTTAGTTGTTGAATCATACCAAAAATTAATTTCATTTCCTTGAGAAATTGTGTTATCAATTTGCTTACTTATTTTTTTCTCTTTCGAAAGAATACTTTTGAATTTTAAAAATTGCATCAGGGAAATATCATTGATAGAGCTAAAATTTTTCTTTTGTGATTGCAAATTTTTTAATTTTTGATTTAAATTATTAAGATTTTTCATGTTAAGAATAAAATACTCCTTTCTGTGATTAAAATTATATTAAGAAGAAAAAGACAATACCAATAATACCATGAAAATAGCAAGATGTAAAGGAAAATCGTGCGCCACAATACGACAAAATTAGACATACTTTTAACAGTCAAAAAGGTTGCGTTTTACTAATTTTTATGATATATTAACAAGGAAATTTGTTATATAAATAAGGAGGAAGTTTTTGTGACAAATCCACAAATATATGATTTGATAACAGAAAAAATTGCTAAAGAAAATGTTTTAGTAGATGAGCCAATGAAGAAGCATACATCATTTAAAATAGGTGGTAATGCTGACTTTTTTGTAAAAGTAAAAAGTGAAGAAGAGATAAAGCATATTTTAGAAATTTGTAGGAATAGTAATATTCCGCTTACTATAGTTGGAAATGGTAGTAATTTGTTAGTTTCTGATAATGGAATAAGAGGAATTGTTTTAAAAATTAATATAGATAAGATTGAAATAGATAAAACTATAAATTTACAAGAAAAAACAGTTATTACAGTAGGTGCAGGTGTTCCATTAGCTAAACTAGCATTTCAATTGTTAAATGAATCTCTATCAGGATTTGAGTTTGCATCAGGAATTCCTGGAACCATTGGTGGAGCAATTAGAATGAATGCAGGTGCATATGGTTCAGAATTTAAAGATATTGTTGTAGAAACAAAGTGTATGAATTATGATGGAGATATTGTAATTTTAAATAATGAACAACAAAAGTTTGAATATAGAAAAAGTATTTTTAAAGATGAAAAATACATTATTTTAGAAACAAAATTACAATTAACTCAAGTTAAAGACAATACTGTTATTAAAGAAAAAATGGATGAATACAAGAAAAGTAGATTAGAAAAGCAACCTATTGAATTCCCAAGCGCAGGTAGCACTTTTAAAAGAGGAAATAACTTTATTACAGCTAAATTAATTGATGAGTGTGGATTAAAGGGATATAGTATTGGTGGTGCTAAAGTATCAGAAAAACATGCAGGATTTGTTATAAATACTGGATATGCGACTTCTAAGGATGTATTAGAATTAGTAAATGTTATAAAAGAAGAAGTTTTTAAAAAATTCGGAAAAAAAATAGAATTAGAAATTGAAACAATAGGAGATGAAATTTAAAAATTTCATTATACAAGAGAAAGGAAGAATAAAATGAAAGGTTTTTTTGAATGGTTTAAATCAAGCTCAAAAATGAAGAGATGGATGTTCTTAATATTAGCAGGTGTTGTAGCAATATGCTTTGCTATTTCTAAAATATTAGTTATGAACAAGTTAGAATCTATTAAAGAAATTGCAATAATAGTTGTTTGTTTTGTATTAGGTTTCTTAGCTATAATCGTAGGACTTGTACATATGAATAAAAGAACTCTTGAATTATTAGTTAAAGAAACTGATAAAAGAGAAGAAGAAAATTTAAAATCACTAATATTTAATAGAAAAGTATATAGTCAAGGGCCTAAAATTGTTGTAATTGGTGGTGGAACAGGGCTTAATTCTGTTCTTAAAGGTTTAAAGAAATATACAGATAATTTAACAGCTATTGTTACTGTTTCTGATTATGGAGAAGCAACTTCTGATTCAAGAAAAATATTGGAAACATTACCATTAGATGATATCAAAGAAAGTATGGTAGCACTGGCTGCTGACGAAGAAGAAATGAATAGTTTATTAAATTATAAATTTGATGATGGTAAATTAAAATCATTGTCTTTTGGGGATATATTTTTATTAGCTATGCATAAAGTTTATAATGATTTTTCAATGTCTGTAAAGGAATCAAGTAAAGTATTAAATATAACTGGAAAAGTTTTACCTGTTACAATGGAAGAAATGAAAATTTGCGCTGAATTAGAAGATGGAACAATAGTTGAGAATAGAAACGAAATACCAGAAATTGTAAATAAAAAATCAAGTAAGATTAATAGGATTTTTATAAATCCAACCAATTGTAGAGTTGCACCAGGTGTTGCAGAAGCTATTGAAGAAGCTGATGCTATTATAATAGGACCTGGCAACTTATATACAAATGTTATTCCGAATTTATTAGTTAAAGGAATGACAAGAGCAATAAAAAATTGTAAAGGATTTAAAATATACATAAGCAATATTATGACAGAACCTGGACAAACTTCTAATTATACATTATCTGATCACGTTAAAGCAATTACTGACCATGTTGGAGAGGGCGTAGTAGATTATTGTATTTATGATACAGGAGAGATTGTACCTGAAATTATCAGAAAATATAATGAAGATGGAAGAGATTTAGTAGAGCAAGATACAGCTAAAGCAAAAGCAATGGGAATGCATTTATTAAAAAGAGATTTAGCAACTGTTGATGGTGAACGTATAAGACATAATCCAGATAGTATAGCTGCTGCAATAGTTGAACTTATATGTGAAGATTTAAAATTTAAAGATATGCAAAACAATCCTGAATATATGATTTTAAATAATAGATTGAAATTTAAGAAAAAGAAAATCAAAGAAAAGAATAAAAATAAAATTGGTAAAGAAAACAATGGAGAAGAAGAAAAAAGAAGCAAATTCTTTGATAAATATGAAGAAAGAATAAAATCAATAAGGGCTAGTGATAAAAAAGCTAAAAAATCAGCTTCTGGTAAGACTAATTCAAGAAAAAAGAGTGTTAATGATGAAAGAAGAAAAAAATTAGAAGCTAGTTTGGAAAAATTTAAAAGTGCAAATAAAAAGGATAATTAATCATCAGAATCAAAAATATTAAAAAATTAAAGAGGAGAAGTAAATGGAAGGCATATATTTATTATATGGGCAAGAGTTATATTTGTTAGAAGATTATATTAAGAAAATCAAAAAATCTTTTGATAAATTAATGGATGGAATTAATTTCATAAAATTAGACGAAACAAATGTAAATCAACTTATAGAAAACATTGAAACTCCTTGTTTTGGTTTTGATAAAAAATTAATAATTGTAAGAAATTCGGGATTATTAAAAAAAGAAGGTAAAAGAAAAAATTCGAATAATTCAAGTCTATCAGATAAAATTGCAGAATACATTGAAAATAATATTGACTTAATAAAACAAGATAACTTAATTGTTTTTGTTGAAACAGAAGCGGAAAAAAATAATTTATATAAAGTAATAGAAGCAAAAGGTAAAGTGATTGTTTTTGAACCTGAAAAGCTTCCTAACTTAATAAAAAGAATTAAGGCGATAAGTTCTGCATATAAAGTTGAAATTTCTGATTATGATAGTCAGTATTTAGTTGAATGTTGTGGTACATCTTTACAAGATATCATTAATGAATTAAGAAAGCTTATTGAATATGCTGGTGAAAACGGCAAAATTACAAAAAAAGATATTGATGCTATGACTACAAAACAAATTGATAGTGTTATTTTTGATTTGACAGACAATTTAGGTAAAAAAGATATAAAAAAAGCAATGGATGTTTTTTATAATTTGATTTATCAAAAAGAACCTGTTCAAAAAATATTAATTACTTTATACAATCATTTTAAAAAATTATATTTTGTTAAATGTGCTATAAGAAATAATGAGAACATTACAGAAGTATTAAAATTAAAGCCAAATCAGACTTTTTTAGTTAGTAAATATAAAAATCAAGCTAATTTTTTCAATGAATTTGAATTAAGAAAAATACTAGAAGAATTTTCTAATTTAGATTATAATTATAAAATAGGTTTAATAGATTTGAACATAGGTATTGAATCAATACTTTGTAGATATTGTGGAAAATAAAAAAATATTAGAGAAGTGGTTGACAAATTGTGTAAAATGTTGTATTATAGATAAGTACAAAAAAGAAGAAGCAATCCACTTCTCACCTTATCGAAAAGAAAAAGGTTAATAAATATTGTAATTCTTGTATTTATTTATAATAATGAATATGTATAAGAACTTTATTTAGAAGGTGGGTTGGCTTATTTCAAGTCAATCAATTTTTTTTATTTAAAATTTTTAGGAGGTGTTTTATTATAAAACAAGAATTACCAATTAATGAACAAATTAGAGCAAAAGAAGTTCAATTAATCGATGATCAAGGTGAAAAGAAAGGAACTGTTTCTTTAAATGAAGCATTAGATATGGCTTTTGAAAAGAAATTGGATTTAGTCCTAGTTGCACCAAATGCAGAGCCACCAGTTTGCAAAATAATGAATTATGGAAAATATAAATTTGAGCAAGCAAAAAAGGAAAAAGAGGCTAGAAAAAAACAAAAAACTTTTGAAGTTAAGGAAATTAGAATTACACCTAATATTGAACAACATGATTTTGAATTTAAATCTAAAAATGCTAGAAAGTTTATCGAAGATGGAAACAAAGTAAAAATTACTGTTAGATTTAGAGGAAGAGAATTAAATTATGTGAAATTAGGAGAAGAAGTATTAAATAAATTTATAGAAAGTTTATCAGATGTTTCAACTCCTGAGAAGAAACCTGTATTAGAAGGTAAAAATATGTTTATAATCTTAGCTAAAAAAGCTGACAAATAATTAATATAGAGAGGAGAGAATGGCTATGCCAAAACTAAAAACAAACAAAGCAGCTAAAAAGAGATATTCTTATACAGCAACAGGAAAGGTAAAAAGAACTAAAGCAAACAGAAGACACTTATTAGCTAATAAAACAAAAAGACAAAAAACAAATGGAAAAATCATGAATGCTTATGCTGATAAAACATGTGAAGCAGGAATTAAAAAATTATTACCATATGGTAACTAAAATATATTTAGAAAAGGATAGGAGTGAAAAGAAATGGCAAGAGTAAAAACAGCAATAATTACTCGTAAAAAACATAAAAAAATATTAAAAAGAGCAAAAGGATATTATGGAGCAAAACACTATAGATTTAGAAATGCTAAACAAGCAGTTATGAAATCTGGTGCTTATGCATATGTAGGAAGAAAAGATAAAAAGAGTAATTTTAGAAAATTATGGATAGCAAGAATTAATGCTGCAGCTAGACAAAATGGTTTAACATACAGCAAAATGATTGCCGGACTAAAAAAAGCTAATGTTGTAGTTAACAGAAAAATGTTAGCTGAATTAGCAGTTAGCGATAGCGAAGCATTTGCTAAAATAGCTGAAATTGCAAAAAATGCTTAATTTATAATGAAATAAAAATAGCAAACTTAAAAGAGCAAATATATTTTATTTGCTCTTTTTTATTTTCTCAGAATAATAGTTAATATCAAAATATGTGACTTCTGGAGGTAAATTTGCTTTGATATCACGTAATAAAGCACCACTCATAAAATGAATTGCATTACAAATCTCTTTTTCATATTGTGTATGTATGTCTTTTTCTAAATCAATATCCATTCCGAGTAGCATAGCATTCAAGTAAGTGATTTTCTACGGTTCTTTGTGTAATTCCACGTAAAATTGCTATCTCTTCAATTGTTTTTCCAGAAGTGTATAAATTATATGTTGTAATTTTTGTAGGTTCTTTTTCTGATTTTGGCTCTTTGGGTATTTTAATTTTTTTGTTTTTTATTTCTGTTACTACATTTGATGACTTTTCTATTTTATGTTCTTCTATAAATTGTTTAATTTCTTGCAAAAAATATTTTCCGTAATTATCAGCTTTGTATTTACCCACACCAGAAACTTGATATAATTCATCAAGTGTAGTTGGATAAATTAGGCACATTTCTATCAAAGTTGAATCGCTAAACACAACAAATGGTGGGACATTTAACTCTTCTGCTAATTTTTTTCTTATAGATGATAGAATACCAAAAAGTTCTGTATTGTAAGCAATTCCAGCAGATTTTGCTTTTACTTTTTCTATTTTTCTTTTGATAAATACTTTTTTATCATTAAATAAAACGTCTGCACAAGCTGGTGCTAAAGTTAAAATAGGATATTGATCTCCAACACAGTTTATATAGTTTTCAGATACTAAGAAAGAAATTAATTCTTTAATTGTATCTTTAGAATAATCACTCATTATTCCATACGTGGATAAATCATCAAATTTCATAGATTTTATTTTAGCTGTTTTTGAACCTTTTAAAACATCTGTAACTAAGCCTATACCAAAACGTTCTTTCATTCTTTTGATGCATGACATTATTTTTTTTGAATCAGTGGTAATATCTGTTGATTCAATTTCACTATTACAATTGCTACAATTATTACAATTCTCATAATCTGTTTTTTCACCAAAATATTCTAAAATATATTTACGAAGGCATTTATCTGTATTGCAATAGTCTACCATATCATTTAATTTTTGATATTCAATTAATTTAGTGCTATTAGATCCTGATTGTTCTATTAAAAATTTATTTGAAACTATATCAGATCTATTGAATAATAATATACACTCAGCATTTGTACCATCACGACCTGCACGTCCAGCTTCTTGATAATAACTTTCTAAATCTTTAGGCATATTAAAATGAATAACATAACGTATGTTAGATTTATCAATTCCCATCCCAAAAGCATTGGTAGCAACCATTATAGAGGTTTTGTCAAAAACAAAGTTGTTTTGATTTTCTATTCTTGATTTATCAGTCATTCCTCCGTGATATTTTGATACTGAAAATCCTTGTTTACTTAGTTCTTCATATAAATTATCCACATTTTTACGAGATAAACAATAGATTATACCAGACACATCTTTATGAGTATTTAGATAATCTAGCAAATATTTTTTTCTATCAGCAGGTGTTTCAACATTAAACGAAAGATTTTTTCTGTCAAATCCGGTAGTTATTGTGAAAGGATTTGATAGTTTTAGCAAATTAATTATATCATTTTTTACAAGTTCTGTTGCTGTTGCGGTAAAAGCTGTGACAACTGGCCTTTTACGTAAGTTTAAGATAATGTTTGAAATTTCTGTATAGCTCGGTCTAAAATCATGTCCCCATTGAGAAACACAGTGGGCTTCATCAATTGCAAACATTGATATATTAATTTTGTTTAATAAATCTATAAATGTATCGGAATTTAATCTTTCTGGTGCAACATAAATAATTTTGTACATTCCAAGTTTTGCATTTTCTATAATTTGAAAATATTCATTTGTTGTTAAAGAACTGTTTATAAATGTAGCAGAAATACCGTTTTGTACTAGAGAATCAACTTGGTCTTTCATTAATGAAATTAAAGGTGATATTACTATTGTTGTTCCGGTCAAATACTAATGCTGGTATTTGATAGCATAAAGATTTTCCAGCCCCAGTTGGCATTATTCCTAAACAGTCTTCTTTATTTAAAATATGAGATATGATTTCTTCTTGACCTTTACGAAAATTATCATATCCGAAGTGTTTTTTTAGTAGTTGTTTTGCAGTAGTAATCATAATTCATCTTCTTTCTACATAAATTTAATTAATATTATCAACTAGTTATAAAATTGTCAAATTTATTTTTTACTAATAATTTGAAATTTATAGTTTTTCTTTTGTAATAAAAGGGGGAAGGTATAATGTATTTTATAGATGGACATTGTGATACATTAAGTAAAGCATTGGATGAAAATATGGATTTAAACAAAAATGATTTACAATTTTCTTTTGATAGAGCTAATAAATTAGGTGGTGGAATTCAAATTATGGCATGTTTTGTTGATACTGAATTTCTGAATTCTAAAAACGCGGGATTTATTAGGTGTAACAATATTTTAGGTAAGTTAAAGGAGTATGAAGAAAATAATAATTGTAAGGTTTTAATAGAGAACAAGGAAGAAGTGGAAAAAGCTAAAAAAAGTAACGATACTAAGGTAATTTTAAGTATAGAAAATGGTTCTGCAATAAGTGGAAATTTAGATAATGTAGAATATTTTTATAATCAAGGTGTTAGAATGATGTCCATAACATGGAATGATGATAATGAACTTGGGTGTGGAGCTAAAACTAGAACTGATAAGGGTTTAACTAAGCTTGGAAATGAATATGTAAAAACATTAGATAAAAGAAATATTATTATTGATGTTTCACATTCATCAGAAAAAACTTTTTGGGATGTTATTTCCATAGCCAAGAGACCAGTAGTTGCATCACATTCAAATGTTTATGAAATTTGTAATAATCCAAGAAATATAAAAGATAGTCAAATTAAAGCTATTGCAAAAACTGGTGGAATAATTGGGATATGTTTTTATTCAGATTTTTTAAATTCAAACAGTAGAGCAAATGTCAAGGATATAGTAGAGCATATAAAATATATTAAAAAAATTGTAGGAATAAATTATATTGGACTTGGAAGTGATTTTGATGGAATGAATTCAAAAAAGACTGCAGAAGGATTAGAGAATATAAGTAAAGTGAATAATATCATAAAAGAATTGGAAATACAAGGATTTTCTTGTGAAGAAATTGTGAAAATTATGTGGAAAAATTGGTATAGATTGTTGAAAAATTTATAAAGAACTTTACAAATTAAAAAAAATGTGATATAAAAGATAGGATAAAAATATATTTAGAGATCCCGTGTAGAACACTATAGTTTAGATATCTTCACAGCCAATGGACCTCCAATAAAGGGCGTGCGGTTTATAAACAGCACGCCCAATCTTTTTATAATTTATAAAAAACAAATAATTGCTATTGTTTTTTTATTTTAGGTTTTGCAATTAAAGAGGCAATATAACCGAAGAAAACAGCAGCTGCAATTCCACCACTAGAAGCTTTAACACCACCAATAAAAGCACCTAACAAACCTTGTTCTTTCACTCCTTCGATTGCTCCTTTAGCAAGATTTGCACCAAAACCTAATAAAGGAACGGTTGCACCTGCACCAGCAAAATCAATTAAATATTTATAAATACCAATACCACCTAAAACAGCACCAGCAGTAACAAATGTTACTAAAATTCTTGCAGGAGTTAGTTTGGTTTTATCTATTAATATTTGACCAATAACACAGATAAATCCACCAACAAAAAAGCATCTTAACAATTGCATCCAGTCAATAGTTTGAATAAAATTCATTTTTTTCAATCCTTTCTTTAATTGAAACATTTTGGGACGGTCTTTTTTGTTTCAAAATTGAAACAAGCAGGGGACGGTCTTTAAGATGTTTCAAAAAAATATTAAATTTCGATACTAATCGCGTGAGCAATTCCGGGAATGCTTTCACCTTGTTGAGTGCTAGTTGAATTCATTAAAGCACCTGTTGCAATTAGTAAAATTCTTTTTATTTTTTTATCTCTTAATTGTTTGAAAAAATATCCAGAAAAAATTGTACCAATACATCCACATCCTGAACCGCCGGAGTGAGTATCTTGAGTTTCTTTATCGAACATTAAAACTCCACAATCATTATAATTAGCTTTTATATTATATCCTTTTGTTTCTGCAAGCTCAGTTAAAATTTCTTTCCCAATATGACCTAAATCACCAGTTATAATTGCATCATAATAGCTAGGTTTTCGACCTGTATCTTTAAAATGAGTAATTAACGTAGATAAAGCAGCTGGGGCCATTGCAGCTCCCATATTGTTTGCATCTTTAATTCCCATATCTACTATTTTTCCAGGAGTAATGTGTGTAATATAAGGACCTTTTCCGGAAGATGACAAAATAGCTGCACCTGAACCAGTTACTGTCCACTGAGATGTTGGTGGTCGTTGATTGCCTAATTCTAATGGAAATCTAAATTGCTTTTCTGCACTACAAAAGTGACTTGAAGTAGCACATAATACATTGTTTGCGGCTCCGGATGCAACAAAAATACTACCTAAACACATACTTTCCACAAAAGTTGAACATGCTCCAAAAACTCCGAAAAATGGGATATTTAATTCTCTTAAACCAAAACTAGACGAAATACATTGATTTAACAAGTCACCAGCAAAACAATAATCAATTTCAGATACACTTATTTTTGATTTTGAGATAAGTGTACTAACAGTTTCTTTTACAAATTTGCTTTCAGCTTTTTCCCAACTTTTTTCACCCCAAAATTCATCTTCTATACATTGGTCAAAGTATTTTGCCATCGGTCCTTGAGCTTCTTTTGGACCAACAATTGAAGCTGTTTCTAGAATGGTTGGAGGGGTGTTAAACTTAATTGTTTGTTCACCAATATGTTCCAATATAATTCCTCCTTAAAAATTATTATTCAAATTATATTTTTAGCAAAATGGGGAAAAATATACATTAAATATGTTGATAATTCAATAAATTGATGTTATAATTAATGAAATTTTAACCAGAAGGTTTTAAAATTATTAGAATATTGACCTGTATGCCAAATGTCAGAAAGGAAGATTTTTATGACAGTTTATAAAGATGTCCGGTTTCGATTTAAAGATCCAATCGATAATACAGTTAAGGATTTTAGAGATGTAGCAGTATGTATTTGGGAAAATTATGTTTATGTAGTTAACATGAAAATGATGGAAGCAATTGCCCTAAAGAATATTGAAGAAAGAAAAATTGCAGACATATATAAAGATACAGAGTATTTAAAGAAAGAAATTGAAAAAGAAGTTGATTCTCTTATAAGACAGTGTCTAATCTCAGAGGAGATTAAGGGAAAAGTTTTTTCTATAAATACTGCATGGGAAATATTGCCATTAACGGAATAATAATCGAAACTGCTAAAAGATACCATTATTTATGGTATCTTTTTAGTTTAAATAATTATATTGCAATTAAATAATATTTGGTTGAAATAATTAAATTAGTATGATATAAGAAAAACAGGAGGAAAAATTAATGAGACTAGACAAATTTTTAAAAATTTCTAAAGTAATAAAGAGAAGAACTGTTGCAAATGAAGCAGCAGATAATGGCAGGGTAATTGTAAATGGAAAAATTGTCAAACCAAGTTATGATGTAAAAATTGGAGATATAGTGGAGATTAAATTTGGAGATAAAACATCAAAATTTGAAATAATTAAAATACCACAAGTTCAAGGAAAAGATATGGGAGAGTTAATTAAGATTTTATAAAAAAAGACCGTCCCAAAATGTTTCAAAAGGAGGTAACTTTATGAATTCAAACAAAAAATATGATGTTATTTTAATTGGCATGGGGCCAAGTTCAATATTTTGTGCATATGAACTAATTCAATTGGGAAAAGCAAAAAATGTTTTATTAGTTGAGCAAGGAAAGCGTGTTGAAGATAGAGTTTGTCCAATAGAGAAAACTGGAAAGTGTACTAAATGTAAACCGTTTTGTAATATAACAAGTGGTTTTTCGGGTGCAGGTGCGTTTTCAGATGGAAAGCTATCTTTATATAATAACGAAGATGATGATATTTATGTTGGAGGAAATTTGCATAAATATGTAGGAGTTGAAGAAACAAAAAAATTGATTGATTACGCAGATGACATTTATTTAAAATTTGGTGCGGACCCTAAATTAGAAGGTGTCGAATTTAAAGAAGAAGTTACTAAAATAAGAAATAAAGCACAAAAAGAAAGAATTAATTTAATTGATATTCCTATAAGACATTTGGGAACTGAAAAGGCTCATGAATTGTATGGTAAATTAGAAAAATATTTAGAGGATAATAATATAACAATGTTATTTGAAACAGAAGTAAAGGATTTAATTATTGAGAACAATCAAATAAAAGGTGTTATAGCAAAATCAGCAAAAACAAAAAATGCAGAACAAGAAGAATTTTATTCAGATAAAGTAGTTATGGCTGCAGGAAGAAAAGGTGCAAATTGGTTATCCGATATGTGCAAAAAGCATAATATAGATACAAGAGCTGGAGTAGTTGATATAGGTATTAGATATGAATTACCAGATGAAGTTATGAAAAATATAAATAAATATATGTATGAAGGAAAATTTATAGGGTATCCATATCCTTTTAAAGATAAGGTAAGAACATTTTGCCAAAATCCAAGTGGATTTGTATCATCAGAAGTATATGATAATAATTTAACATTGGTAAATGGACATTCATATAAAGATAAAAAAAGCACCAATACAAATTTAGCAATTCTTGTATCACACAATTTTACACATCCATTTAACAAACCTATTGAATATGGACGAAACGTTGCTAAAAATTTAAATGAATTAGGACAAGGAAATGTTGTAGTTCAACGTTTAGGAGATATTAATAGAGGAAAAAGAACTTGGCAGGAAGAATTGGATAGAAATACTGTAGTACCAACATTAAAATCAGCAGTTCCAGGTGATATAACTTTTGCAATAGGTTACAGAACAATGACAGATATATTACAATTTATAAAAGAAATGGATAAAATCATTGAAGGCTTTGCACACCCAGACAATTTGTTATATGGTCCTGAAATTAAGTTTTATAGTAATAAAGTATTAATTAATGATAAATTTGAAACGAGCATAAAAGGTTTATATTCTATTGGTGATGGTGGAGGAATGACAAGAGGATTAATGATGGCATCTGCTTCTGGAATTCAAATGGCAAGAAATTTATAAGAAAAAGCCGGTCTATAATAGACCGGCTAAAATTTTATTCCTTTATTTAATAGGAATAATTAAAGTAGGAGATTTAGTATCCAAATTTTCTACGAAACCTATGATCTGATATCCTTTAAAGAAAGAGTCTAATGCTTTAATAACATCAGCAGATGCAGAGGTTATAAATATTTCTTTTTTAGAAATATTTGGGTATGTTGATTTACGTATGGTGCCTGAAAACGGAATGTTGAAAGTTTTTTTGTCACGTGCTCGATTTTTAATTGGAGCCGAGAATGTATAGAGATCTTTAAATGTGACAATTGCGTGTGAGTATAAGAAACTGTCAAATTCCTTTATGACTTCTGGCTCTGCTGAAATCGCAATTTCTGTCTCAGAGATTTTCAAATATGTCGCTAACTGGATTTTGCCATTGAACTGGTGAGAGTTTTTTGTTTGGGTTAAACTGATGTTCATAGACCTTACCTCCTAATTGTTTTAAGCTAAAAAGCTAGAAATAGTATAACAGGGGATAATTAATTTGTCAATTATTTAAAAAACAGGCAAAATAAAGAAAAACACTTGTTAATGATGTGGAAATATTATATAATGCGATGTAATAATAGTATAGGGACAATTGAAAGAATAGGAGGTTATAGACATGCCAAATTTTGTGCATCTACACGTCCACAGTGAATTTAGTTTACTAGATGGAGCTAACAGAATAAAAGATTTACCTATAAGAGCAAAAGAATTAGGAATGGATGCTATTGCTATTACAGACCATGGGGTAATGTTTGGTGTAATAGATTTTTATAAAGCATGTAAAGCTAATGGAATAAAACCAATTATTGGATGTGAAGTATATGTTGCTCCACGTACAAGATTTGACAAAGAGCCTAATATAGATAACAAATACAACCATCTAATCTTATTAGCTAAGAACAATGAAGGCTATAAAAACCTATCTAAATTAGTTTCATTGGGATTTACAGATGGATATTATTATAAGCCACGTATTGACAAGGAAATATTAGAAAAATATCATGAAGGGTTAATATGTTGTAGCGCATGTTTAGCAGGGGAAGTACCACAAACTATAATAAGAGAGGGAATAGAAAAGGCAGAAGAAAAAGCTTTGTGGTATAAAAATCTATTTGGTGATGATTATTATTTAGAAATTCAAGCAAATAGTATCAGAGACCAAATTGTAGTGAATCAAAAGTTAATACAATTATCTCGTAAGCTAGGAATTAAATTGGTAGCAACCAATGATGCACATTATTTAACTAAAGATGATTATTATAATCATGAAGTTCAATTATGTATTCAAACAGGAAAGAGAATGACAGATGATGATAGAATGTCATTTGAAACAAATGATTTTTATATTAAATCACCAGAAGAAATGGAAGAATATTTTAAGAATATTCCTGAAGCGTTAGCAAATACTGTTGAAGTCGCAGAAAAGTGTAATGTTGAATTCGAATTTGGTCATACTATATTGCCAAATTATGATGTCCCAGAAGAATTTGAAACTCATTACGATTACATTAAACATCTATGTGATGAAGGATTAAAAAAGAAATATGGTGAAGGTGGTTTAACAAAAGAAATATTAGACAGAGCTGAATATGAATTATCTGTAATTAAGAAAATGGGATATGTAGATTACTTCTTAATTGTGTGGGATTATATTAATTATGCTAAATCACAAGGAATTCCAGTAGGCCCAGGACGTGGTTCTGGTGCAGGTTCTATTGTTGCATATGCCATTGGAATTACGGATATTGATCCGATTAAATATAACTTGATTTTTGAAAGATTTTTAAATCCAGAAAGAATTAGTATGCCTGATTTTGACGTTGATTTTTGTTATGAAAGAAGACAAGAAGTTATAGATTATGTTGGAAGAAAGTATGGACATGACCATGTTTCTCAAATTATTACTTTTGGAACAATGTCTGCTAGAATGGTAATTCGTGATGTTGCAAGAGCTTTGGATGTTTCATATGCAGAAGCGGATAAACTTGCAAAAATGATTCCAAATGAGTTACATATCACAATTAAAAAGGCATTAGAACAAAATAGAGAATTACGGTCAATTATATGAAAATGATGAAACAATACATAAATTATTAGATATTGCAATGGGTCTTGAAGGAATGCCAAGACAGGCTTCTACACACGCTTGCCGGAATAGTTATTACAAAAGATCCAGTAGATACATATGTTCCACTATATGTAAGAGATGGACTAATTTCAACACAATATATAATGACAACATTAGAAGAATTGCGGTCTTTTAAAAATGGATTTCTTAGGACTTCGTACATTAACAGTTATTCAAGATACAATTGATTTAGTAAAACAAAATAGAGGAATAGATGTTGAGTTTGACAGAGAAATGAATGATCCAAAAGTATATAAATTATGGCAAAATGGGGACAGTATGGGAATATTCCAATTTGAAAGTCAAGGAATGACTAACTTTATGAAGGAATTAAAACCAGACTGTTTGGAAGACATAATAGCTGGGGTTTCATTATATAGACCAGGGCCAATGGATCAAATTCCAAGATATATTGCAAACAAGCAAGACCCAGAACATGCAGTATATACACATCCAGCTTTAAAGCCAATATTAGAGGTTACATATGGGTGTATGGTTTACCAAGAACAAGTTATGCAAATAGTAAGAGATTTAGCTGGATATTCATTAGGACGCGCTGATTTAGTTCGTCGTGCAATGGGAAAGAAAAAGCTAGATGTAATGGCAAAGGAAAGAGAATATTTTATTCATGGTCAAACAGACGAGGAAGGTAATATAATAATTCCAGGATGTGTGCGTAATGGAATAGATGAGAAATCAGCTAACACAATATTCGATGAAATGGCTGAATTTGCGAAATACGCATTTA
Source organism: Clostridia bacterium (assembly GCA_017475185.1). Next base: position 33,972 of record JAFVGB010000005.1, read on the forward strand.
ATAAATCCCATGCTGCAGCATATGCAGTTGTATCATATAGAACTGCATATTTGAAAGCATATTATAAAGAAGAATTTATGGCTGCAACATTAAACAGCTTTTTAGGAAATTTAGATAAAGTACCTCTATATATCGAAGAATGTAGAAAAATGGGAATAGAAATCTTAAAGCCGGATATAAATAAAAGCTTTACTAAATTTACGGTTGATAATGGCAAGATTAGATTTGGTTTAGGAAGTATCAAAAACGTAGGAAACAGTGTAGTTGACAGTATTGTTCAGAATCGAGAAGAAAATGGACCTTTTAAAGATTTTGCAGATTTTTGCGAAAGAATGCAAGATGGTTCAGTTAATAAAAAGTGCATAGAAAGTTTAATAAAAGCAGGAGTTTTTGATGAATTTGAACAAACAAGAAGTACATTAATGGCATCATTTGAAGATATTGTTGATAGCATTTCTAATTCAAATAAAAAGGGGTTAAAAGGGCAGGTTACAATGTTCGATTTAGCATTTGGAAATGGTGATTCCGAAGATGATGAGCCTGATAATCAGCTAGACAAAATGAAATATAATTATACAGTTTTGAAAGAGTATTCAGAAAAAGAATTGTTAGCAATGGAAAAGGAAATGCTTGGTTTATATATTTCAGGGCATCCGCTTGAAGCATATAGAAAAATTATTGAACAAGAAGCAACAATTAATACTTTAAGAATGAAAGAAATTAGTGATGTTGAAAGCAATGAAAATTCTGAGTTGCAAGAACAAGATTTACCTAGATATAGAGATGGACAAGTTGTAAGAATAGTTGGAATTATTGATAGTGTAAAGAAAAAATATACTAAGACAAATAAAATAATGGCTTTTACAACAATTGAAGATTTATATGGACAATGTGAAATTATTGTATTTGAAAACTGTTATCAAATGTGTTCGAGTTATTTGATGGAGGGCAGTATTGTAGTTGTTGAAGGCAGGTTAAGCATTAGAGAAGATGAAGATGTGAAAATTGTAGCTAATAAAATAGTTGAGTTTAAAGGCGAAACACACAAATCTAGAGGTAATGTTGTAACTATTGATATAACGAATTTGCTAGAAGAACAAAAAGATAGATTAAGAGGAGCTATTAAGTTTTTTTCGGGTGACAGAAACAATTGCAGAATTGATATAAAAAATGGAGAAAAGCTTGATTCGGCTGGTGGAGTGCTTATGAATGAAGAAATTTATAAGAAATTTAAAGAAATAGTTGGAGAAGATAATATTAGCTTTTAATATAAAAAAGAAAAGACTGACCTTAAAAGGTTAGTCTTTTCTTTATATAAAGGAGGGAACAAATAGAGGTAGATTTCTTTAATTATTGCCAGTTAAGTCCTTTGGATTCAAAGAACATAGTCAAATCTATAATGCTCCAATAGCCTATTCCATAGATTTTAGAAACAGTATCTTTGCCCATGTCATAGATGTTTTTTGCAGTTATAGTTTTCATCTTTTTTTCGCTGGCATATTTATTGAAAATTGTTTTTATTCTTGTAGGGATTTCTGGATATAGAGAAATATCAAGAGAAATGTACCTGTTTCGTTCCTCCTCAGTGAGAGTTGAGAGAGTATTAATCTCGTCGTTGATTGAACTTAATTGGTTAGATAACCGTGCTTTTTCTGCTTTAAGAAAATTCAATCTGTTTGATACCGCATCGGAATTTTTGTTCGATTTTTTTGCCATCTTTATCAAAACCTCCTCTGATAAAGTATAAAATGTTTACGGTATTTTTTAATAGTCAATGTCTATTAAAAAATCCTCCGGATGTTATTACTGTATGTGTTGAAATGTTGTAGAGGATTTATACAGTTTGTTTCTTGATTATATCATAGTGTATTTTTATTATCAAGTTATAATTGTGTATTCCAAAAAATAATTAACAATAAATTATAAAAATGGTTGACACTACCAATAAATTATGTTAAAATATATACCTGTAAGCCGCCTGAGTCGGGTACCTAAATGTTAAAGTTTTGAATATCAAAATTTTAGCTACCTAGTATTTTATGCTTAGCGAGTATACATATAAAGGGAGGTGTACTTAAATGTACGCAATAATCGAAAGT
>JAFVGB010000006.1 GCA_017475185.1 Clostridia bacterium
ATAAATTCTTCAATAGAATCTTTATATTTTTTAGCTACTTTCTTAACTTTTCCACCTTCAGCTAAGTATGTTTTGTCAGATGGATTTGTATCTATAGTAACTATAGCTTTTTTCCAGTCTGATGTTTTACCATAGTTTCTTCCAACTCTTCTTGTTTTTCCGCTAACGTTGATTGTGTTAACTTTTAAAACTTTAACATTGAATAATTTTTCTACAGCCATAGCTATTTCTGGTTTTGTAGCTTTTTTGTTAACTTTGAAAGTGTATTTTCCTTCATTAATTCCATCATTACTTTTTTCAGTAACTATTGGAGCGATTATGATATCTTCTGCCATCATTATGCATACACCTCCTCTAATTTTTTAACTGTGTCTAAAGTTAATACTAAGTTTTTGTATTTTAATAAATCATAAACATTGATTGTGTTAACTTGTAATGTTTTAACATTTTCAATATTTCTTGCTGATTTTTGAACATTTTCGTTTTTGTCAGCTAATACGATTAATGTTTTTCCTTCAACTTTTAAGTTTGTTAAAGCATTAACCATTTGTTTTGTTTTGATTGAATCAAAGTTGAATGCGTCAACAACTGTTAATTCGTTTTCTAATACTTTAGAACTTAATAAAGATTTAATAGCTAATCTTCTTTCTTTCTTATTAACTGTATATTTATATGAACGAGGTTTTGGACCTAAAGCGATACCACCTTTAATCCATTGTGGAGCTCTGATACTTCCTTGTCTTGCTCTACCTGTTCCTTTTTGTCTCCATGGTTTTCTACCACCACCACGAACTTCTGCTCTTGTTTTTGTGCTTTGAGTACCTTGTCTTTGGTTAGCTAAGAAGTTAACTAAAACACTGTGTACTACTGCTTCATTTGGTTCAATTCCAAATATTTCTTCTTTCAAATCTACACTTGAAACTTTTTTACCTTCTACATTATATACGTCTATACTAGGCATTTCTTAATCCTCCTTCCTTATGCTTTTACACTTTTTCTTAATTTTAATATTGCACCTTTAGCTCCTGGTACACTACCTTTGATTAAGATAACATTTTTATCCATATCAACTTTTACAACATCTAAGTTTTGAATTGTAACTGTTACTCTTCCCATATGTCCTGGTAATTTTTTACCTTTGAAAACTCTACCTGGAGTTGATGTTGGTCCCATTGAACCTGGTCTTCTGTGATACATTGAACCATGTCCCATTGGTCCTCTTGATTGTCCGTGTCTTTTAATAACACCTTGGAAACCTTTACCTTTTGTTGTTCCTTGAACATCAATTTTGTCTCCTGCTTCAAAAGCGTCAGCTTTGATTTCTGAACCTACTGTTAAGTCTTCGAAATCTTCAACTCTGAATTCTCTTAAATGTTTTTTGTTAGCTAAACCAGCTTTTGCAAAATGTCCTCTTTCTGGTTTATTTAATTTAGATTCTTTTACATCTTCGAATCCTAATTGGATAGCGTTGTATCCGTCTGTTTCAACTGTTTTAACTTGTGCTACTACACAAGGACCAGCTTCGATTACTGTTACTGGAATAACTTTTCCTGTTTCATCAAATATTTGAGTCATTCCAACTTTCTTTCCTATAATTGTTTTCATTTTTAAAATTCCTCCTAACTATTGGCTGATAATTTTTATCAGCTTGGTTTTGACTTGCTTTCCTATTATATATGTAAGAAAACTTTTTCGAACTTTAAAGTTTAGTTCTAACTAATTAAAACTCTATTTCATTTTTTCTTTCGAGTTATAACTTTCTTTTATAATTCAAAAGAAAAATTATAATTTGATTTCAATATCAACACCTGCAGGTAATTCTACTTTCATTAAAGTATCTACAGTTTTTTGTGTTGGGTAAAGAATGTCTATAACTCTTTTATGTGTTCTCATTTCGAATTGTTCTCTTGAATCTTTGTGTTTGTGTGGAGAACGTAAAATTGTTATAATCTCCTTTTCTGTTGGTAGTGGAATAGGACCTGAAACTTTTGCTCCTGTTTTTTTAGCAGTATCTACTATTTTTTCAGCAGACTGTTCTAATACTACATGATCATAAGCTTTTAATCTTATTCTGATTTTTTCACTTGCTACCGCATTTCCTTTTACTGTTGCCATGTAATTTTCCCTCCTTAAAATATTTTTATTTTGGTCGGAAGTTATAAACGCACCCTGGTGTTTTGTAAAACTCTAATATTTAAACCCAAGTTTTTGCATGATATTCTTGGGATAAGTGCATGACTTTCTGACAATAAAAATATGCTTTTAATTGTTATATGTAGCTTTATAATTTTTGATTGATTATTTAATTAATCTCTCTAATTACACTGCTTCATATATCTTAAAGCATTTTTTATCTTTCGAAGTCTAAATATTTTAAATAACTTACCGCCTTGGTCTAAGCCACGACATACTCCATAAGAGTTCCCTCCATCCCTGCTATTTCAAAGGATGTAGCCACATCTTACTTCATCGCTAATCTTACATGCCCCACTATTATATAACAGTTTTTAAGCTAAGTCAACATGTTTATTAAATTTTTTTTGTTTTTTTAATAAAAAAATACTGCTTTTTTCAAAAAAATCACCAAAACATTTTTTTAACTTTGGTGATTTTTTATTTTACTCATTTGTAATTGTATTTTCAGCACTTCCTCCGAAATATTGGCTGTAAATTTGGTTAACTTTTTCCATATTTTCTTCATAATTTACAACTTCTGGTGTTCCATAATCTATACCAAAAGTATCTACTGTAATAGATTTAATTGTTATTTTATTTTTTTCTTCACTTTCATTATTTGATTCTTCTGTGTTTTCTGTTGTATTATCTTCAGAAGTCTTTTCTTCTTCAACTCTTGATTCAGCAATTTTTTCTAATATGTCCATTCCTTCTTTTACTTTTCCAAATGCTGCATAATATCCATTATAATTTGGTATATCTTCTGTTAATATAGCGAAATTGCAATTTGCTGAATTATAACCTTCTTCAGCATATCCAAAATAACTATAATCATTTCTTTCCATTGTAATAACACCTTTTTGGTGTTTTAATAAATTTTCAAATCCATTTCTTATAAAATCACCTTTTATTCCATATACATAGTCTGTTTGTGGATTCTCAGTAATATTAGATAATTTTGCCAATTGCATTGACTCATCGCCCATGATTCTATTAGATTCAATTGACATTTTAAAATTTGTATAATATCCATTATTTGCTAATTTAATAAAATTTGCTACTGCATTTGGTGCAGATTGTGGATCTAGTTCTATTTTTATCGGACTATCATACCCTTCTATTTCTATTGTAGCAATAGGATTTTGCTTTTTATATGTTTTTCCTTTTATTAAAAAGATTCCTACTAAAACTATTGCAACTGCAACTACAGCTATTCCTATTTTCAATAATACATTTTTCATTTGAATTCCTCCATAACATTTTTATTAATCACGAATTTATTATAAACTTAATTTATTAAAAATTACAATACTTTTCTTAAAAAATTTAAAACTTATTATATTGTACTGATACTATGATTCTTATAACATTAAATTGTCAAAAATAAATTGTTCTTGCATCCTTTTCAATGCTTGTTTAATTGTTCTTGCTCGAATTTCACCAATTCCTTCAACTTCATCCAATGCAGGAATATCAGCAGTAAGAATGTGTTGAAAAGATTTAAACGATTTAACTAAATTTTCTACAATATTACTTGGAACTCTTGGAATTTTGTTTAATACTCTATATCCTTTCGTAAATACTCCAACCTCATCATAATTATCAAAATCTTCATAACCAAGTAATTTTGCTATTAATTGAGTTTTAGTTAATTCATCATGTGTAATTTGTCTTATTTCTTCCAATATTTTTTCTGGTGTTGTCTTTTTATTTGGAACCATATAATCTTTTATAATCAATAATTCCTCTAACTCTAAATCTCCAATCAATTCATCTAATTGAAGCTGTAGCAATCTACCTTCTTCACCTAATTCACATATTGCTTTTTTTACTTCTTCAGCAACCTTCATTACCATTTCAGCTCTTTGTAATGCAATTATAACATTTTCTAAAGTTACAATATCATTAAATTCATATTCATTTAATATATTCAATTTATTATCAAAAACTTTTTTATATTTTTCAACTGTTTGTAATGCTTGATTTGCCTTTGTGATAACTTTTGATGTATCTTCTAATACATATCTAAAATCACCTTTGAAAAGAGTTATTATATTTCTTCTTTGTGATACGCTTATTACTAATTCTCCAGTTTGCTTTGCAGTTCTTTCAGCTGTTCTATGACGTGTACCTGTCTCACTTGTTGGTATTTCTGAAGATGGTATTAACTGAGTATTAGCTCTTAATATCTTTTTTAAATCTCCACTTAAAACAATTGCACCATCCATTTTTGCAAGTTCATATAGTTTTGCTGGCGTATATTCAACATCTATACTAAAACCTCCATCAACAATATCTAGTACCTCTTTTTTATCTCCAATTACAATTAACGCTCCTGTTTTAGCCTTTAAAATATTTTCTAGTCCCTCACGTATTTGTGTTCCTGGTGCTATTAGTTTTAATATTTCTAGCATTTCATTATCGTCTTTTAGCAGAGCCATTTTTTACCTCCAAACTTTTAAAGCATCTAACGCATTCCAACAGCTTTTAATGCTTCATTTATATTCTTAACACCTATTATATCCATTTTATAGCTTTCTTTCAACTGTTTTTTATTAGATTCTGGAATAATACACGTCTTAAATCCCAATTTTTCTGCTTCTTTCAACCTTTTTTCTATTAAATTGACAGTACGTACCTCTCCAGTTAAACCTACCTCGCCTATAATTACGATATCTTTTGCAACACTTAAATTTTTGAAGCTGGATGCAACAGCAATAATAACTCCTAAATCAACTGCTGGTTCATTTATTTTCATTCCACTTACAACATTTATGTATGCATCTTGATTTCCAAGGTTAAATCCTGCTTTCTTTTCTAAAACAGCCATTAATAATGTTAGTCTATTATAATCAATACCATTAGCATTTCTTCTTGGCATACCGAAAATACTCGGAGTCGTTAATGCTTGTAGTTCTATTAATAAAGGTCTTGTACCTTCCATACTAGCTATTATAACAGAACCTGCTGGATTATCTTCTCTTTCAGAAATTAAAACAGCAGATGGATTTGTAATTTCTACCAACCCCTCATTTGCCATTTCAAACATTCCAACTTCATTAGTTGAACCAAATCTATTTTTTACACCTCTTAATATTCTATATGAAAAATATCTTTCTCCTTCTAAATATAAAACTGTATCTACCATATGTTCTAAAACTCTAGGACCTGCAATATTTCCTTCTTTTGTTACATGTCCAATTATAATAGTTGTAATACCATTTGTTTTACACAATTTCATAATTCGTGCAGTAATCTCCCTAACTTGACTCACTGTTCCTGGAGCAGATGTTATTTCATCTGAATACATAGTTTGAATTGAATCTATTATAACAAGTTTTGGATTCATATCTAGTATTGAAGTTTGAATTATATCCATATCTGTTTCACCTAAAAACATTAAATCTTGATTATTTATTCCTAACCTATCTGCTCTTATTTTAATTTGTTCTGCTGACTCTTCCCCTGAAACATATAATACTTTTCCATCTCCTTTTACTTTATCACAAATCTGTAAAATTAAAGTTGATTTACCAATTCCAGGTTCTCCTCCCAAAAGAACAAGAGATCCATTAACTAATCCTCCTCCAAGAACTCTGTCCAATTCATCAAATCCAGTTGAAACTCTAACGTCTTCTTTACCAACTACTTCATTTAATTTTAGTGGCTTACAACTCTTTTTTTCTATTCCAGTTCCACCTAATTTATCATTAGCTTTATTTATTTTTTCTTCGTAAAAAGAATTCCATTCGTTACATCCAGGGCATTTACCAAGCCATTTACTAGATTCATATCCACAATTACTGCACACAAATACTGTTTTTATTTTTGTAGCCATAAAAAACCTCCTGCTTTTTTATTGAAATCAGGTACGCGTCCCTGTTTTATCAAGGACGCGTTTTTTTTCTTAAACTAGCCTTCAACAATTCTAACAATTTGTCTTTCTAGTTCTTTTATTCTTTCGTTTAGATTATTAATTTCAACATCATTAGTTTCATTAGATTGTAAGTCTTCTTTTACAATTGATTCCATATCTTCTAATTCTTCTTTTAATGTTTGCATTCTGTCTAGAACTTGTAATCTTAAATATTTTTGATCATGATTTTTTTCTATGCAATCTACCATTTTTATTGTATCATTTAAATCATATTTTTCTCCAAATCCTGGTATTGTTACAGGAATATTTGTTGTTTCAATTATTTTTTGTTTTAAAACTTTTTGTCCTTCAGGTTCACCGTGAACTAGGAAGATATGTTCTGGTTTCTTTACAAATGAATAAACAAAATTTAATAATCCTTCTTGATCTGCATGTCCAGAATATCCTTCTATATATTCTATTCTTGCATTAACAGATATATCTTCTCCAAATATTTTTACTGTTTTTGCACCATCTACAATTTTTCTTCCTAATGTTCCTGGTGCTTGGTATCCAACAAATAAAATTGTATTTTTAGGATTCCAAATATTATGTTTTAAGTGGTGTTTGATTCTTCCTACTTCACACATTCCACTTGCTGAAATGATAATAGCAGATTCATCATTTTCATTTAATTCTTTTGATTCTTGTGCTGTTCTTGTAAATTGTAATCCTGGGAATTCTAAAGGATTATCTCCACTTTTAATTAATTTTTGAGTGTTCTCATCAAATAATTCCATGTTTTCCTTAAATACTTCTGTTGCAGAAATTGCAAGAGGACTATCCACATATACTGGTGTATGCATTAAGATTTCATATTTGCGTAAGAAATCTCTATCATGTTTGTTTTCTTTTAAATTATTTAGTTCATATAAAATTTCTTGAGTTCTTCCAACTGCAAAAGATGGAATTACAACAGTTCCTCCATTTCTTACTGTTTCTGATACAATATCAACAAACATTTCTGCTTTATCATCATTTCTCATATGATGTCTATCTCCATATGTTGATTCCATAACAAGATAATCTGCATCTTCAATCATTGTTGGTTCAGATAATAAAGGAATGTCATTATTTCCTAAATCACCAGTAAATACTATCTTTTTATTTTCTCCATTTTCTTTTATCCATATTTCTATTATCGCAGAGCCTAGCATATGTCCTGCATCATTATATCTTACATGAATATCATCATCAATCTCTATTAATTGATCATAATTTACTGGTTCAAATAACTCTAAAGACATTAACGCAGTTTGTACGTCATATATAGGTTCTTTTATTTGCTCACCTTTTCTTAATCTTTTTCTATTTTTCCATTCAGTTTCCATTTCTTGTATATGTCCACTATCTGGTAGCATTATTGCACATAAATCACATGTGGCTTTAGTTGCATATATTCTACCTCTATATCCATCTTTATACAATTTTGGAATTCTTCCAGAATGATCGATATGTGCATGTGTTAAAAGCATAAAATCTATTTCATTTACATCAAATTTAAAATCTTCTTCATTTTCCATTTCCTCTGTTGCTTGTCCTTGAAACAAACCACAATCCACTAAAAATTTTTTTCCTGCACCCTCTACTAAAAAATTTGAACCTGTAACTGTTTTTGTAGCTCCAAGAAAAGTAATATTCATATACTAGCCTCCTATTTTAAATAATTTTATTTTTCTATCTTTTCTACTTGATATTTCTTCATCAAATGGTATTTCGTAAGTATTTTTATAATCTAATATTTTTGTATCATAATATTCTACTTCAACCATATTTTTCTGTAGAAAACTTAATTTTAATACCAAAGTTTCTAACTCTATTATTTTAGTTGTAAACACATATTTTAAAATTTGATAATTCAATTTATTTGATTTAAATCCTGTATCTATAACTTTATTTTCTATCATTAATTCAACTAATTTTTTGCAAACATCTTCATATGCTTTTTTTATTTGTTCCTGGTTGATAACAGTTTTATCTTTTTTTATTAAAATGTTTGCATAATACCTTAATTCTTTAACAAAATTAAAAGCATCCTTTTTTTGCATAACATTACTTATTAAAATACTAAAACATTCTAATACTTCTTTTTGCAATATTATTAATTTGCTTTGTGTATTTATTTTCTTTTCTTCTTCTTTTACAGTATTGTAATATGCTATTATTGTTTGATACTCATCTTGTTCTGATGCATATTTTTTAGTATTTAAAGATTTGTTATTTTCTTTTATTTTTTTCAAAAGTTTTTCTTTTTCTTTTTCTTTTGCTTCAACATAATCACTTAATCCTAAATATTCATTTTTACTATTTTTTATATCCTTTATATATTCTTCTCTAAGTAATTCAATGTTTTCAAACATTTGATCAATCTTTTTTATCTGTCTACTAATACTAGAACTGCTTTTATATTTGTCTTCAGCATATTCTTTTCTATTAGTAAGCATCTTTATTTTACTACTTAAACTTTTTTTATATTTTACGCATTTATCATGATTATCTGTTGATGCATTATTATATAAAATAACACACATTTCAATAATATCTTCTACAAATTTTTCTCCTTGTTTACCATAACCAGCTTCAACTATTTCATTATGCATAATATCAACTATATTACTTTTTCCTATGAAAGAATTTAGTTGCTTATAGCCATATATCATTAATAAATTCTGGTAAATTATATTGTAATTTATATTTTCCGCTTTATCAATTTGAACATTCCATGACCAACCATTAAAATCTCTGATTGGTTCTGTTGCATTTATTGCTCTTCCTTTACTAAGTACAAAATTTACACATACATTTGTAAAATCATCTAATAAAAATTTTTCATTGTCAAAATCTTTTTCTCTTAATTCATTTATTGCATAAAATAATATATATTCATTTGGGATACATTGAATTGCACCACTTTTTCTATCAATAATGAATTTTGAGTTTCCTTTAAATTCTTGTGGTTGTACTATACTTATCTTTTTACATTTAGTTTGGATTAGCTTTATAAAATTTTCAAGACATTTGTTTTTTTGCTCACATTCATTCTTAACAGACATATAATCTTTATAGAAATTGTCTAGCTTGTAAAACACACTAAGGAGAAGGCTTTTGGCCTCCTCATCAAACTGCTTATTTTCAAGAACTAATTCTAGCTCATTTCTATAATCTTTCATGTAATCCTTCATATTCAATTTTGATAATAAAGTTTTCTTTTCTTCCAATCTAAAAATCTCCTTTTATTAACATTTGTAGACATGACTAAAATGTTTTTATTCATTTGTTTCATTTGATGTAGACATCTTTAGTTCTTCCAATCTTTCTTTAGACATTAAAACTTGTCTAGGTTTACTTCCTTGATATCCAGAAATTACTCCTCTTTCTTCTAATTGATCTATTATTCTTCCAGCTCTTGCATATCCAACTTTGAACTTTCTCTGAATAAATGATGTAGATGCTTGTCCTGTTTCAACAACAACATCCATTGCATCCATTAAAAATGGGTCTGTATCATCATCATCAGATTCCTCTGCAAGTTCTTTATCTGTTTTATTACTGTTTTCTATGCTTTCAAGAATTGCTTCACTATATTTTGCAGTTCCATTAGCCTTAACAAATCCAACTATTTTTTCAACTTCATCATCAGAAACAAATGCTCCTTGAATTCTTGTAGGTTTTGATGAACCAGCTGGTGAAAATAACATATCTCCTTTTCCTAGTAATTTTTCTGCTCCAACCATGTCTAAAATTGTTCTAGAATCTACTTGAGATGATACTGCAAATGCAATTCTTGATGGAACATTTGCTTTAATTAAACCAGTAATAACATCAACTGATGGTCTTTGTGTTGCAATTACTAAATGCATTCCTGCAGCTCTGGCTTTTTGAGCTAATCTACAAATTGCATCTTCAACATCTTTTGCAGCAACCATCATTAAATCAGCAAGCTCGTCTATTATTATTACTATTTGAGGAAGCTTTCCTCCTTCACCATCTTTTTCCATGGCAGCGTTATAACCTTTTAAATCTCTTACACCTTTTGTTGCAAACTTGTTATATCTATCATCCATTTCTTGAACAGCCCAGGCAAGTGCACCTGCTGCTTTTCTTGGATCAGTTACTACTGGAATCAAAAGATGAGGAATTCCGTTATATACTGATAGTTCAACTACTTTAGGGTCAACCATAACTAGTTTTACTTCACTTGGTTTTGCATTATAAATTATACTAGTAATAATTGTATTTATACACACACTTTTTCCAGAACCAGTAGAACCTGCAATTAAAACGTGAGGCATTTTTGCAATATCGGCTATTACAACTTTACCTGCAACATCTTTCCCTAATGCAACACTTAATTTTGATTTATTATTTGCAAATTCTTCTGTTTCTACAACATCTCTTAAATGAACAGCTTCTTTTTCTTTATTAGGAACTTCAATTCCAACAGCTTGTTTTCCTGGAATTGGTGCCTCAATTCTTATTGTTTCAGCAGCTAAATTTAGTGCTATATCATCTGCTAAATTAGCTATTTTACTTACTCTTACTCCTTCTGCTGGTTTTAATTCATACCTAGTTATTGCAGGTCCAACAGAAACATCTTCTACTTTTGCTGATACACCAAAACTATATAAAGTCTTTTGTAATTTGGCTGCTGTATCTGTTAAAGCTCTTGCACCTGCTTTATTAGCTTTTTTAGTATTTTTACTTAACAAATTAATAGGTGGATACTCATAATGTTCATCTTCAACAATAACAGCATGTTCTAATTGTAAAACTTCTTTTTTATTATCTGCTTTTTGTTCTTCTTCTTGTTTAAATAAATTTCCTTCTATAAATTCAGGATCTTCATTCATATGATCATGCTTTTGATTTTTATTCATTCCTAATGGAACTATATCATCACTTTCATGATTATATTTCTTTAAATTACTTGTATCTTGTCCAAAATTAATTTGTAATTGACCAATTTCTTCTGCTTGTTTTCTTTTTTCTTCTTTTTCTCTTAATTTTCTTTCTTTTTTACTTTCCACAATTTCCTTATGTTGATTATCTTGAGTATTATCTTCTTCATAATCTTCGCGTTTTTCACGCATACCTTCAATTAAATTTCCAATAAATTCTGTTGGTTTAAATCCAAACATAAATACAATGAAAATTAAAGCCAATCCAATTGTCAAAATAACCGTACCTAAAACTCCTAATAATTTTACTAATGGATATGCTATGATAGCACCAATAATTCCTCCACCATTATTATTTGTTCCTAGATAATATGCCTTTTCCAAAACGCTTTGTAATTCCTGATTCATAATTAATGATTTTGTTACGGCAACTTCATATATGCTTAAAACAGTTGAAATACAGCAAATAACAATTCCATATTGAATTAGTTTTGATGTTACATAATCTTTATCATTGTGAATTAATTTAACTGCTAACGCAATAATTCCTATTGGAATAATAAATTTGGTAATTCCAAATATACCTCCCAACAAGTTACTCAATGATTGACCTGCATATCCTGATTTAAAATATATTAATACAGCACTTAAAAGGCCTACAACTATCATAATAATAACTGCAACCTCAGAATTCATTTTTTTTGTTTGTTTTTGAGTTTGCTTTCTTTTTTTTCTTTTTGCCAAAGTTATATTCCTCCATTCCTATCTGTTATCAAATTTAAAAAGACGCTTCCAAAAATGACATTTTTTTGCCTTTTTGGAAACGTCCCTCTTGGACAAAAAGCAAAAACCGTCCCCTTGCCCCTTTTTTCTATTTTCTTATTTTAATTCTTTTCTATTATTTTGAATGATTTTTAAAGCATCTTCTAAAGCAACTTCTAAACCTTGTAAAATATTATCAGCGTAATCTTTTGTTCCTTTAGAAATTTCTCTAGACATTTCATTAGCTGTTTCAATAATTTCAGCTTTTTTCTCATATGCCTTTTTAGTTATTTCATTTTCATTTATCATAGAAATTATTCTGTTTTCAGCTTCTTTGACAATATCGTCAGCCTCTTTTTGAGCTTCAACAAGAATACGTTGTCTTTCTTCTTTTATCCATTTAGCTTGTTTCAATTCATCAGGTAATTTTAATCTTATTTCTTTAATAATTTCTAATATTTCTTCTTTATCTACAACGCTCTTACCAGAAAAAGGTACTGTTTTGCAGTTTTCTAATATGTCCTCTAATTCCTCTAATAAAGTAAATATTTCCATAATTAAGCCCCTTTCAATTTAAAAATATGAGATTTGCTCTGCCATATTTTCTACAATCATATATTTGTATATCTAATTTTTTTAAATTTTGAATTTCTCTATCTTTCTCATCGGTTTCTATTATTATAATTCCATCTTCATTTAACAATTTTAAAGATAGTATCATTTCTACTGCACTAACAGCAATGTCATCTTTATATGGTGGATCAATAAAAATAATATCAAATGTTATATTATTATTCGAGAAATCCTGTAAACATTTTTTATAATCTTTATTCATCACCACTGCATTTTCCGACAACCTTGTTCTTTGTAGATTTTGGTTTATCATATTTACAGCATTACTTGCTTTATCACATAAATATGCAGTTCTACATCCTCTACTTAAAAATTCGATTCCTATCGCGCCACTGCCAGCAAATAAATCTAATACAACAGATTCATCTATTCTTTGTTGTATAATATTAAACAATGATTCTTTGACTCTGTCTAGCGTTGGTCTTGTTGACATTTCATCTATTGAATTTAATTTTGTTCCTCTAGCAGTTCCACTAATAACTCTCATAAAAACCTCTTAGCTATATATTTATACATGTATATTTATAATATTTTTTTTTTAATATGTCAATATAATTAACACAATTGTAACATACTCTTAATATTTCTGTAATAAAATTACATTTTTGTAATATTTTTGCAAAATTAATTAAATTCAAGCTCAATAAAACAGAGGGCAGAATACTCCCCCTGTTTTAATATGTATTAATTATCTTTTTTCATATCTTTTATCAACTCTAATTGTGATATTAAAAGAGATTCCATTTTAGCTTTATAAATATCAAATTGTTTTTCTATTTCATCTTTTTCTCTTTGTTTTAACATTATAGATTGGTTTAATGTATCTAATGATTGTTTTGCAGTTCCTTCTGCATCTTTTATTATTTGATCTGCTTGTTGTTTTGCTGTATTTTTAACTTCATCTGCTGCAGATTGAGCAATAACTAATGTATTTTGAAGAGTGCTTTCAATTGTTTTATAATGTGTTAAATCTTTTTCCAATTGTGCTATTTTTCTATCTTTGTCAGAAATTTCTCTACACTTTTGCTCATAGTCAGCTGTTAACTCATCTAAAAATTCATCAACTTCCTCTACATCATATCCATTAACCATTTTTCTGGAAAATTTTTTGTTTTCTATATCTAGTGGTGTAATCATACGCTTTCCCTCCATTTTAATTCTGATTAATCATTTATATTGTTGTTTTTTAACCAAGAAACAGAAAGTTTGCTTTTTATTTCTTCTCTTGCCATTTCATTTGTGATATCATAATTATAAGGTGCAATTAAAAATATAGAATTTGAAACCTTTTGAATATGTCCATCTAATGCATGAACAGCTCCACTTATTACATCTATAATTCTTCTTGCAACATCTTTGTTAACATAGTCAAGGTTTACTATTACAGATTTCTTTTCTTTTAATAAATCACATATGCTTTCAGATTGTTCAAATGATGTTGGTTGAGAAATAACCATTTTTATTTGTTGCATTTGTGGCATATTAACAACTTTACTGTTGCGTTTTACTCCACCGAAAAAACCTTTTGATTCTGTTTCATCATTTTCTGTTTCATATTCATCTAATTCATATTCTTCCTCTTCTGTATCAGCTGATGTGTCTACTCCAAATAGATCCCAAACCTTATTTATTATTGCTCCTGACATAATATACCTCCTAAAAAAATTTACTTCTCATTTGTTAGCTTGTAATAAGTATCTAACTTTTTTTCTTTAATGTCAATACCTTTTCAAGTTTGTAATATAAAATTAATAATTCTGTAACATTGTTGTAATATTATTGTAATAATTATTTATTTTTAATTATTATCTCATCATATAAACTAATAGACTTTTTATTATCTAAATTGCTTAAATCATATCCTGCTTCTTCTAATTCTTGAGTAGAATAATTTTCTACTATTGAATAATTCTCATTTTGTCTTAGTACTTTAACCAATATTTTTTCGTCATATCCTGCACGATTTCTTATTACATATGCAAAATTTCCTTCATATTGTATAGCAGTATTTGGCACTTTAATTCCAGAATCACTCCACCATATAATATCAAAAGAAACTTTTCTATAATCAATCAAACTTTCAACTGATTGGGTAATTTCAAAAACTAATAATGTCTCTCCATCTTTTTCTTTTGATTTGTAAACTATTTCTGTTGGAATTTCTTCAGAATTTGGTAACCTTATTTTTATTTTATTTCCAATTTCAGATTTTTCAGCTTCTTCTGATTTTGAAACACATGCAATATAACATTTAAAATTGTTAATTATTTTTGCTTTCGTGCTGTTAGAAGCAATTATTTGTCCGCTTTTTAAATTTAAAGAATCTAAAAATTCTTTATTTAAATAACTAAAATCACCAATTGTTAATTTATTTTCTAAATCATCAACTTTATAAGAAATTATTCCACTCTTATTTGAATACACATATTTTGAACCTGAGTTTAATTGTTTTTCATATTCATTTCTTTGGTCAATCAATTGTTTTACATATGAACCATTTGAGGTTAAGTTTCCCGCAATTTTAGCTTTTTTTGTAATTGCATTACTTATTTCTTTTTTATATTGTTCAATATCTTGAATATCAGTATTTTCATATACACCTTCTAATTTTTCTTCAATTTGTGCTTCTATAAGTTTTATATCAGTTGAAAAAAGTGTATTTTCTTGTTGTAATGATTCTTGTATTTTTAAATCTAATTCTTCTATTTTATTATTTAGTTCTTCTTCATTTTCCAAAGAATATCTATATATCGCCTCACCATTAGCAACTTTTTTCCCTTCTGCTTTAAGTTGAACTATTTTACCACTTTCTCCACCGTTTTCAATTATAGTTTCATCCCTTATAATGTATCCAACCTGTGATTCTTCTTTATATATTTTTCCCTGTTCTACTATAAATGTATCAATAGGATTAGATAACAATTTTACCAAAAGAAATATACAATATACTAGAAAAACACATGAAAATGCTATGGCAATTTTGGTTTTTTTGCCATTTTTTGTTTTCTTTTTTGTATCATTAACCATATTATCTACATTTTTTTTATTATTCACTTTTTACTCCCTTCAAAATAATATCAATATTATTTTGCATTTTATCTAATCCGTTAAGCCATACTATTTGTTTATTTCTTCTAAACCAAGTAAGTTGTCGTTTAGCATATCTTCTTGTTTCTTGTTTAATAATATCTATCATTTCATCATATGTAATTTCATTATTTAAATAAGAAACAACTTCTTTATAACCCAATCCTTGAATTGCAGTCGGTAGTTCATCATATTTAGCAACTAATTCCTTAACTTCATCTACCAACCCATTTTCAATCATTATATCTACCCTTTTATTGATTCTTTCATAAAGTTTTTCTCTATCCATATTAATTGCAAAAACATAATATTCATATGGATTTTCCTTTTGTCTTGATTCTATTTCTTGCATAGTTTTTGTTTTACCTGTTGCATGAAAAATTTCTAAAACTCTAAAAATTCTCTTCTTATCATTAGGACTTATTTTTTTCATTGCCTCTGAATCAATTTCCAAAGCTTTTTGATATAAGTAACTTAAGCCTTGTTTTTCTAGAATTTCTTCCAATTCATTTCTGTACTTTAAGTCAATTTCTAGGTCATCATATTCAATTCCATTTACAAGAGAATCAACATATAAACCTGTACCTCCAACTATAATTGGAGTTTTTCCCTTTTGTAAAATTTCTTGAATTGCATTCAATGCATCTTTTTTAAAATTAGCCACACTATATCTAACAGTTGGAGAAACATTACCTATTAGATAATGTTTCACTCCATCCATTTCTTCTATTGTTGGTTTAGCAGTTCCAATATTCATATCTTCATATATTTGCATTGAATCTGCGGAAACAATTTCGCCATTTATAGTTTTTGCTAATTCTATTGACAATGCAGTTTTACCTGAAGCTGTAGGTCCACATATAACTATAACTTTTGGCTTTGACATATTATTTCACACCTACCTTCTTGAAAACTTTTTCTCTATATCTGCTTTTGACATTCTAATCGCTGTTGGTTCTCCATTTGGATTATTAAAAGGATGTGGAAGTGAAAGCAATTGTTGCATCATCACATCAACTTCTTGTGCAGTTAGTGCAATGCTAGCCTTTTCAGCAGCTTTACATGCAACTGTTGCAATAAATTTTTCTTCTTTTTCTTCTCTTGCTGTTCTTGCAACTGTATTAACTTCTTCCAAAATATCAATAAATAATTGTCTTGTATCTAAATCTATGCATATGTTTGGAACACCACTTAATTTAACAGTGTTATCTCCAAATTCTTCAACATCAAAACCAGCTTTTTTAAACAAATCCATATTTTCTTTTGCAATATCCATTTCCTTTTGTGTTAAATTAATAACATCTGGTAATAACATTAATTGTGAATCCTTTTCAGCATCACTATAATAATTCTTTTTTACTTTTTCGTACAAAATTCTTTCGTTTGCTGCTTGTTGATTAACAATGTACATTTCGTTTTCATATTCAATAACTATATATGACCCAAAAATAATTCCAATATATTTATAAACAGGCCTATTGTAAAAACTATTATTAGTGAATAAAGACATATTTTCTACTGTTCTAAAGTCCTCTTGTTTTACACTATAACCTTTTTCTTCTTCTTCAACTTTATTTCTATTTGGAATTGTAGTACCAAACATTTTAGCATACATTTCTTCAAATTTAATATCTGGTTCTTTTGTTTCAGTATTTGTCTTGCTATCTTTTTCTAATTTTACATTTTCATTTTCTGTAACTTTATTTTCTTCTATATTTTCATTTATTGCATTATTTTCTTGTTGTGAATTATTTTCAGTTTCTGTTTTATCCTCTTCAGCAGTATTTTGATTATCTATTTCTTCTATATTTGAATCTTTTAGACTTTCATTTACTTCAGAATTTTCTTTTATTTCATTATTAATATTTTCTGCTTTTTCTTCTAAATTATCATTTGTTTTTACAGAATCTAATGGTTGAGTTTTTAGATTTAACTTTTCTAAATTTTCGTCTAATTCTTTTATCAATCTTTCCAAATTACTATTTGGTTGGCTTATTTCTTTAATAGAATCCAAATTTGTATCTAATTTTTCGCTGTTTTTTAATTCGATTGCACCATCTTCCTTTACAACAATATTGTCATATTGTTGTTCTTTCACCATATCTTCATTTAAACTTTCTTTATTTTGATATGAATTTGATGCTATAGAATGGTTAACATCAGAATTTTGTGTGTTTGAATAATTAATATTATTTAAAATATTTTCTTGTTCTTTTTGTAATTTATCTCTATAAAGCTGTTCAACCAAATTTCCTTCATTTGTTGAAAACTCATTTTTTGACCCGCTTAATATATTTTTAAAAAATCCTCCAAAGCCTTTATTTTCAGTGTTATCTATCTCTGTTTGACTTATGTTTTCATCCGTTTTTGTATTTTCAATTTCTTCTATATAGCTTTTTTGAAATAGTCCATCATCAGAAGCGCTATTACTATTATTTTCAATATCATTTCCTTTTAACAAAGCTTCTTTTATTGCATGATAAACTAATTTAAATATTTTATTTTCTTCTTGAAAACGAACTTCTAACTTAGCTGGGTGAACATTTACATCTAATTTATGTGGATCTATTTCAAGATTTAAAATTGCAAAACCATATTTTCCTATTGGTAACATTCCTTTAAATCCTTGTTCAACTGCACTTGTAAGTGTTTTATCTTTAACAAATCTTTTATTTACAAAAAACAATTGATTAGCTCTGTTTGAACGTGCTATGCTAGGTTTTCCTATAACACCTTTTACAGCCATATCTTCAAAATAATATTCTACATTTATAATATTTTCAGCTATGTCTTTTCCGTAAATTCCATAAATTATATCTTTAATTTCTCCATTTCCAGAAGTTTGTAATACAGTCTTACCAGAATTAACAAATTTGATAGAAATGTTAGGATTAACTAATGCAATTCTTGTAACTGCGTCTTCTATATATCCAGATTCCGTAAAGTCTTTTTTCAAAAATTTATATCTAACAGGTGTATTATAAAAAAGATTCTCAATTGTTATTGTTGTTCCCTTTGGACATCCTGTTTCTTCTTTTAGTAAAACTTTTCCACCTTCAACAATAATTCTATGTCCAACATCACTATCTTCAGTTTTTGATACTAATTCAACCCTTGCAATTGCTGCAATACTTGCTAATGCTTCACCCCTGAATCCCATAGATTTAACAGTTTCTAAATCATCTGCTTTTCTAATTTTACTTGTAGCATGTCTTTCAAATGCAATTTCTAAATCATCTGCAGCAATACCTTTTCCATTATCTGTTATACGAATATATGAAATTCCTCCATTTTTTATTTCTATTGAAATATTGTCTGCTCCTGCATCAATTGAATTTTCCACAACTTCCTTTACAACTGAAGCTGGTCTTTCAATAACTTCTCCTGCTGCAATTTTATTAATTGTTAAATCATCTAATAATACTATGTTTCCCATTTAACTTCCCCCAAAAATTCTTTTGTCTATTTGAAACATTTCAAGTCCGTCCCCAAATGTTTCAAATCTAAAAATCTACTTTTTTGAAATTATATCACTAATCTGCAAATTTTGTATAGACATTTTTTTAAATTTATTAACACTTTTTTTAATTTTGAATACTATATACCATACAAAAGAACAAAAATAAAGTTCTTTTTTAGGAGGTACCATTATGGGAAATTGTTGTAATAATAGTGAAATCTTATGGTTCATTATTTTATTCTTACTTCTTTTCTGTTGTTGTGGAAACAGCAATAATTGTGGTTGTGGATGCAACTAAAATTCAAACTACTAAAAAGTTTCTTAACTTTTAGAAAGGGGGGATTTTTTATGCCAGAAAACAGAGGATGCGGATGTGGTTTCGGATTTGGTGATGACTGCTGCTGGATAATTATATTATTCATATTAATTATCTGCTGCTGCGGTGGTAATGGTAGAGGATGCTGCTAATATTAAATAAAAGTTAAGGAATTACAATTCCTTAACTTTTATTATTTCATAATTTATATATTAAGATTTACTCTCTTCTTGATTTTTGTTTGATTTTATAGTATAATATATTTTATCAATAGAACAAAAGGGAGGATCAATATTATGACAGATAAATACTTTTGCAACTGTCATGATTGCAATCGTAGCTACCGGAATATGTTAGAGCACCTTGTACAAAGCGATGCAAAACTTGGTAATTTTAAAAGTTATCTAAAAATGCATCATACAGTTTGTACAAATAAATGTGCTTACTCAAAGCTCTACACATATTTAGAAAAAAAATATCCGAATGGTTACGGATTTGAACAATTACTTGAAATCTCTCCAAAATATCGAGAATGCATCTGTTTCTATCATTGGAACAGAAATGCGATTATCGATGATTGATGTTTTTAGCAAGTCTTTTTGGCTTGCTATCTCTTTTTTATAAAAGAAAAGAGCGGTTCAGTCTGAACCGCTCCTTCTGAGTTTTATGCACTTACATCTTCATTGGTTTCTTCGGCTTCTTTCTTCTCTAATTCTTCGACAATTTCATTTGCCAAATTCTTCGAATTGCAGTAACCGATTACAGGACCAGTAGGCCCATTTCCAAGCCCATAAGGACGATACTCCTCGCGGATTGTGTATTCAGTCAAATCCTTTAATACAAAAAAGAAAACGTGTTCTTTTTCGTATTCAGACTTTACCTTGAGTCCTTTCTCTTTCGAGACACGTGCTCTCAGAATTGTGTATCCATTCGATATGGATGAATCTTCTGAGATATCGTTTCTCACTTCGATTTCTCCGTTATACGGATGAAGCCGTACGATGTAGTCCTCTCTGCTCTTGCCGCTGTTTCCGTCTTTCTTGATGATTGTACCGTTGTTCATAGAAATTTTCCTCCATTATTTTTTTCTCTGTTTCCAGAGTTACACTTTATTATACCATAATTTAACATAAAATGCAAGTTTTATAGCAAAACGAAAGTAGTTTGTTATAATTTTATAACTTGATAAACCAACTTGAATATTTTATTTTTTCTTTGATTCTTATATATTTTCTATCTTTCTTCTTTTACTTGCAAATTGATATTCTTCTTTTCTCTTTCATCTCTTCTATATAATACATATTGACCTTTTTCTGCATCTTCAAATCTATATTCACCAGGCACTGTAAGCAATTTAGTTGCCTTTTCAAATTGCTCAACATTTCTTTTTAATCTATTATATCCCATTCCAACATTTATTTGTTGTAATGGTTTGTCTGGATGCTGTTTATCATATTCTTCAACAAAGGCAGAAATTCCTCTTTGAAAAGCATAAAATATTAAGTCCCTTTCTTTTCTTTGTTTTTTTTCTGATTCTGATAATTCACTCTCATCTTTTTCATCACCATCATATATACCACCATAACCATTAGATTTATCTTCATTTTTTCTATACTTTTTATTTAATTCAAAATCATTAAATAAACCATATCCTTGTTCTTCATCTATATACATTGTGCCCTTAGCAATAATCTCACCTTTTGAATCTCTAACCACCAAATTTTGTACGTCTTTCTTTGTAATACTACTTTCAGCAATATTTTTTCCATAAAAAAGACTCGTAATAGTTCCACAACAGCTAACATATAATCCCATAACTCCATTTCTTGGATCTTTTTTACTTAGCCATTCATATGTAAATTGCATACTATATAAATCACTAACTATTTTTTCTGAATCTGCTAATTCTTCAGCAGTTTGTTGTTTTAGTTGTTCTATTTTTTCTAATATCGATAATTCTCTTATAGGCTTTCCTAAAATATATTCAGGTATTTTCATTGTCTCTGCTTCTTTTCTTAATCTTACACCTTTATCAAATACATTTTGTTTTAATCCTTTTGAAGAATACACATCAGCAATATCTTGTGTTTTCTCTGTGACCCCTACATATTTAGTTGATGAAAAAAATCTACTAAATGCCTCTTCCCATGATATCACTTTTGGTGTTCCATCCTCCGCTAATGTAATTCTATATTCTTTTGCTTTTTCAAAACTCGCCATAACTTTAGCAAATATTCCTGGGTAATTCTGTTCCATTCTTATTAACAGTTCCAAGTTATCATTCTTTTTGCCTTGGGGTGTTATAAACTTTAAAAATTCTTGACTTGCTTTTGCTTCGAATGACAATGAATCAAACAATCCATGATATTCACCAATTTTTAATTGAGGTGTTTTTATTAATTTAGCCAACAAAGATGATGCTTTTTGACTTACTGTAGTTTCCTTTTCTTTTAGATTTTTATCTAAAATCTTTTCCTTGCTAAAACACCCTAAACATGTAGCAAACTTAAAAAAGTCCAATTGCTCCTCTTCTGGAAAATCACTTAACATTTCTTTTAAATTCGGAATATTACTATTAAAAGTTCTAAAATCTGCTTTGCTTATAAAACTTTTTGCGTTGTTTGATTCACACAAATATGATAAATAAGCCTCTGGTATATATTGGTTTGATCTGCTCTTTTTTCCATTTTTTAGTATTATAGCCTCTTTATCTTTATCATATTCAACATTATTATAATCAAATTCCACTTTTAATTCATGATTCATCAAGTCTTTTGGTATGATAATTTCATTTATACTATTACATCCTCCAAAAGCAGTGTTTAGTACCGCAATAGTTCCATTGGAAAGTACATAGCTAGATACATCTTTTTTCCCTTCTGGATATCTTATTAACGTTTTTCGGGTTTCGTCTATATTTGAATAATATAAAACCCCATCTATACTAATATATTTATTGTCCTCAGATATTTGTTTGTTTCCTTTTTTTATATTTATTTTTTCTAAGCTTGTACATTTATCAAACGCATTTCCACTAATACTTTTTACACCTTCTGGAATTTCTATTTCTGTTAAGCTCGTACAACCTTGAAATGCCTCCTCATCAATATATTCAATTCCTTCTGGGATTATTATTTTTGATAAACTTGTACAACCTTTAAATGTTCCCTCATCAATATATTCAATTCCTTCCGGAATTTTTATTTTTGATAAACTCTTGCAATCTTCAAATACATTATTATTAATTTGTTCAACACTCTCTGGAATTTTCACCTCTATCAAACTACTACAACCTTTAAATGTTTTCTCTTCAATACTCAATACACCTTCTGGGATTTCTATTTTCGATAAACTACTACAGTCTTCAAAAGCTTCATATCCAATCTTTGTTACATTCCTTGGAATAGTTAAATCTGATAAATTCGTACAACCTTTAAAAGCATAGTCACCAATACTAGTTACAGTTTCTGGAATTTCTATCTTTGTCAGGTGATTACAGTTATTAAATGTACTATTACCAATAGCCGTTACACCTTCTGGGATTATTATTTCTTTTAAATTCTCACAACGATAAAATGCATAATTGCCAATATCGATTATGCTTTCCGGAATTTTTATCTCTGTTAAACTCGTACATCCCTGAAATTCATAATTACCAATATGAATTACACTTTTTGGAATTACTATTTCTATTAAATTAGTACAATCATTAAATGCTCCATCGCCAATATGTTTTACTCCTTCTGGAATTGTTATTTTTGATAAGCTCTTGCATGCATTAAATGCACCAGAACCAATCCATGTTACACTTTCTGGAATTTTTATGTCTATTAAACTCTCACATCCACTAAATGCATTATCCTCAATATAAATTATACCTTCTGGGATTACAAAACTACCGTTTTTTATATCTGAATCATTAACTCTCGATAAAACATTACCTACAATTTCCAATATTAAAACCTCCAATTATTAGAAAATTTCAAATAATTTCTTTATCTTTTTTTTGACTTTCTGCCAAAAGCTTTCTTGATATTCTACCATCATATTTTCATTGGAATATTTAGAGTCATCTGCATTATTTTTTTCTTTTGATTTAAAAACAATATTATAATCAAATTTTTCCTCTTTAATTTCTTGTTTCATTTCCTCTAAATTTTTAATTTCGTTTAATTGTCTTTTTATTTCTATAATTTCATCATGATTTTTTTGAAATTCGTTCAGTAATTTATATAATTTTTCGTTATTTTCATCATTTTGTATATTTTTATATTCTTCTAATTTATTGCATAACATTTTATATTCTCTTGACTTTAAATCTAGTTTCATTGTTAAACCCAAAAGTTTTGTTTGAGCTAAATTTAATACCATTTTAGCTATCCCCCTTTTTCTTTTGTATTAACTTTATTTTTCGTTCTTTTTTAATTATATTATCATAACACATTAAAAAAAACAACTCTCATTTTTTGAAAGTTGCTTTTTACTTTGGTTGGGCTGGCTAGATTCGAACTAGCGCATGTCAGAGTCAAAGTCTGATGCCTTACCGCTTGGCTACAGCCCAATATATTAAATTATAAAGCTGGGGTGGAAGATGGGTCTCGAACCCACGACCTCTGGGACCACAATCCAGCGCTCTAACCAACTGAGCTACATCCACCATATGTACATCACTCAGAATGCATTTATAATTTTAACCTATCTTTCATAATTTGTCAATACTTAAAATTAATTTTTTTATTATAAATGCATTCAAGTGATTATATCTTTATTTATTCTACTCTTGCACATACAACTAATCTATTTTTTCCTGTTGTGTCACATGTAACTAGAGTTACCTCTATTTTTCCATCTGTCTGTCTTGTAATATAAGAAGTATCTGATTCTGGTGTGTAATACTTATTAAAAATAGTATATTCTTTTTTATTTCCGTTTGTATCAGTTATATATATTTTATCTCCAACTTTTAAATATTTATTTTTACCAAAGAATAATCCATTATTATAATTGTGTCCTATTATTACAGTATTTCCTACTTGATTAACTCCTGGTCCATATAGAATTCCAACTGAAACCTCTATTGCTTGAGCATGTGTTATAACATCTAGAATCGGATATTGTATGTTAATTGTTGGCATTTCAAGTTTTCCTACTACCTTAAACCCTTTATAAACTAATTTGTCTGTTGCAATACCTCCCATTCTTTTTTGTGTGTTTTGATTTTGATTTTGTTCTTGAACAGGTTCTTGATTCTCATTTTCAGTAGGTTGTTCTTCTTGTGATAATTCCACAACTAAAGTATCAAATTCTTCTAGATATTCATTAGCTTCTGAATTTAATTTATATTTTTTATAATATCCATATCCTAAATATCCTAAAACGCCTAATATTGCAACTACTAGAACAATTAAAATACCTGATAAAACTTTATTATACATTGTTTTTTCCTCCGTTTAATTTATATTACATTTTACTCAACAATTTTTGTTCCAAGTTTTTTTCCAGCTAATAAATGATAATGTAAATGCATTACTTCTTGACCTGCATCTTTACCGCAATTTACTATAACTCTAAATCCTTCTTCTTCAATATTTAAATCTTTTGCTAATTTATTAATTACTTTTTGAATTTTTCCGATTAATTCATAATCTGTTTCTTCTAATTTTAATAAAGATTCTATATGTTTCTTAGGTATTACTAAAATATGAATTGGTGCTGCTGGATTAATATCTTTAAAAGCTAATATTTCATCATCCTCATATACTTTTTCTGAAGGAATTTCTCCTTTAATTATTTTACAAAAAATACAATTATCCATAAAATCCTCCTATTCCAAAATAGCCTTAATTCTTCTTACACCTGCTGAACTTGCTTCTTCTTTCTTTATTTTAAATGTTCCTAATTCAGATGTATTAGATACATGAGGTCCACCACATATTTCTAGTGATACATCACCTATTTTATATACTGTTACTATATCTGGATATCTTTCGATAAATTGGCATTCTGCTCCCATTTTTACAGCTTCTTCTTTTGGCATTTCTAGTCTTTCTACTGGGATAGCCATCTTAATATATTCATTTACCAAATCTTCTGCCTGTTTCTTTTGCTCATCTGTCATTTTTTCATCTTGAGTAAAGTCAAATCTCATTCTTTCTGCTGTTATATTACTTCCTCTTTGATGTACATGAGCTCCTAAAACTACTTTTAATGCTGCATTTAGAAGGTGTGTTGCTGTATGATATTTTGTTTCTATTTCTCCTGTTGATGCCAATCCACCTTTAAATTTTTGTTCTGAACCTGCTCTTGATTTTGCTTGATGTTCTTCAAATTTTGCTTTAAATCCTTCCATATCTACTGTTAATCCTTGCTCTTTTGCAAGTTCTTCTGTTAGCTCAATTGGAAATCCATAAGTATCGTATAATTTGAACGCTGTGTCTTTATCTATTGTGCTTGTTTGAATATTTTTTGTGATTTTTTCAAATTCTCTTAATCCTTTTTCAAGAGTTCTATTAAATTTTACTTTTTCATTTTTTAATGCATCTAATATAAATTGCTCATTTCTTTCTAACTCTTTGTAATATGCTTTATATTCATTTATTACTAATTTAGCTAATTCTTGTTCCCAATCAGAATCAATTTGAATATCAATTTGTTTTGCAAATCTTATCATTCTTCTAATTAATCTTCTTAAAATATAACCTTGGTCTTTATTTGATGGCATAATTTTTGCATCATCACCTAAAATTATTACAACTGCTCTTATGTGATCTGCAATAATTCTAATAAATCTAGTATATTTCTCATCATCATAATTCTTGCCTGAAACTTCCTCTATTTTGGCAATTATCTCTTTCCATATTGATGATTTATAATTATCAGTTTGTCCTTCTAAAATTGCTGTAACTCTTTCTACACCCATTCCTGTATCAACATTTTTATTTTTTAGTTGAGTAAATGTACCGTCTGGATTGTGCATATATTGCATAAATACGTTGTTCCAAATTTCTACCCAATTTTCATTTTCAGGGTCAAATTTTACCGGAACTTCTTCATTACTTCTCCAATAAAATATTTCAGTATCTGAGCCACAAGGTCCTGTAGCTTCCATATTTGGCCACCAGTTGTCATCTTCTCCTAAAAAAGCGATTCTTTCTTCTGGAATACCTTGTTCCATCCACAACTTTGCCGCTTCATTATCTGCTGAAATCATATCATTTCCTCTAAATACTGTTACAGCTAATCTTTCTACTGGTATATTTAGATGTTTTGTTAATAATTCAAAACTCCATTCAATTGATTCTTTTTTGAAATAATCACCCAAAGACCAGTTTCCAAGCATTTCAAAAAATGTATGGTGTGTTTTATCTCCTACTTCATCTAAATCATTTGTTCTAAAACATTTTTGGACATCTGTTAATCTTGTTCCTTCTGGGTGTGGTTCACCTTTTAAATATGGAACTAGTGGTTGCATTCCAGCTGTGTTAAATAAAACTGTTGGGTCATTTTCTGGTATTACTGGTGCGCTTGGAATTACCTTATGTCCTTTGCTTTCAAAAAATTTTAAATATGTATCTTTTAAATTTAAGTTTTCCATTATATCTCCTTCTTTTTTGCCAAAGTTAATACTATCAATTGGCAACATTATTTTACCTAATAAATTCTTACATAATTATATATCAAAACTATATCTTTGGCAATAGTTTAATAAATCTCATGGCATAGATTCTAGCCATTATATGTACTTACATTTTTAGTAGCACTAGTCCGTTACTCTTCAACATTTCCAATCAAATGTCCAGAACAACTTTGGCTTACCTTTACATTACATATAACATTTTCCAAATTTTCTCTATTAGCCCATACCTCAATATAGTTAGTTGTATGTCCTTTAAAAAATTCTCCATCTTTTTCTTCAAATAGAACTTCTACACTTTTACCAACATACTCTGAATTGTACATTTCTTCATTTTCATCAGACAACTTCAAAAGTTCCTTACTTCTTTGCTCTTTAATAGATCCATCAATTTGACCTGGCATAATTGCTGCTTTAGTTCCTTTTCTTTGAGAATACTTGAAAATATGCATTTTATAAAACGCGATTTTTTTCAAAAATTCATAAGTAGTTTTAAACTCTTCATTTGTCTCTCCTGGAAATCCAACAATTATATCTGTTGTTAAAGCTGCATTTGGAAATTCTTTTCTTAGTAACTTTGTTCCCTTTTCAAACTCATCGCAAGTATATCTTCTATTCATTCTTTTTAAAGTTTCATCACACCCACTTTGTAAAGAAAGATGAAAATGGTCACATAATTTTTCTAATTTAGATAATCTTGCAACAAATTCTTCTGTTATAATTGTAGGTTCTATCGAACCTAAACGAATTCTTTTCAATCCATCAATTTTATTTAGTTCTTCTAGCAAATCTATTAGACCAATTCCATTCTTAAAATCTTTTCCATAAGAAGCAATATGAATTCCTGTAATTACTATTTCTTTAATACCATTATTCACAATTTGTTCAACTTCTGTTACAACATTTTCTGGTTTTCTACTTCTTACTCTACCACGTGCAAATGGAATTATACAATATGAACAAAATCTATCACATCCATCTTGAATTTTAACAACAGCTCTTGTTTTTTCAGTGTATGTTGTAGTGCCAAATTCTACATATTCTTTTTGTTGCATTACATCTGATATTATTGCATTTCTTTCATTTTGATAATCTTCAATAATTTCAACAATAAACTTTTTCTCATTATTTCCTATTATCATATCTATTTCTTCAATTTTTTCTAATTCTTTTTTTCCAACTTGAGCATAGCATCCACATGCAACTAAAATAGCTTTTTGATTATTTTCTTTAACTCTTCTTAACATTTGTCTTGATTTTCTATCTGCTATATTAGTTACTGTACATGTATTTACAATATATATGTCTGCAACATCATTAAAATCTACAACCTTATACCCCGCTTCTATAAATTCTTGTGACATTGCATTTGTTTCATATTGATTAACTTTACATCCAAGTGAAACAAAAGCCACTTTCTTTTCCAATTTTCTCTCTCCTTTTTCTTTATTTCATATAATTAGTATTATACCATAAATAAAAGCAATTTGCCATAGCAAACTGCTTTTATTTTATAAATTTTTATATTTATTCTTGGTAACCATAAGCAGGCACAACTTTCATTGTTGAATCCATTTTTTGAACAACTGCTTTATATGTATCATAAACACTCTTGTAATTAGATAAGTAATTTCCAATATTTTCATTACTAAATGGTATTACCTTGAAATTTCTCCATGTTTTTTTGTTATAAGATGTAAAAATCAATTCATTTTCAACATTATCTATTTTAACTTCTGTTTTACCATTTTTTACTGTTTTTGTAATATTTAAAGAAGTCATTAATCCAACCATTTTATTGTAATTTTGATCTTGCAATTGTGCTGAAACAAAATTTCCTAATGAATAAATTACCAATGTATCATCAATCCATGTTACTGGTTGAATTACATGTGGATGGGCTCCTATTACAATATCAACATCATTGTCTGCCAAAAACTTAGCAGAATCTTTTTGGTATTCGGTTGGATTATGTGTGTATTCAACACCCCAATGCATTGCAACCATTAGCACATCAACCTGGCTTCTTACAGCTTCTATATCTTTTTTTACTTGCTCTTTATATGCTTGATATTCTTTATCTTTACTTGGATCATTTAAACTTAAATCTGTTGGCCATACATTAACTAAATAATCTTTTCCTTTTGGTACTGGAATTCCATTTGTTCCATATGTATAACTTAACATAGCATATTTAATTCCATTTTTTTCTCTAATTTGAACCTTATTTCTTTCGCTTTCAGATTCGTATGTTCCAACTGCCAAAGCCTCATCTGAGTGTTTTTTCCAATATTCAATTGAAGCTAAAACAGCTTTTTCTCCTCTATCCATAGTATGATTTGTTGCTAAACTTACTATATTAAATCCTGCATCTAACATTGCATCACCAGCTTCTTGTGGTGAATTAAAAGTTGGATAATCTGACACTCCAAGTTCAGTTCCACCTAAAACAGTTTCTTGATTATAATATGCTAAATCATATTTTTGTACTTTCTCTTTTATATATTCAATAATTGGCTTAAAATCATATTTATTTGCTCCGCCTCCAGCTAATCTATTAGCATCTTTATAAATACTACTATGTATCAAATTATCTCCAACCATTACCAAAGATACTGTTGTGGTTGAATCTTCTGGAACATTTACAACAATTGTTTCATCATTATTGTTACCATTATTTGCAGTTTTATTGTCAAAAAATTTTTTTTCGTTTTTATTTGATAACAAAATTATTCCAGCAATAATAATACCTATAAAAACTAATAACTTCCATAATTTAATTTGAACTTGTTTCTTTTTTTTCTTTTTCCCCATATTATCCCCCTCATTTTTCTTCAAATTTCGACTTTATTATATCAGTATTATTTCAACTTTTCAATAATAAAATGAAACAAAAAAAGACCGTCCCCAAATGTTTCAAAATTCATATTTTAATTTTTTTTACATATACATTTATCAATAAAATTTGGAGGTACTTAATATGAAATTTTTAAAGATTACTAAAAAAAAGACAATTATTCTAATATCAATTATAGTATCATTTTTTTTAATATTTGCTTGTACTACTTCATTTGGGATGCAACATTACTATAAATTAGATTTTTCAACCGGTTTGGTAACCGCTGATAGGTTAAATGTTAGAAGTGGTCCAGGAACAGGATATTCTGTTGTTACAACTGTTAATAGAAATCAATATGTACGTGTGTTTGCAGGTGTCGGTAATTGGTATATTGTTCAAGTTGAGGGCGATTACATTGGAGCTGTTAGTCAAAAATATGTTAAACCAATTTATCCTTCAAGTTCCGGAACTTCATCTGGAACGTCAACAAATTCTGGAAATTCTAGCACTAATTCATCTAAATCAAATACCCAAACTTCATCATTAACATCTGATGAACTAGAAACTTTTAACTTAATTAATCAGCAAAGAAATAATAATGGATTATCATCACTTAAAATAGATAATGAGTTACAACGTGTTGCAAGAATTAAAGCTCAAGATATGGTTAACAATAACTATTTTGATCACACATCACCTACATATGGAACTCCATTTAATATGATGAAAAACTTTGGAATTAACTACAAAACTGCTGGTGAAAATATTGCTGGAAATTCAAGTAATTCTGCTGCAGTAACTGCATGGATGAATTCTCCTGGGCATAGAGCCAATATTTTAAATGGTAGTTATAATTATACTGGATTGGCTGTTGTATCAAGTCCTCGTTATGGAAAAATTTATGTACAAATGTTTATCGGAAAATAAATTGTCAATTTTTTGGACGGTTATACATATTGATTCATAACCGCCCAAAAATTTTATTATTCAAAATCTAATTTATCTAGTAAATTTTCAGTTTGTTCAATTCTATTATCTTGCTTCTTATTTAAATTATCCCAATTTTCTTGAGGAATTTTTTCATAATTTTCTTCCATATATCTGTGTGTTCTATTAAAATTTTCAGAAATGTTGTTTATTTGTTCCTCAATCGATATTGATTCACCTTCACCTAAAATTTTACTTTCCAAATTATTAATCTCATGTTCTCTTACATTTTGCTTTTCTCTAGCATTTTCTTTATTCTTTTTACTTCCTATTTCAGAATATTGTTCTAAATGTCTTTCAGTTCTAGTATGGTTCTCAACTAAGTTTTCTAAATTATTTAATTGTCTTTTTTTCTTATTAATGTCATCTTTCATAATAAAACCTCCTAAAAATAAATTTAATATTTAAGTTTTATGATATTTTATAAGATGAATTTTAAATAGAGTTAAAATAAAAATTGTTCTATTTTATTATTTGTTGTTTTTATTTTTTTATGATAATGAAAATTTGGAATAGTATTTTTCCAAATTATTGTTGATTTTCCAAGATTTACATAGACTAATTTAAAATTTTAAAATGTTTACAATAATGTCAAATCATGCTATAATATATTAGAATTTATTCCAGCCAAAGCGCTGTTTCTCATATATGATTAAAAAATTTTTTTTACATTAAAAGGAGGTTTTTCATTATGAAAGACAAGAAACGGTTTCAATTTTATTTACCATTTATATGGTTTGGTATTGTTTTAATAATAGTTTATGCAATATCATGTACTGCTTTTTATTTTGATAACAAATCAAAAGCAAATACATCAGAATCTACTAAAAATGATGACGTAAGATCAATTGTTATGGATATTCTTAACAACGATGGATCGTGGACAAACCCTCACGCTTTTTTAACAGATGACGAATTAGTTATATTCCAAGCTTTTGTTAAGGAACATGAAGAAGTGTTAAATGGTTATGGCTCTGTTCCTATCGACGAAAACTATTCCATTTTTATTAAACGTGATGCCATAGATCGTGAATTGTATGTTCAAAACAAACAAGGTATGGAAAGATGTCTGACAAAGTGCCTAGATTTCAACTGTAATTCAACTGAAAAATACGACAGTTATGACACAAAACACGCATCAGGAAACACATTTGCAATTAATAACAATGAAATTGTAGAATGGCATCTTGGAGAAGAAATAGCAAAATATAAAGTTCCAATTGAAAATCCTAAAATATTATATTCATTTGAAGGAGCTAATTTCAATGAAAAAAGCATACTTATAACAAACAATTCCTATGAAAATGCACCATTAATTTTGTTAACTGAAGATAAATCTTATGGCATATCAAATAACTTTTCTCAACTTCCAATATACACCAATATGCTGAATGGATTTTATTTTATAGAAAAAGATTTATCTTTATATATGTATAATATATGTTCAGGAGAAACCACTTATATATCCCGAAATGTATATGAGCTTTTCTATTCTTCTGGAGTTAATTTTAATTCTGCTGACGGAACTTATAGAATTAATTTGAGGATTGACAAAAACGGTAATGAAATAATGGAAGATATGCATGGTCAACCAACTACTTCAATTATATCTAAATGGGAAAATTGAAATCAATTTGTAAGAGAATTAAATGTAATACATTTAATTCTCTTTTTTTACAAAATTCGACAATTTGATTGAAAATTTTTCAACATTCAGAACCGTCCCCAAAATTGAATTTTTACCTTGACATTCCCCCTATTTAATCATATACTAAAATCATAAAATTTCGAACCAAGGAGGTAATAATACAAATGGAAGATTTAATTGAAATCAGATGGCATGGTAGAGGTGGTCAAGGTGCTAAAACAGCTTCCCTTTTACTTGCTGATGCAGCTTTCAACACTGGAAAATATATTCAAGGATTTCCTGAATATGGTCCAGAAAGAATGGGAGCTCCAATAACTGCTTACAACCGTATTAGTAACTCACCTATCACAATCCATAGTAATATTTATGAACCAGATTATGTAGTTGTAGTAGATGATACTTTACTAGATGCAGTTGATGTAACATCTGGATTAAAAGAATCAGGTGCAATTATCATTAACACAACAAAAGATGGTGATAGTTTAAAATCAAAACTAAAAAATTATAATGGAGGAATTTACACTATTGATGCTAGAAAAGTTTCTATGGAAGCATTAGGTAAATATTTTCCAAATACTCCTATGCTTGCTGCAATTGTTAAAGTAAGCGGAGTTATGAGTGATGAAGAATTATTAAATGATATGGAAGGATCATTTAAACATAAATTTGCTAAAAAACCTGAAGTTATTGAAGGAAATATGAATGCTTTAAAAATTGCTTTAAATGAAGTAAAAAAAGTAAATTAATTTGAAACTAATTAAGACCGTCCCTATGATGTTTCAAAAATGAAACAAAATAAGACCGTCCAAAAATGTTTCAAATCAGAAAGGAGACTTAAAATGACAGAAATAAACAAAAATACACCAGCAAGTGAATTAACTATTGGTGGAAATATATATACAGCAGGAAATGCTCGTGAGTTTAAAACTGGTGATTGGAGAAGTATTAAACCTATTTTCTTAAGTGAAAAATGTAAACAATGTGGATTATGCTTCCCTGTTTGTCCAGATGATGCAATTCCTGTAAATTGTGAACAAAAAAGAGAAGATTTTAATTATGATTATTGTAAAGGATGTGGCGTATGTGCTAGAGTATGCCCTTTCGGTGCAATTGAAATGAAGGAGGAGAATTAGAATATGGGAATTAGAGAACGTTTAAGTGGTAATGAAGCTGCAGCTATTGCAATGAAACAAATCAATCCTGATGTTGTTGCTGCTTTTCCTATTACACCATCAACTGAAATACCTCAATATTTTTCAACATTCGTAAGTAATGGTCAAGTTGATACAGAATTTGTTGCAGTTGAAAGTGAACACAGTGCTATGACTGCATGTATTGGTGCTGAAGCTGCAGGTGCAAGAGCAATGACTGCTACATCTGCTAATGGTTTATCATTTATGTGGGAACAAATTTATATAGCATCAAGTTTACGTTTGCCAATAGTTTTATCATTAGTAAACCGTGCCGTATCAGGTCCTTTAAATATACACAATGACCATTCAGATGCAATGGGAGTTCGTGATGCTGGATGGATTATGCTATTTAGCGAGA
This sequence comes from Clostridia bacterium, assembly GCA_017475185.1. The sequence continues at coordinate 33,906 of JAFVGB010000006.1, forward strand.
ACAATCAAGAAGCATATGACAATTTATTAATGGCTCATAGAATTGCTGAACATAAAGATGTTTTACTACCTTTAATGGTATGTCAAGATGGATTTATTACATCTCACTCAATTGAAAATATTGAATTATTAGAAGATGATAAAGCAAAAGCTTTTGTTGGAACATATAAACCAGAACATTATTTATTAAATAGCAAAGAACCAATGGCAATTGGTCCACTTGATTTACAAGCACACTTATTTGAACATAAATATCAACAAGCAACAGCAATGAGAAATGCTAAAAAAGTTATAGCTGAAGTATCAAAAGAATTTGAAGAATTAACAGGAAGAAAATACTCTTTCTTTGAGGAATACAAATTAGATGACGCAGAAATTGCAATTGTTTGTATGAACTCAACAGCAGGTACAACAAAATATGTTGTTGATCAATTACGTAACAAAGGAATTAAAGCTGGTCTATTAAAAATTCGTATGTTTAGACCATTCCCTGCTGAAGAAATTGCAAAAGCACTTTCACACTTAAAAGCTGTGGCAGTTCTTGACAAGGCTGATTCACTAAACGGTGCTGGTGGAGCTTTATTCGAAGATGTAACATCAGCAATGTTTGTAAACAAAGTTCAAGTACCAACTGTAAACTATGTTTATGGAATTGGTGGACGTGACACAACAGCAAAAGACATTGAAAGTGTATACACTGACTTAACTGAAATTGCAAATAATAACGGAACAAATGACTTCTATAGATATTTAGGAGTACGTAAATAATATAACACAGCTTTCCCCTATCTAATCAAAAATACGCAGAGTAGAACAATTTTGCTGATTATGTAACCGCTGAAATATATATTGTTTTATGAAGTAGAGTTAAGGTGGGGACCGAAAAGCTAGTAAGAGTTAGAAGATTTCTTGCAAAAAGAACACAAACCCATATGAAAAATCAGTCTTGCACGAAAGATTCTTACTCTTAGTTCGCAGTTGGGGCGGAACTCATAAAACAATATATATTTCAGCGGTTACATAATCAGCAAAATTGTTCGGTCCCCTGCAAAAGCAAACCCTGAAAGGAGATAATTAAAAATGGCATATAACATGAAAGAAATAATCGCAAACAAACCAGCAAGATTCACAGCTGGTCACAGAATGTGTGCAGGCTGCGGTGCTCCAATAGTAGGAAGAACAGTCCTAAGAGCACTAAAAAATGAAGATCACGCAGTTGTATCATGTGCAACAGGATGTATGGAAGTATCAACATTCATCTACCCTTACACATCATGGACAGACTCATTTATACATACAGCATTCGAATGTGCTGCAGCAAACACATCTGGTGTAGAAGCTGCATATAAATCACTTAAAAAACAAGGAAAATTACCACAAGATCAAAACACAAAATTCATCACATTTGGTGGAGATGGTGGAACATATGATATAGGACTTCAAAGTTTATCTGGTGCAATGGAAAGAGGTCATGACATGGTATACGTATGTTATGACAATGGTGCATATATGAACACAGGTATTCAACGTTCAAGTGCAACACCAAGATTTGCCGACACAACAACAAGTCCAGCAGGAAAAGTTATTCCTGGAAAAATGCAAAACAGAAAAGATTTAACACAAATTATGGCAGGTCATCACCTACCTTATGTTGCTCAATCAATTGCAGTAAACAATTTCAAAGATTTATATGAAAAAGCTGAAAAAGCAATTTATACTGAAGGACCAACATTTTTAAATGTATTTACACCATGCCCTAGAGGATGGGGATATCCAACAGATATGTTGATGGAAATTAATAAATTAGCAATTGAAACATGCTACTGGCCTTTATATGAAATTGTTGATGGAAAATATCATATAACATATAAACCTGCTAATAAAAAACCAATTGAAGAATTCTTAAAACCACAAAGAAGATTCAAGCACATGTTCCAACCTGGAAACGAATGGATGATTGAAGAATTCCAAAAAGAAGTTGATAGAAGATGGCAAGAATTATTAGATTTAGAAGAAATGACTAATAAAGAATAATAAAATTTTACTATTCTATTTTATAATTACTTGAACTTTCGGCCTTCTTATAATATAATAAATTTACCTAAATTTTATTATATTATAAGGAGGCCTTAATTATGCTAAATAGTGTTATTTCTCAGCAAAACGGTCGGTATGGAGTTATCAATTTAGATGACTCTACTGGATTTTTCACCCAAATTGTTCCATTAAAATATTGTGCAATAACATTTTTTAACACTTTAATAATTGCACAAAATTTTGATGGAACATCAGACGTATACAACTTTCAAGGATCATTACTCTGTGAACAAAAGGCACTCACTCTTCAAAAATATGGAATGGTATCTCTCAATCCAGATGAAACATCTACCGCATACGATTCTATGGGTTCAGTAATTCTCACTGGTGGAAAAAACATCCTATTCTTAGATAAGAATCTTCTACTAGTTACTAACCCAAAAACAAACACCTGCCACATTTATAATTATGAGAAAAAAAGGTTTCTTAATACTCCTGGTTTTGAAGTTATGCTGTATTTCTGCGGTTCGAACCCTCAAGCACAGCCATACTCAGCAGCCACTAATATTTCACAAATAATTTCAACACTTGATTACATGCAAAACGGAGCACATATTGAAAGTTTGGTTTGCGGAGTTGTTAATGGTTATTGGGGAATTTTCAATATTTATAAGAACAGGGTAGAAAAAAACTTTATTTACAAAACTATGGTTCAGTATGCAGATTCGCAAATTTATGTATTAGATGACTCAGGAAAAATGATACCAATGTTTTAAATTCCAAAACAAAAAACTGATAAAAATAGTATTTCTATTTTTATCAGTTTTTTATTATTCATTAACATCCAAATAACTCTTTTGCAAATTTAATCTTTCTAATAAATCTTTAGCATATTTTATTTTTCTATCAGTCTCATTTATTTCATTTTGCAATTTTTCGTTTTCTTCATTATAATAATTTTCAACTATATTAAGTTGCTTAGAATTTAACTTATATAACACCTTAGGTTGTGTTTCAATTAATTCTATTATTTCATTCATTGTTTGATTCTTTTTATTTTCTAATGATAATTCATCAATTATATTAGTCTCATTTTTTGTATAAATTTGATCTTTATCATAATTATCTGTTTTATCACTTAACAACAATGTCTTGTTATTAAATATTCTTTGGACAAAACTTTTAAAATTTCCAACAAAATTTTTAATAAAATTACTCATAGTTTATTTATCTTTACTCCCTATTCCTAATAATTTTTCCACCTCTTGGTAAATTGGCTCGTATTCAGCTAATTCCCCTTTTAGCTTGCTAATCTCTGAATATGTCTTACTTATTTCTTCAATCAACATTGATAAATACTCATTTTTTTCAATTAATTCTTTTGATTTTTCTTTTGCAGTTAATAATTGTTTCTCAACTTTTTCTGCTTGAGAAATATCAATACCATTTCTTTTTTTATAAGCTCTTTTAGATACCTCTTTATCCTTTTCTGTTTTTAATTTTTTTACTTCATTCTTTTTCCCTTTTAATTTTTTTTCTGTTTTAGGTTTAGTTCCTATTTTCTTTTTATCAGATTTATTTATATATGAATTTGATGCAGATAATTCTGCACCATCTTTAATAGCTTCAACAATTCCTAAAAAACCAGCATTATATTCATTCAATTGTGATGAATATATTTTATTTTTACTGTTTTTATCTTTAGAATTTAAAGCAACAGAATATCCTTTGTTTTTTAATTTCATATATATCATCATTTTTATAGCTTCCTGTTGTATACTTTCTTGTGATTGATTTTCTAACTTTTCACTCATAAATTTTTCAATTGGTTCAAAACCAGCATCTAAAGTTTGGCCTGAACCTTTTCTTAATTTTTTTTCGTAATCTTCTGGAAGTTCTGTTATACCATATTTTTCAAAGACAGGTAAAACAACCTCTTTAATAAATTCATCATCTGGTCTTCTGCTAGTATATGATCTTCTTTCTTTTAATTTATTACCATTTTCTTCATTCAAATCTGATTCTTCTTGTATTTTTTTTATTGTTCTTTTTATACTTCCAAATTCTTTCATTTTTTCTGTCTTTCCAGAATTTAATAATTCCTGATATTCTATACTATCTTGCATATATTGTATAATTTGTTTAAATAAAGAAACCTTTTTCTCTATATATTTTTCATTTCCTTTAGCACTTATAGTATCTAAATCTATTTGTTTTATAAACTCTATTTGTTCTTTAGTCAATCTAAAATTTAATCTTGGGAAAGATTTAATTTCTGCTTGAGATTTTTCTAATTGAAATTTTTTCACTTGATCTTTTTCCATTTGCAAACTATTTTTTTTGTTCAGACCATTATTATTAAAAATTTTATCAATGTCAGTATGAACAAAAAATGCCTCATTATATCCTGGAATTTGAATTTTTAACAAAACACCTTTTCTCTTGCTTTTATCTTGTTCACTAGCATCATAAACTTTTACTTTTCCATCTTTTTGTAAATTTATTAATTCGGCTATACCATTATTCTTTATACCATAAAAAATTGGGTCACATATCTTTAATCTACAAAACTTATGAAATTTTGGCAAATCTTGTTCAATTTCTTCATCAGATATATTATTGTATTGGCTATTATCTTCCCACCATTTTTTATATGTTTCTTTATACCAATCTAAAAATTTTCTATATTTTTTTGTACTTTGGTTTTCATCTTCATTATCTTTAAAAACTATTTCCTCTGAATTTGGATTTCTTCTTTTAAGTAAATCATTATCTATTTCACCATTATCAGAAAATTCTATATCTGAGAAAAAATCCCAATATCCTAATGTTTTTTTTCGGCACTTTTGATATTGCTGATATAAATGTGTCATTAATTTTCTCTTTTTTATACTCCATTGAAAAGAATTAGTCTTTGTTTCCTTATTTCTAGTATTTATAAGTGCATCCGGAATTTTAGCTAATCTATTTGCTAAATTAATCTCATTTGCTATTATTTCTTCTTTACTTGTAATTCCTTTATATTGCTGATCTATAAATGTACTACTTCCTTCTTCAATAATAAAAGGATTTTTTCTTATTGGTTTACCATCTAATAAAATATTATTAAATACTTTTTTATAATAAGTATTCATTTTATCATTTATAGTAGAATCTATAACTCCTGAAATTGCTAAAAATCCATACATTTCATCTACTTCTTTTTTATCAAATTTCGTTTTGCCACGAAGACTTTGTGCTAACCAATATAATTCGCTTATATTAGACGCTTTTCCGAATATGTCTTCATCTATAAATTCTGCCATCATAGTTTTGATTCTCCTTTAAATTTACATGTTTTTATTGACTTTTCCCCTATTTAATTATATAATATTTGTATATTAATTTTAGGAGTGATGATATGAATATCGTAAAGTCTCTTCTTCAAGAACTGCTTAATGATAAGTCATCAACTACATCTGAATTAGTTAATTTATTCGATGAAAAATATCCTGATGAATTGGGTATTTCAGATTTACTAAGAGATTACGTATACTCAGAACATCCATTGGATGAAACTGTACTTATCAACAGTTTAAAAGAACTATTAAAAGGAAAGGTTTAACCTTTCCTTTTAATTTTACCATAACAATTTTTTAATTGAAACATTTATTAAAAAATTTATTAAATTTTATCATTTTTGTAATGTTTATGTAATATTTTTGTAATAATTATTTATTTCTTCTTAACTTTTCCATCTACTATTCTACCTACTAGCATACTTGCAGCCGTATTACCTGTAACATTCAGCATAGTAGCTGGCGGATCAATTATTGTTGCTATTATTGTTAATATAGGTAATGCTGCAACTGGATATCCCATCATTGATAAAATCATCATTTCTGATATTGTACCACCACCAATTGGAACAGCACTTACTAATAAACTAGCTACTAATCCAACTAATAATATTTGTAAAATTCCTCCTACACTTGCAATATTAGTTCCAAATAAACATACTAAAAACATAATTTTAAAAACTGTACCAATAAGAGATCCATCTTTATGAAAACTCGTTCCTAATGGAATTACAGTTTCAGCTACATCTTCGCTTACTCCCATCTTCTTAGCTGCTTCAATGTTTCCCGGAATACAAGCAGCACTTGAACATGTTGCAATTGAAGTAACTGTTGGATCTATTATATTTTTCCAAAATATTTTTACTCCATTTTTTCCACCTGCAATAAATGCATAAAGCGTGTATATTATTAAATAAAAAGCTATGGCAACAACTGTATATATTATAAATGTTTTTGCATATCCGATTGTAATGCTTTCTCCAAATGTTCCAACTAATACAGCAAAATAGCATCCCAATCCAATTGGCGCATAATATGTAATTATTTTTAGAACATTCATAATCACATCAGTCGCTGAAACCAAAACTCTCTCAAATGGTTTTGCTTTCTCTCCTGACATATTCATTGCAATTCCTATTAATATTGAAAATACCATAATTGCAATCAAATTTTGTCTAGTAAATAATCCTGAAAAATCATTTACTGTCACAGCCTCAACTGTTCTATCTAATATTGTTTTTTCTTTTTCACCTTCTGTTACCTCTTCTGTACTAAACTGAGCTTCTATTGCTTCTTTATTATCTGTTTCAACTAATTTTGTAAAATATGTACTTCCAATTCCGACTAATACAGCAATTATTGAAGTAATTATAATAACAAAAATTGTTGTTCCCATTATTTTACCTAATCTTTTTGGTTGTTGCATTTTTGAAATTGATGTTGTAATTGTTAAAAAAACTAATGGTATTATTATTACAAACATTAAATTAATAAATATATCTCCTAATGGTTTCAATATAGTAACTTTTTCTTTAAAAATACTTCCAACAATTGCACCTATTATTATTGCAAATAATAGTAGAATAGTTTGTTTGTAGTTTTTCCAGATTTTTTTCATTAGAATTCCCCCTTTCACAAAAAAAGAGTAAACTAAAAAGTCTACTCTTCTACTGGAGCAGAAACAGGACATACTCCTGCACATGTTCCACATCCAATACACATGCTTTCATCAATTACGTATCTTTCATCTCCTTGTGAAATACATCCTACTGGACATTCTGCTGCACATGCTCCACATGATATACAAGCTTCTGATATTTTATATGCCATAAAGTTCACCACCTTTCAATATCACATTTATTTTTTCGTTAAGTTTGATTAATTATATTTCTTCTGAATTGTTTTTGGTGTCCATCTTTTCAAGCTTCTCTAGTTCTTTAAGCTCTTTATAATGTTCAGCTTCCTCTGGATCAATTTTTTCACTATTAGCTCCATTTTTTATTATTTTAACATCTTTAGCATCATATTTTTTATAAAAGAATTCATCTCCGTCCCTAAATTTTACTTTAAGTTTTTCCTTTAAAATTTCAACATTATCTACTACGCCTTCACCATCTTCTGTTTTTACAATGGCTCCAATTTTAGGTAATCTATTTAATTTATCTTCATATGCTTCTTGTTCGTATTTTAAACAACACATAAGTCTTCCACAGTTTCCTGAAATTTTAGATGGATTTAATGATATATTTTGTTCTTTTGCCATTTTTATTGAAACTGTTTCAAAGTTTCCTAAAAACGAACAACAACATAATTCTCTTCCGCAAACTCCATTTCCACCTATTCTTCTAACTTCATCTCTAACACCTATTTGTCTTAATTCAATTCTTGTTTTAAAAATACTTGCTAACTCTTTAACTAATTCTCTAAAATCAATTCTTCCATCTGCAGTAAAATAAAATAAAATTTTACTTCCATCAAATTTATATTCTACATCTGTTAAATGCATATCTAGTTGATGTTTTTTTACTTTTTCTTCACAAATTTTTAGTGCTTCTGGTTCTTTGCTTTTATAATATTCCATGTTTTTTATATCTTCATTAGTAGCAATTCTTATAACTTTTTTTAATGGATTAGTTATTTTTTCTTCAGGTAACTCTCTTTTACTAACAACTACTTCTCCCATTTCTTCTCCCATAGCTGTTTCAACAATAACTCTATCCCCCATATTCATTTCTAAATTTTCTGGATCAAAAAAGTAGATTTTTCCTGGCTTTTTAAATCTAACCCCTACTATTTTTTTCATTTATTTCCTCCCATATGTTGAAAAGTAAATAATCTATGCACATATCATAATTACTATTACTTAGTAATCTTTGCTTAGTTTTTTCAACTATTTTAATTGAATTTATATATTTTAAATTATTATTTTTGTTTTCAATAGATTTTTGATATAAAATAACATTTATATAATCTAAATAATCATTTATATTCTCTTTATTTTTGTATAATATTTCTGCAGAATTTACAACAGTTGTAAGACTTTTGTTGAAATTCAAAAAAATATTTTCTATTTCATTATAATCATCAAGTCTATCTTGTATATTTATACATTTTCCAATACTTCCATCACACATTTTTAAAATACTTTTGCTGACATTATCTATTCCACATTTTTCTTTTAAATATTTATTAATTTCATTGTCTTCAATTTTATCAAAATGTATTTTCATACATCTTGACTTTATTGTTGTTAATACTTTGTTTTCATTGCTTACAACTAATATTATTACAATATACTCTGGTGGTTCTTCTAATGTTTTTAATAAACAGTTTTGAGCCTCTTTTGTCATTAAATCTGCATCATTAATAATATATACTTTTTTATTTGAATTTACAGGCTTTTCTATCACCTTTTTTTGAAGTTCTCTTATTTGTTCTATTTTTATAACTTTACCATCCGGTTCTATATAAACAAAATCAGGATTATTTCCGCCATTAAATTCAACACAAGATTTACATCTGTTACATTCACTTAAAGCAAAATCTTCGCATAATATCATTTTAGCAAATTGAATTGCAGTAAGTTTTTTTCCGATTCCTTGCTCGCCTATAAACATATAACTATGTAATACAGTATTATTATTTAACGATTTGGTTAATATGTTTTTTACTTTATCATTACCTATTATATTTTCAAAACTCACAAGTTCACCACCAATATTATAATTTATTTTGCATTTTTATAAATTCCGCCAATTTTGTTAAGTGGCCAAAATCTGAAAACTGCTTTACTTTCAATTTTTTCCACTGGAATACATCCAAATCTTCTACTATCTGTTGACTCTTTTCTATTATCGCCTAATACGTAAACTGCATTTTCTGGAACTATTACATCTGTGTACAATCCTTCTAAACTATCTGTTACAACAGTATCTTGTAAATAATCTTCTTGTAATTTTTCTCCATTTATATAAACTCCACCATCTTTTATTTGAACATGATCTCCTGGAAGACCAATTACTCTTTTTATGTAACTTGTTTTTCCAATCTCTAGTGTATAGTAAACAAACTTAGCAATCGGATTTGTAGGATTATATTTATATTCTGCAATTGGATTTTCATAATCTGTATAATTTTCATTTATATAATTTTGGCTTGGAGCTTCAAAAGTTATTATATCTCCTCTTTCTGGTACTTTATTGAAATTTGCTCCCCACTTATTTAACCAAAGTCTTTCGTTTTGCTTTAAAGTTGGAAACATTGAAGTCTGTTTTACAACAGTAGGTACTCCAATAAATGATTTTATTAAAATTACTATAATTAATGCAATAGCAATACAATATATCCATTCTAAAATTTCTTTGCTCATATTTTTTTCTTCCATTATGTTAAAAACTTCCTTCCTATTTTATTTATATGTCTTTGATATTTAATTACAAATAATCACATCTATTATATATTATATATCTTATTTTTTCAAGTGCCTTTGATTACTTAATTTCAGTCAAAAAGCCGTTTTAATACTTTATTACTATTTCTTTGTAGGAACTCTAATTACAACCTCAGTACCTTTTCCAACTTCACTCTTGATATCAATACTTCCTCCATTTTGATTTAAAATTTCCTTAGCAATTGATAATCCAAGACCAGTACCACCTAATTCTCTACTACGAGCTTTATCTACTCTATAAAATCTTTCAAATATTCTGTTTAAATCATCTTCTGGAATTCCAATTCCATTATCTATAATTTTTATATAAGCATCATTGTAAACAAAACCAACGTATATCTTAATATTTCCATTTTCTTTAGTATATTTTATGCTATTAGATAGAATATTTAAAACAACTCTTTCTATTCCAGATTTATCAGCATATACTAAAGGAACATTTGCAGTTACTAAATTTTCAACTTTGTGATTCTTTTTATCAATTTCAATTTGTAATTTTTCCTGACATTTTTTTACTAATTCACCTAAATCAAATTCAGTTTTTTCTATTTTGTTTTTATTGCTATCATATCTTGATAAAGATAACAAATCAGTTACAAGTTTAGCCATTCTTCTTGCTTCTGATGCAATAACATTTAAGAATTTTGTTTTTGTTGCATCATCATATTCACCTTCTAACAAAGTATCTGCATATCCCATTATTGATGTTATAGGAGTTTTTAATTCATGTGATACATCTGCTACAAACTCTTTTCTCATGTTATCCAATTTTACATGTTCTGTAATGTCTTGAATAACAGATATTACACCTGCTGGTCTTTGATTATTATCTTTATATGGAACAAATAATAAATTTATATATTTTCCATCTATATTTACCTTTTTATCAGAAGACGTCCAATCCTCTAAATAAATGATTTTTTCAAGATTAATATCAACATTAAATTTTGAAAAGATATTTTCAAAATCATTATCATCATCTGATAAATTTAGCAGCCTTTTTGCAGCTAAATTTTTATGAGTTACTTGTCCTTCTAAATCAAAAGCAATAATTCCATCTGTCATATATTGTAATATAGTTTCTATTTGTTTCTTCTGTTTATCAACATCTTTCAAATGTTCTCTCATTTCTAATGTTGCATCATCAAAAGCAGACATAAAATCATCTTTTGTTTTATTAGTTGATTGTAATAAGTGTACTTTAGAATCTTCACCAGTTACTAGTCTTCCTGCATTTTTAACAATACTTATCATTGATTTTTTCATTACTCTTTTTAATATTTCGCTTGATATTATAGCACCAAAAATAAAAATCAGTGCTGATATAATTAAATATTTTTTTGTTATATTAATTATTTCTTGTGTATTTGTTATATTCTCAATATTTTTTATGTAGATAAAGCCTACTGAACTAATAAGCACTAAACCTACAAAAATAAAAATTACTACTAATTTACTTTGTGTCTTCTTTTGCATAATAAAAACCTCTCTTAGCTTATATATTAAAGATTTAAATCATTAAATTAGGGGCAAGCTTAATTTTAAATTAAAGATGTTCTTTTGTTTAAAACCATACTGCTTTAATGCATAGTTTTAAAATTTAAAATCATGCCTGACCCTAATTATAAATAATTATTTTTCTTTATTTGTAGATAAATAATATCCTACTCCTCTTTTTGTTACAAGAATTTTAGGATTTGATGTATCTAACTCAATTTTTTCTCTTATTCTTCTAACTGTAACATCAACTGTTCTAATATCACCATAATACTCATATCCCCATACTTTTTCAAGCAAAATTTCTCTTGTAATTACTTGACCAGGCTGTTTTGCTAAGTATTTCAATACTTCAAATTCTCTCAATGTTAAGTCTATAACGTCTCCTCTTACTTTAACCTCAAATTTATCTAAATCTAAAGCTAAGTCTCCTACTTCTATTTTATTTGTATTGTCTTCTTGTTTTTGTTTTGGTTGTTCTATTATTATGTTTTCAGCTGCTAAGTCTAATTTTCTCAAATTAGCCTTAACTCTAGCCATTAGTTCTCTAACACTAAATGGTTTTGTCACATAATCATCTGCACCTAATTCTAACCCTAAAATCTTATCAATTTCCTCATCTTTAGCAGATAACATTAAAATTGGAACATTTAGGCTATGTCTAATTCGTTTACATACAGCTAAACCATCCATTTTAGGCAACATTATATCTAACAAGATTAAGTCTGGTTTTTTTTCTAATGCAATTCTTACACCCTCTTCACCATCTCTTGCTTCTAATGTTTCATATCCTTCTTTTTGAAGGTTATATACAAGAATATCAACAATTGGTTTTTCATCATCAACTATTAATATTGTTCTTTTTGGTTTTGATTTTAATATTTCTTCCATCAAAAAAGCACCCCTCTTTTTAAGGTTTATCGACTTATTTATATCATACATTTTGCTTTAATACAAGTGTTTTTACAATAATTATTTTTGGCTTTTTAATGAAAAAATACACAATAAATATTAATTTTTATTAATATTTATTGTGTATTTAAAAAATTATCTAAATTACCTTTCAGAAACTGTATAACTCATAGGTTCACTATTTTGGTAAGAATCGTCATTTTCACTTTTTTCATCATCATTGTTTTTCGGAGTAATATCAATACCAAACCTTGAATAAACACGTTCTTGTAATTCTTTTTCTTCCATATATTGTTCCGCTTGCCAGTCATAATATCTTTCTTCAAACTCTTTATCACTAATTCTAATTATACTTGTTTTAGGAATTATACTTCCATTTTTTAAACTAATGTCATCAATTGCATAATGTTCATCTATAACTTTTTCTATCATTTCACCAGTATCTAATCCCCATTTTAAGCATTCTTTTCTATCCTTATGTTCCCAGGTAGATTCATTATATCTCATATATCTCAATGTTAAATTTTCCAAGTTTTCAGGAATATCTTTACTTAAAATTTGCATTCCTCCTAATTGAAAACATTCTCCTGGCACATCCGTAATTCTAATTGCTTTACCATCTTCAACACTATTTATATACTTAATTTTTGTACCATTGTTTCCTTTAGATATTTTATCTGAATTTCCTAATTCAACAGCAAGTTTCAACTCAGCTTCAATAGTGTCTTTTATCATAGAATCCATTCTGCCACTTGAAACCGCATCAATAATTATTCTTTCATATTTTTCTCTTTCTGAAAATTTCAAGTTTTCATTATTTCTAAGTTGTTCTGTTGCGATTAACACATTTTGCATCAATTCTCTATCATATTTTGATACCGAAAGTTCTTCTGGAGGTGTTATAAGGAATTCTTCTTGGTTCTCTTTATCAATATTGTGTTGTCTTATTTTCTCAGATGCAATTGGTTTTACAAGAAAAACAGTTCCACCTATTACAGCTAATCCTATGCTAGTATATTTTTTTATTTTCTTAATCATTGCTTTTTGTTTTTTTGCTTTTTCGACTTTTTCTTTTTCTTCAATGATTTTTTTGTTTATTATTTCTTGTTCTGCTATTTCAATCATTGTTTTATCATGTAATTCTGCTCTTTCTTTACGATTAAAGCCTTTGAATCCATTTTCCATTCAACATCCCCTCCTCATCCACATTATTAATTTATTATACCATATTTACGCAAAACAGTCAATTTTATGTAATTTTACATTATACAAATTTATTAAGTAATATAATATTTTTCCCGCTTCTTGTATGTTCATTTAGATCAATCACAATAAATTTTCCTATTCCTCTTATTGTAATTATGTCATTTAACTGTATTGTTTTTGTAGGTTTTGTTTCATTTTTATAATTAATAAATACTCTTTCTTGTTTTATAATATCCAAAGCCTTGCTTCTGGAAGTTTTAGCTAACTCTGATATTATATTATCTAATCTTATAGATGAGACAATGATTTTTTCTTCTTTATACTCTTGCTCTTTCTTTGTTATTTGATTTAAATTAATAATCTCAACTTTGCTTTTTTGAAATCTAGTTAACTCTGTTAAATTTGTAATTAAAAACTTTGATACATCTTTACTTACTATTATATCTGCACCATTTTCATATGTTATTATATCTCCTATTTTTTCTCTCTTAATTCCTAATTTTATTATTCCACCTAAATAAACTTTATGTTCATATGTTTCTTGATTATTGGTAACTCTTATACAATCAAAAATGCTATTATAATCAAATACATTATTTTCAAATAATTCTTCTAATTTTTGAGGAAATAATATAATGATATTTCTTTGTGCCTCTTTAATCCCACCACTTATTTGATAATTTTTGTAATTAATCATATTTAAAGCATCTTTTAAAATTTGTAATTCAACTGGTGACACAAAATCTGTAATTTGAATTTTATTTGTTTTTTCTAGTGAAGATATTTTATCTATTAGTTTTGAGATTAATAATCTATCTTCTTCTTTTTTATATTTTTCATAAATTTTTGTTTTATCCATTTATACATCCCCTAAAACAAGATTTTTCATAAAATATATTTCTAAAAAACAATAGCGACAATTAAATTGTCGCTATACATTTTTATTAAACTTCTGGTTCTACTAAACCGAAATTTTTTCCATCTTTTAATTTGAATATTACATTTACTTTATTAGTGTCTATATTAACAAATGCTAAGAAATTGTCTTTAATTCTTTCTGATAAAACTAATTTTGCGTCTTCTGCTGACATAGGTTTTACATCATAATATGAAGTTTTTAAAATTTCATTTTCAACTTTATGATCTTCTGCTCCAAAAATAATTTCAGAGGCTTCTTTTATTGAACCACTCATATTTTGTTTTTCTTTTTTTGCTTTTGTTTTTCTAATTTGACCTTCTATTATATCTATATCTTTATCGATTGATGCATATAAGTCTTTGTTTTCAGTTACAGCTCTGTAAATGTCTCCATTTATTGCTGCGCTTAATTCTGCAACTTGATTAATTCCTTCTGTTTTGATTGTTACTTGTACATCAATTTCATCTTCTGAATATTTTTGAAGTCTTTCACACTTTTTCTCCACATATTCTTTAATTGCTTCAGTTGCTTTTAATTCCTTTCCTGTTATTTTTATTTTCATAAAAATCACTCCTTTTTCTCGTTAGTCTTTCTTTTGTTTTATGGAGATAGAGAGTTGGCTTTAATTAACATCCCTATTGCATACTTCCATAATCTAAGCTTCTAATTTCATTATATATTGTTTTGTTATTTTTTTCAACCTTTTTGTTAAAATTTTACTTAATGTATTGCTCATCTTCCCTGTACCAAATGTCTTCTTCTGAAAAATCCCATGGTGTTTCTTCTGATGACATTTTCTTCCATAATTCACAATAAGGTTTTGTTTCAAATTCATTATCTATTTTTGAAAAATCTAATTTTGGTAAAACATCTAATGGATTGATTGTATAATCTAATCCAGTTTCTTCTGTGTTTGTTTTTCTAATTTCAATATGTAAATGCGGAACTCTCGAACCGCCTGAACATCCAGTTTTGCCAATTATTGTATCGTTATCTACAACATCTCCAGCTTTAACAAAAATTTCACTTAAGTGTGCATACACACACCTTCTTCCATCATCATTTAAGATTTCTATTCTATTTCCATAGCCCATATTAAATTGTTCAAAACCTTCTGTTGTAGTTCCGTCAAATCCTGTACAAATCACTGTACCTTTTGCCATAGCTTTTACTTCTGTTCCATAGTCAGCCGTTATATCAAAGCCTGAATGAGCTCTTTCCTTAAATAAAACATAATGATTTTTTCTAATACCATATTTATCATGTTCACAAACTTTGTATTTTGGAATTATTGGCCAACTATATTCAATACTATTTTCCATAATCACACTTCCTTTGTTTTTTATAATTCATGTTCAATTATATTCTTTTGTTTATAATTATACAAGTCAATTAATTTTTTCTCTATTCCATTTATATAATTTGGAATCTCTTTTTTATCCATACCAAATATATGAACCTGCCTATCTCTACCATTTCTTCTGTTTACAAATATATAATCTTTCAACCCGAAAAATTCTGACACGTATTTTGAAGCAATATTATCTTCATGTAAAGTAGAAGCCAAATATACCTTATCATTTTCTTTGCTAAGTTCGTTTATAGTTTTCTTTATTCCTTCAAATGTTAGAATTTCAGCAATTCCATTTTTTCTGTAATCTGGATGAGTTAAATATGTGTCCAACTCAACTGTATTATCTGTATTTGCATCATAATAGTTACTAATATTTTGACATTTGGTTGTATCGTAGATTTTGAACTTTTGATACTCTAATATTTTATCATATGCCTTTATAGATGAGTTTAGGCCAACGTTTTCAAACACTTCTTTTGTTTGTTTTTGCTTATCTTCTGGTAAAGAATTAATCATTGTTGTAAAATTCATCCAATAAAAGTTTTCATATTTTTTCATATCATTATTATATTTTTTTTGAAAATATGATGTCATGTATCTATTCAGATTTTCGCGTACCTCGCTTTTTTCATGAAATCCATTATTTTTATCATGATATTCACTTTGCACTTTTTTTATAAACATTTCATTTCTATCTTCTTCTTTTATATTATGCAATGGAATATTGTTTTTTTGAAATAAAATTTTATCCCTTGCATATCGATATGCCTCAATCTTTTTTTGATAAATATCTACCATTTTTCTATAATATTGTTGTGAATTTTCAAAATTATCTCTTACGTATTCATCATACTTTTCACCACATTTGAAATATTTTGTAATATCATTATATGTAAAACTCTTTTGCCCTCTTGTTATATAAGCTGCTGAAATAACTTGATTAGATACATCATTTTTCACTGCAGCAAAAATATGGTTGTCTTCAGATCGTATATACTCTTTAAGTCCTTCTTCACCCGTAATAAACAATTGCCCAACTTTTCCTTCTTGTTCCATTTTATTTAACACAATTTCTTCTAATTCTACTACACCTTTTATATATTTCTTTTCATTTTCTTTTGTAATTTCAATAACATCGTAATCTCGAAACATAAATTCACCTCAAATATTTAAAATTTATACGCAAATAATAACATGTGCAAAATAAAAAAGCAATGTTTTTATACTAATTATTTTTTTTGCTTTTACCTATTGCAAATCATGGATTTTTGTGTTAGAATATTGTTTGTTATAAATGACTTAATAATTGAACGGAGGTGCAAAACATGCCAAATATCAAATCAGCAATCAAACGTGTTGATGTTATCGAAAAGAAAACATTAAGAAACAACATGATTAAATCTGGATATAAATCAGCTGTTAAAAAATTCGAATTAGCTGTTGAAGCTGGTAATAAAGAAGAAGCTACAAAATTATTCTCATTAGCTACTAAAAAAATAGACCAAGCTTGCGCTAAAGGTGTTATTGTTAAAAATACAGCTGCTAGAAAAAAATCAAATTTAGCTAAAAAATTAAATGCAATTAATGCATAAGTTTAAGTAAAAGATTGTGCACAGTTTTTTACGAAAAAATAAAGTGAAGATTTATCTTCACTTTATTTTTTTATTCGCTTATTATCTTATTAAAAGCCACCCCACAAATTAAAAATCCTACTACGAAAAATAATCCAGATTTTAATAATGATATTCCTATGTAATATGCGTTTGGTTCTCCTATTGTGTTATATGTAACTAAAACAAAGATTGCTATAAGGCAAAATATTAATGAACCTTTTAATCCATTTCTTACTATGGTTAATATTTTTTTATCTAATTGTTTTACACTTTTTATAATTTCTTGAAAGTTCATAATTAACCTCCTTATTTATCTTTAGCATTAATAATATCTAAATATATGTTAACATGTTTTACTATTCCAAATCAAATGTAATTATTGGTAACAAAAAAGCTCTCATTCTTGAGAGCTTTTTTACTATTTATTTAATTCTTCCACAAACATTTTATTAAGCATTCCAGGATTTGCTTTTCCCTTTGTTTCTTTCATAGCTTGACCAACTAAGAAACCAATTGCTCTATCCTTTCCGCCTTTATAATCTGCAACAGATTGAGGATTTGCTTCAATTATTTTTAGAACTACTTCTCTAATAGCTCCTTCATCAGAAATTTGAATCCATCCTTTTTCTTTGATTATAACTTCTGGGTCTTGTGGGTTTTCAAATAATTCTTCAATAACTTTTTTAGCTATTGCAGAACTGATTGTTCCTTTATCAATTAATTCAATTGTTTTAGCAAGTTCTTCTGCTGTAAATGGAATTTGATCTGGTTCCATTTCTTTTTCATTTAAGATTCTTGAAATATCAGATAAAATCCAGTTTGCGCAAGCTTTTGCGTTACCACATTTTTCTAATGCGCCTTCAAATAGATTTGATAAATATTTTGAAGCTGTTAATAATCTTGCATCTTTTTCTGTTAAATTATATTCTTTTAAATATCTTTCTCTTCTGCTTTCTGGTAATTCAGGTAAACTTGCTCTTACTTTTTCAATATATTCATCTGATAAGCGAATTGCAGCTAAATCTGGTTCTGGGAAATATCTGTAGTCTTGTGCATCTTCTTTATTTCTCATAGCAAAAGTTTTTCCAGAGATATCATCCCATCTTAATGTTGTTTGATATACTTTTCCACCATTTTCAATTACATCAATTTGTCTTTGTGCTTCGTATTCAATAGCTCTAACTATTGATCTAAATGAACTCATGTTTTTCATTTCTGTACGAGTTCCAAATGGTTCACCTGGTTTATGCACAGAAACATTGACATCAGCACGAAGTGATCCTTCTTGCATTTTACAATCTGAAACTTCAATGTATTCTAGTATAGATTTGATTTTTCTCATATATCTTTCAGCTTCAACTGCAGAACGCATATCTGGCATTGAAACTATTTCTATTAAAGGAACTCCAGCTCTATTTAAATCTACTAAACTTCCTCCACCAAATTCATTGTGATTTAGTTTTCCTGCATCATCTTCAATATGAATTCTTAAGATTCCAATATTTTTCTTATTTCCATCTTCATCTTCTATTTCAACAAATCCATTATTACATAAAGGTTTGTCGAATTGAGAAATTTGATAAGATCTTGGTGTATCTGGGTAGAAATAATTTTTTCTATCATTTTTACTATTTTTTTCGATTGAACAACCTGTTGCTAATCCTGCTTTAACAGCATATTCAACAGCAGTTTTATTTATAACTGGAAGTGCACCAGGCATGGCCATACATACAGGGCAACAGTGAGTGTTTGGATCTCCACCGAACTCGTTTTTACATGAGCAGAATAGTTTTGTTTTTGTTTTTAACTCTGCGTGTATTTCTAGGCCTATTACAACTTCATAATCTTCTCTTGACATTCTTTTCAGTCCTTTCTTTGATTTTTTACTTTTGCAGGTAGCCATTTTAAAAAATATATTAACATTCCGTTCGCTTACTGGCGTGAGAGTCTCGAGAAAGATATTAGGTGAGGGCGCCTTTTCTAGTGTGCTCCACTACATGTTAATATATTTTTTAAATTTCTCTGCATTGGTTAGTTTTCTTGTGCCAAAAGGAACCGTCCCTATTGGCTTATTTTTTAAATTCTGGTTTGTAGTTTTCTCTAAATTTTGTAGCTTGTTCGTATGTATAAGCTGCATTTAGGATTTTTCCTTCTTCGAATCTGTTTCCGATTAATTGCATACCTATTGGCATTCCTTCACTGTTAACACCACATGGAATTGAAATTCCTGGTAATCCTGCAACATTTACTGAAACCGTACAAATATCTGCTAGATACATTTCTAATGGATTGTTTGATTTTGTTCCAGCTTCAAATGCTACTATTGGTGATGTTGGTGTTAGTATAACGTCATATTTTTCAAATGCTTTATCAAATTCTTTCTTTACTAAAGTACGAACTTGTTGGGCTTTTTTGTAATATGCATCATAATATCCTGAACTTAATACATATGTTCCAAGGATAATTCTTCTTTTGACCTCTGCGCCAAATCCTTCACTTCTTGATTTTACAAATATATCTTCTAAACTTTCATAATTTGGAGTTCTATATCCATAACGAATTCCATCAAATCTTCCTAAGTTTGAACTTGCTTCAGCACATGCTATTATGTAGTAAGCTGC
>JAFVGB010000025.1 GCA_017475185.1 Clostridia bacterium
ATCTATTTTTAGATTTCTTATATTTTACTTCCTATTAATTTTCATTTGTTTTTCAAATATATTTATGGTGGTAAAAACTTAAGTAAACTTAAGGATTAAAGTACGGATTTAAGTGGCTGTCTGGAAGCCAAAATGAACTTGGCTATTTTCTGTAAACGGAAACGGCTGAACAGTAATGTTTAGTAGAAAATAGAGAAATTCATCTAGACCTAAACCGTAAAGTTTACTTAAGTTTTTACCACCATAAATATATTTGAAAAATAAATGAAAATTAATAGGAAGTAAAATATAAGAAATCTAAAAATAGATTTCTTAATTTATATTTATTTAAACATAAAGGAGATAATGAAAATCGAATGAAAAAGGGAAAAAAAGATAATAAAAAAGAATTAGCAGAAGTTAAATGGTTTGCAATTGTTTTTATACTAAGTTTTATATTATCAATAATTTTTTCTTTTATATCTACATCAGCTATTAGCGGATTAAATATAGTACCAGCAGTATTTATATTATTTTTGGTTATTTTTATAGGTATAGTTTTTGATGTAATAGGTGTTTCTGTAACAGTTGCAAAAGAATCAGATTTTCATGCAAAAGCTTCAAAGAAAATATCTGGTGCAAAAACATCATTAAGATTAATTAAGAATTCAGCAAAAGTAGCAAATGTTTGTGCAGACGTTATTGGAGATATCGCGGGTGTTTTAAGTGGATCAATAAGTGCTTTAATAGCTTTTAAAATTACGAGCACATTTAATTTAGAATTTAATATACAATTTATAATAAGTGCAATTGTTGCATCTTTAACAATTGCAGGAAAAGCTCTTGGAAAAGGAATTGCACAACGTAATTCAACAGAGATTGTTGGAGTAGTAGGGAAAATCTTAAAGATTTTTAATAGGGAATAATAAAAATGATAAAAAACTATATAATATCTAATGATATTATATAGTTTTTTATTTTTATGAGTAAACATAATTGCACAACTTAAGAAAATGTGCTACAATATTATAGAAAAATTCCGAAGGGAGATATATTTATGAAAAACATAACTCTGCGGAATGCAGTATTAGATGACTTTTCTACATACATTACATTTTACAAAAATGCGGAATGTCAGTTTCTTTATACTAATTGTAACAGTTACAAGGAATTTGATGAGAATTCATATAAGTTACTTAAAGAAATGGGAATTGACATAGAACTAGCAAAAGAAGATGATAATGCTATCAGAAAAAATTTTGAATTTAGCTTAAAAAGAAAAAGCGTTTTTTTGATAGAAGTTGACAAACAAGTTAGAGGATATATTACAATATCCAAAAGCGGAAAAGAAGTAAAAATTGCTGATATGTCAATAGAAAAATGTGTCAGGAATAGTGAGAATTTGTCATTGATTTTGTCTTCGCTAATTAAAAATATAGCAAAAAACGTAGAAATTATATGGTGTATTGTATGTAATGAAGAAGCTCAGTGCATGTTTAAAGAATTGGGTTTTTACAAAAATATGTGTCATCTGGAAAAAAGAATCAGTGATGAGTAATTCATCACTGATTCTTTTTTATAATTGACAATATTTTTAATCATATTAACATAATTCATAAAACATCATACTATATAGTACAGGAGGTTTAGAATGAATAAATTATTATATAGTATAATTGGAATTTTAATACCGTTTATAGGAACGTGTTTTGGTAGTGCATTTGTTTTTTTTATGAAAAAAAATATGAGTGAAAGATTTAAAAAAATAACTGTAGGTTTTGCTGGTGGTGTTATGATAGCAGCTAGTGTGTGGTCACTTATTGTACCATCTGTTGAAATGGCAGAAAATCAAAATATTGTTTCATGGATTCCTGCAACGGTTGGATTAATTTTAGGAGTAGTTTTTTTGATTTCTATTAATATGATTGCTGAAAAACTTGAGAACAAAAGAAATGGAAAAAAAATGAATATGTTGTTGTTTTCGGTTACCTTACATAACATTCCAGAACGGAATGGCTGTTGGGGTTAGTTTTGCAGCATTTTTAGCTGGAAATGCTGGAGTTGAGTTATATGAAGCTATGCTATTAGCGATAGGTATTGCTATTCAAAATATTCCAGAAGGTGCGATTATATCTATGCCTTTAAAAATGCAAGGTATAAATAAACAAAAATCGTTTTGGATTGGTGCGTTATCTGGAATTGTCGAGCCAATTGCAGCTGTTATAACTGTTCTTATGATAAATGTAGTTGTACCAATTCTACCATATTTATTATCTTTTGCAGCAGGTGCAATGATATTTGTTGTTATAGAAGAATTGATTCCTGAAATGCATGAAGGAAAAAAATCAATGCTAGGAGTTGTTGGTTTTACTTTTGGATTTATTGTAATGATGGTTTTAGATATTGCATTAGGATAATTTTATAATTAGAAATGTGGATAACAGGAAAAAATTATAAAAAATTGTAATAAATTAGTGCTTTTTTTTGAAACTTGTAATATAATCATCAAGGCGGTTATAGATACCCTTAAAATCTAAATTTATGTGTAAAAAGGATGATTGAAAAATGGAGAAATTAAGAGGATTTGAAGTTGCAAAAGGATGGGAAGATAAAGGAATTAATTTACCAATAAGAAAAACTAAATATTCAGCAGGATATGATGTTGAAGCAGCAGAAGATACAGTAATTCCTAGCTTTAAAAAAGGTGAAAATCCAACATTAATAAAAACAGGTATAAAAGCTTATATGCAAGATGATGAAGTTTTAATGTTATATAACAGAAGTTCAAACCCAAAGAAAAAGGGGTTAATTTTAGCAAATAGCGTAGGAGTAGTAGATAAAGACTATTATGGAAATCCAGATAATGATGGTCATATAATGTTTGCTTTTTACAATATAAAAGATGAAGATATTACAATAAAAAAAGGTGAAGCAATAGGTCAAGCTGTATTCCAAAAATATTTAGTGGCTGACGGAGACATAGCAGAAGGAGAAAGAGTAGGAGGATTTGGCTCAACATCAAAATAATTTATAATAATATTGTATCAAAAAAATAGATAAATTTTTTCTAGAAAAAAATGGTAAAGGCTTTGACTTTTACCATTTTTTATGGTATAATTATAATCGTAGTCAAGAAGAGAAAACAATAATTATTGTCTCATAAAAATACAAAAAATGCTAATTGAAAGGAAGTGTCTTACATGTTCAATGTAGGTGATAAAATAGTATACCCAATGCATGGTGCAGGGACAATACACGCAATAGAGAAAAAAAATATTTTAAATGAGGAACAAGATTATTACATAATTTCAATGCCAGGAGAAGTAAAGGTAATGGTACCAACACAAAAAGCAGAAGAAATTGGAGTAAGAAATATAATAGATAAAAATGATGTTTCAAAAGTACTAAACATACTTGAAGAAGATGAAACTGAAATGTCAGATAATTGGAACAAGAGATATAGAGACAACATGGACAAGATGAAAAGTGGAGATATATATGAAGTTGCAGATGTTGTTAGAAATTTAAGTTTTAAACAGAAAGAAAAAGGATTATCAACAGGAGAAAAGAAGATGTTAAATAATGCTAAACAAATTTTAGTTAGTGAATTAGTTTTAGCAGAACATGTATCACAAGATGAAATTGAGAAAATTGTTGAAAACAAAATCAATGTTTCATTTGAAGAAAACAGATTACATGAAAATAGTGTAGCAGGAATAAATAACAGTATTGTTAGTAAATTTATTCCTTTTGATAGCACAGGAACATCTGAAAATTAATTTAGAACAAAAAGCGGAAATTGAAAAAACTTTTCTGCTTTTTTTGTCGTAATAGACCTGCCAAAATTTTCCAACATATTTACATAAATTATAAACTTATGTAAATATGTTGAAGGATTTATAAAATTTGCGTCGAATAATAATAGTAGTTATATTTTATAGAAAGGAACCTAAAATGCCAAGATATAGTGACGAACTTATAGATGAAATCAGAAACAGTAATGATATAGTTGATATAATCTCTCAATATGTTAATTTAAAGAAAAGTGGGAGAAATTTTTTTGGTTTATGCCCATTTCACAATGAGAAGTCACCATCTTTTGCAGTATCGCCAGATAAACAAATTTTTCACTGCTTTGGATGTGGCGTTGGAGGAAATGTATTTCACTTTGTAAGCAAAATCGAAAACATAGGATTTAAAGAGTCTGTTGAGATGCTTGCAAACAGGGCAAATATAACTTTACCGACAATAGATAATGAACAAGATAATAAAGTATCATACTTAAAATCAAGAGTTTATGAAATAAATAAACAAACAGCACAGTTTTATCACGAAAATTTATATAAACCAACAGCTAAAGTTGCACAAGAGTATATTAAAAAGAGAAAGTTAGATAATAATACATTGAAAACATTTTTAATAGGATATTCATGCAATTTTAACGAATTATATAAATATCTAAAACAACAAGGATTTACTGAAGAAGAAATTTTAGCTTCAACATTAGTAAATAAAAATGATAAAGGTGAATTTATAGACAGATTTAGAAAAAGATTAATGTTTCCAATTCAAGATGAAAGAGGAAGAGTAATTGCATTTGGAGGAAGAATTTTAGAAGATAGCTTAATTAAAAATCCTACAAGACCACAGGCAAAATACATTAATTCATCTGAAAATATTGTTTATAGCAAAGGAAGACATTTATTTGGTCTATATGCAGCAAAAAAAGAAAAATTAGATAAAATACTAATAGTAGAGGGATATATGGATGCAATTTCTTTACATCAAAGAGGAATAACAAATGTTGTTGCGTCATTAGGAACAGCTTTAACAGAAGCTCAAGGAAGATTATTAAGAAAAAATAGCCAACAAGTAATAATAGGCTATGATTCAGATGGGGCAGGACAAGCTGCGACAATGAGAGGATTAGAAATTCTTCAGAATTTAGGTTGTGATATTAGAATTTTACAAATTGAAGGAGCAAAAGATCCAGATGAATATATATTGAAATATGGACCTGAAAGACTTCAAAAATGTATAGATAATGCTATTTCACTTGTCGAATATAAAGTTAAAATTCTAAAAAACAATTTAAATTTAAATCATCCAAATGATAAAATTAAATTCTTGACAGAAATTGCAAAAGAACTTGCAAAAATCAATAGTGATATTGAAAAAGAAGTTTATGTGGATAAAATTGCTTTAGATTATAAAATATCAAAAGAAGCAATATATGCTGAAATAAACAAAATCTTATATCAAAAAAATCCAAATGATAAAAAAATGACACAAAGAAAAAATCAATTAAAGCCAGAAAATAAGTCACAACTAAAAATAAATAATGATTCAATTACTAAAAAAGAAAACATGATAATATATCTTCTTATAAATAATCCAAAGGAATCATATGATAGATTAAAAGCTCAAATAGGATATGAAAATATCAAAGATGAGAGAAATAAAGAAATAATAAAAAAATTGTATGAAGAATTGGAAAAAGGAAATAGTATTAATAGTACTAATGTACTAGATTTGTTTGAAGACGAAGATATAATAAATTTTTTAACTTGGGTTATGGCTTACGATTTTGAAATTACAGAAGTTGATAAAGCAATAGATGACATTTTGAATAATTATGAAAAAGATAAATTCATTTCTATGAGAAATGAAATAGTTCAAGCGTTGGAAAATACAGAAAACTTAACAAATGAAGAAGTAGCTAGTTTGGAACAGAGTTTAAATGAAATAATAATAAAATTAGCTAAAATGAAATAGGAGGTAGAATTAATGAAAAAATCTGAAAAAGATGAAATAGAAATGATACAAAAATTGGAAGTACCAAATGTTGTTGGAATGACAGAGGAAAAAGCTAGAAAAGAATTAGATAGATTAGATGTTATAATTAAATATGTAAATGATGAGAAAAAAGAAAATGGAATAGTTACAGCTCAAAGTTTAAAAGCAAAAACTAAAGTTGACGAATACTCTGAAATAACAATTAAAATAAACAAAAAAGAAGAAAACGGAGAATTAGATAAAGAAAAAGTAAGAAACATAATAAAAAAAGCTCAAAAAGATGGTAAAATTACTTATGGAGAACTTGCTTCACAATTAGGAGATGCAAATACAGAACAAATTGAAGAAGTTTTTGATGAATTCGAGAGTATTGGTGTTAATGTTTTTAGTGAAGAAATGGAAGAACCAAATTTTGAGGATTTAGAAGAAGTAGAAGAAATAAAATTAGAGGAAATAGATGTAACTAATTTCGATGGAGTTAATGTAGATGATCCTGTTAGAATGTATTTAAGAGAAATAGGAAAAATACCATTATTAACATATGAAGAAGAATTAGATTTAGCAAAAAAAGTACTTGAAGGTGATGAAGAAGCTAAACAAAAATTAGCTGAATCAAACTTAAGATTAGTTGTAAGTATAGCTAAAAAATATGTTGGTAGAGGAATGTTATTCTTAGATTTAATCCAAGAAGGAAATATGGGATTAATAAAAGCTGTTGAAAAATTTGATTATACTAAAGGATATAAATTCAGTACTTATGCAACATGGTGGATAAGACAAGCAATTACAAGAGCAATTGCAGACCAAGCAAGAACAATAAGAATTCCAGTTCATATGGTAGAAACTATTAATAAATTAATTCGTACTTCAAGAGATTTATTGCAAAGATTAGGACGTGAACCAACGCCAGAAGAAATTTCTAAAGAAATTGAATTACCAGTTGAAAAAGTATTAGAAATTCAAAAAATTGCACAAGATCCAGTTTCATTAGAAACACCAATAGGTGAAGAAGATGACAGCCACTTAGGAGATTTTATTCAAGATGATGATTCACCAGCACCACAAGATTCAGTTGCTTATACATTATTAAAGGAACAATTAGAAGAAGTAATGAATACTTTAACACCAAGAGAAGCGAAAGTTTTAAAACTTAGATTTGGTTTAGAAGATGGTAAAGCTCGTACTTTAGAGGAAGTTGGAAAAGAGTTTATGGTTACTCGTGAAAGAATTAGACAAATTGAAGCAAAGGCATTAAGAAAATTAAGACACCCTAGTAGAAGTAAAAAATTAAAGGATTATATGAACTAATTCATAAAAAACTTGACTTTTTAAGACTTTTATGCTAATATAATAGTATGTTGAGATTTATTTAAAAATCGGAGGTAGAACATATGAACTTTAGTTATGCGCTTAAAGATTTAGGTGATAGTATAAGAGATTCATTAATTTCTATTAGTTCTAACAATACAACAGTAATAACAGATGTATCTGACATAGATGAAATGGAAGTTCTTTTAGGTGAAGGCGATAAAGACGCTAAAAATATAATTGAAACAGAAAACGAATTACATGACATTTATGAAAAAAGAAGAAAAAACGGAATATTTATGTCGACATATGATTCATCTGCATTAAAGAAAAGAGCTCAAATAAAAAAATCTGAATCTAAGGCAAAGAAAAAAGAAAAAAATGTAATTGAAGAAAAAGAAATTGAAGAAAGTAATAGATAAAGAATTAACTTTAACCAGTTAATTCTTTATCTATTTTATAACTATAAAGTATGTATGAAAAATAATATAAAATTTAAAAAAATTATTGTTTGCTATTGACAAATACATAAAAAATTATTATAATAATACTTGTCTGTTAGACATGGCGAGATAGCTCAGTTGGCTAGAGCATCCGGTTCATACCCGGCAGGTCGATGGTTCGAATCCATTTCTCGCTACCAAAAAAACTGAACCTTTAAAGGTTCAGTTTTTTTATGTAATAAAGAAAAGTTATTATAGTCAAATATATATTATTTATTATTCAATTTTTCATATTCTTTACATTTAATTCTATAATCCATTTGTTGTGTCAAATATTTATAGTACATATAAGCCTGTTCGTATTGCATAATAGGGTTTATCATTGGAGTTTCAAACATTGATGAATCAAAATTACCTTCATATGAGTTAAAATTTCCCGTATTTGAAAAATTATTAAAATCCATATTTCTATCCATTTATAATTCTCCTTTCATACATATAATTCTTTATTAATTATATTTAAAATTTTTAAAAATATTACTTGAAATATTTTGGGATGGTCTTATATACCACCGATATCAAAGTAAAAAAAATCAAAACATTTTAAAATAATAAAAGTATAAAATCCTGCAATACAACCTTGCAGTATTTTGCCAATTATATATGGTTTCATAGATAAATTATTTTTTGAGGCGATACTTAAAATTTGTAAGAATATTGAAAAACCAGCAAATCCAAGCAAAAATGCAGATATAATAATTTGTGTAGACATTTTTTTAGTATGTAATAATGAAACTGAATTGACACCGTTAGTAAGCTCTAATATCCCAGTTATAACGCTTTTTCCAAGTTCAGTTTGAATGTGAAAGCAAGATAAAGAATTCGCGATTAAATCTATTATATTTAAACTATTCAATATAGAAATGATTATTGAAAACAACACAATAAAACCACCAATCAAGAGAATAGTAGAAATTGCATTAGAAATACTATTGCTTAAAATTGTTCCTAAATCAGAAATATTATAGTTTTCGGAAATGCTATCATTCCTATAGTTCCTTTTATTCTTAATCCAAGAGTGTTTGCTTGCAAAACCAAAAATAAGACCAACAGTTAAACAAGCAAGTACATGCGTAATAAATAAAATAACGCCAACTACTGTGTCTCCGAACAAGCTTATACCAACAGTTCCTATAATGAAAAGAGGACCAGAATTATTGGTAAAAGCCAGCATTCTTTCTGCCTCAGACTTAGTACATGTTCCATCTTCAACGAACTTATTAATAATTTTTGCACCAACCGGATATCCACTAATTATTCCCATGATAAAAGCATAGCTTCCCTCGCCGTGGAACATTAAATAACGGTCTCATAAATCTATTTGTTAGTTTTCCTAGATAATAAGGAACATTAGTATAGTTTAAAAGTTCGGTTGCTATAAAAAAAGGAAAAAGAGATGGAACAACATTTTTAGCCCAAAGGTTTAGTCCTTTTTTAGCAGCAAATAAGTTGGTTTGAGAAAAGATTACTAAAAAAACTAAAAATAAAGTAAAACTGATTGCTAAAATATTTTTCCTTATAATTAATATAAATGATTTCTTATGTTTCATGGTCGCTCCTTTAATTTGAGTTTCTAATTTAAGGATATGCTTGTATTTTTTAAATATTACTTCCAACCATTGACTAAAGAACAATTTTTTGGTAAAATAAAAAGAGGTTCAAAATGCGGTAAAGGAGGCAATTTTATGGAATATAGATATAAGCCACAAGGAGTTTGTTCCAGAGAAATGATAATTAATATTGAAAATAATATCATAAAAGACATAAAAGTAATAAATGGATGCGATGGGAATTTAAAAGGTATTGCAAAATTATTAATGGGAATGAATATTGATGAAGTAATTACTAAATTAAAAGGCATAGAATGTGGATTTAAAAATACATCTTGCCCAGATCAAATTGCCACAGCATTAGAAAAAATTAAAACTGGTGAATTACAACCACAATAAAAGGAACTGAAAAATTTGAAAGGAATGAATAAAAGTTGAACATTCTAATAGATGAATTGCAAAATTCAAAGAAGTTTTCAGAGGTAATAAATCATATAAAAGAAACAAAAAGCCCGATAAGTTTATCGGGCTTATCTGACATGGGAAAAATTCAAACAATAGCAACATTAAATAATAGTTTAAATAAAAATATATGTGTAATAACATACAATCAAATTCAAGCTAAAAGGTTATTAAAAGATATGACTTATTTTACATCAAAAGCAGCCATATTTCCTAAAAAAGAACTTGTTACTTACGATTACATTGCTGGAAGTAAAGAATTGCCATATGAAAGAATAGAGGTTTTAAACAATATTCGCTCAAATAAAATAAATATTGTAATTTTAACAATTGAAGCATTAATGCAAGATATGATTGAAAAAAATGTTTTATACAAAAACTCTATTAAAGTAAAAGTAGGAGACACATTAAATATAGACTATTTAAAACAAAAGCTTGTTAATCTTGGCTATGAAAGAAAGGATTTAATAGATGGAAGAGGACAATTTAGCATAAGAGGTGGAATCGTTGATATTTCTATTTCAGAAAAACAAGGAGTAAGGTTAGAGTTTTGGGGAGATGATATAGATTCAATAAGAAGATTTGATATTATTTCACAAAGATCTATTGAAATGATTGAACATTTTGAAATAAATCCATCACATGAGTATGTTTTAGAATATGGTCTAGATAAAGTAATTGAACAAATTGAACGTACAAATTATGAAAATAAACAGAATATTAAAGAAGATTTAGATATTATTCGTTCAGGAGATTATATTAGCAAAATAGATAAGTATTTTAATAGTTTCTATAGTAAAAGATCTAATATATTAGAGTATTTAGACAATTTTGTAATAGTTTTCGATGAATTTGGAAAAATTAATCAGAGAATAGATAATATTAAAATTGAAAATAGAAATTTAGTTAAAACATTGTTAGAAAAGGAAAAAAGTGTACCTGATGTAATTAACAATTTGGTTGAATTTCAAAAAAGTTATAAAGGGCTATCTGATGAAATTATTGCAAATGATTTTAAAATTGACGAATCAGAGCATCTACCAGTAAATAATTCATCTGTTGGAATTGATTTAACAAACAAACAATGTATTTTTATTTTTAAAGATGATATAGTAAGTTCAAAAATTTCAAATACAATTATTTCGTTTAATTATAGAGATATGCTATTCTATAAAAATGAAATAGATAGTTTAGTTACAACTCTTCAAGATGCAATAAGGAAGAAAAAGAATATTTTAATTCTAGGTGGGAGTGAAGAAAATGCCAAGAAAATTGGTATTTTGTTAAGTGATCGAAACATTGAAAATACATTTACTAAAAAAGTAGATGAACTATCTAAAGGAAAAGTAATTATTTCTACAGGAGCGTTAACCTCAGGTTTTGAAGCATATGATTTAGATTTGCTTGTAATTTCAAGTGAAGACTTTTTCACATCTATTCCAGTAAAGAAGAAAAAAGTTGCAAAGGACTTCAAAGAGGGAGAAAAGGTTGTATTTGCAGATTTAAGAATTGGTGACTATGTTGTTCATCAAACACATGGAATTGGTCAATATATAGGCGTTAATACAATAAAAGCAGATAATGTAATAAAAGATTATGTAAAAATAAGATATAAAGATGACGACATTCTATACGTTCCAACAACTAACATGGATACAATAAGAAAATATGTTGGTTCAGAAGGAACTCCCAAAATATATAAATTAGGAGGAAAAGATTGGTCTAAAGTTAAAGCAAGAGTAAAAAATAATTTAAGAGAAGTTGCAAGAGAACTTATTGAATTATATGCAAAAAGGGAAAAAATAAAAGGCCATGCATTTAGTAAAGATACAGATTGGCAAAAACAATTTGAAGAAAATTTTGAATATGTTGAAACAGATGATCAATTACGTTGTATTGAAGAAGTTAAGAAAGATATGGAACAGCCAAAACCAATGGATAGACTTTTATGTGGAGACGTTGGTTATGGTAAAACAGAAGTAGCAATCCGTGCTGCATTTAAAGCAGTAATGGATCATAAACAAGTTGCATATTTGGTTCCAACAACAGTTTTAGCTAATCAACAATATGAAGAATTCAAACGCAGAATGAAAGAATTCGCAATAAATGTTGAATTACTAAATAGATTTAGAACTAAGAAAGAGCAATCAAATACAATTAAGAAATTAAAATTAGGTGAAGCTGATGTCGTTGTCGGAACTCACAGAATTTTAAGTGAAGATGTTGAATTTAGAGATTTAGGCTTATTAATAATAGACGAGGAGCATAGATTTGGTGTTAAAGATAAGGAAAAAATTAAGCAATTAAAAAATAGTGTAGATGTTTTAACAATGACTGCAACACCAATTCCAAGAACATTACACATGTCTATTGTCGGAGTTAGAGATATGTCTGTTATTTATGAACCACCACAGGCAAGAAAACCAGTTCAGACTTATGTTTTAGAATATGATAAAGATGTTATAAAAGAAGCAATTACAAAAGAATTAGAAAGAAATGGGCAAGTATTTTATTTGTATAATAATGTTGAAAACATAGCTAAGAAAGCAATGGAAATTTCTCAGCTAGTTCCAGAAGCGGAAGTAACATTTGCACATGGACAAATGACCGGTAAAGAAATTGAAGAAATAATGTTTGACTTTATCAATAAAAAGACCAATGTATTAGTATGTACAACAATTTTGGAATCTGGAATAGATATTCCAAATGCAAATACAATAATTGTTGAAAATGCTGATAGATTAGGTTTGGCACAATTATATCAAATCCGTGGAAGGGTTGGTAGAAGTGATAAACAAGCATATGCATACATCACATATAAGCCAGACAAACTATTATCAGAAGTTGCGGATAAGCGTTTAAAAGCTATTAAAGAATTCACAGAATTTGGTTCTGGATTTAAAATCGCTATGCGTGATTTGGAAATAAGAGGAGCCGGAAGTTTATTAGGCGAAATTCAACATGGACATATGGAACAAGTTGGATATGAAATGTATTGCAAATTGCTTGATGAAGTTATCAAAGAAATGCAAGGAATTGAAGTACAAGAGGAAATTGATGTTCAAATTGATTTGAACATTTCAAGCTACATTCCAGATGAGTATATTAATGATGCAAGCCAGAAAATTGAAATTTATCAAGACATTGCCTTGTGTAGAAGTGAGGAAGATATAGCTAATATAGTTGATGAATTGATAGATAGATATGGCAATATTCCGAGTGAAGTAGAGAATTTACTTGAGATTGTTAGAATTAAGGAATTGTGTAGAAAGGCTAATATTATTAAGTTATCTAAGAAGAATAGTGGATTTGTGTTCTATTTTGATAGCAGTAAATTTGATTTTTCTGTTGTGGATAGTTTGATTAAGGAGTATGGAAATTTGGTAAGCTTTTCACCTGGAAAAGAACCTTATATTACCTTAAGAAGTAAAGCAGTGAAAGTGTCTGAACAGTTTGAAGAAATTAAAAAGTTTCTTAGAATAAGAGCAGAATAAACTTTTTGAAACATTTGGGGACGGAGTTAAAATGTTTCAAAAATGAAACAAAACAAGACCGTCCCGGAATGTTTCAAAAATAGGAAAGGGGTTATTTGAAAATGCAGGTAATAACCAGTAAAGATAATGAAATTGTTAAAAGTATAAAAAAATTAAAAGAAAAGAAATTCCGTGATGAAAAAAATCAGTTTGTAGTTGAAGGGATAAAACTTGTAGCCGAAGCTATTGAAGAAGATACGAATATAGATAGTGTTGTTGTTTGTGAAGATTGCGTTAATGATGGAACTATTGATAAAAAGTTGCTATATGAAATTGCTAAATATAAATGTATTTATGTTACAGAAAAAATCTTTGATACATTAACTGATGTTTCAAATCCACAAGGAATTTTGGCTGTTGTTAATAGAGAAAATAATACAAACGATATTGACTACAATCAAGATTTTATAGTTGCATTAGATGGAATTCAAGATCCAGGAAATCTTGGAACTATATTAAGAACGGTTGACGCAGCAGGACTAAATCAAATAATTCTTTCTAAAGAAACAGCTGATAGTTTCAATCCTAAGGTTGTTAGGTCAACAATGGGCGGAATTTTTAGAGTAAATGCAATAAAGTCTGAAAATATAGTAGAGACTTTAAAAGATTTACAAAAACATGGTTTTGAAGTTGTAGTAACTTCTTTGGATACAGATAATAGCGTTTATGATATTGATTATCACAAAAAGGTAATTGTTATTGGAAATGAAGCTAACGGAGTTTCAAAGGAAGTTCAAGATATGGCTGATAGAAAAGTTAAAATTCCTATGCTTGGAAAGACGGAAAGTTTGAATGCGAGTGTCGCTGCAGGGATTATGATTTATGAGTATGTTAGAGGAAAAATAAAATAAAGAAAAAAGAGTAGTTCGCAATAAACGAACTACTCTTCATTATTTGATTCTATAACATCATTTTCATTATTAACAATGCTAGAAACTCCTTCAGGTAATGCTAAAATTGTTTGGACAGGTAGAGATATAAATTTTCCAGACAATATTTTTTTGATTTTTATAAATAATAGCTTAAACCTGCTTTGAGTATGAATTTCTTGATTGGTTAAATTTGCACTATATTCTAACTTTTGCAAAGTAGTAACACCATAATGTTCGTATATCTGCAAAAATTTCTCTTCACTAATCAAATCTTTCAATTCTTGTTTTTTATACTTACGAGGTACATATTTTAAATAAGCTTCTTTTCCGTATCTTTCAAATATTTTGTCAAATTTATAATATGATTTTTGAAATTCAATATTAGAGTGAAAAACCTGATTAAATCTGTATTCTTCATATTCAATTTCTTCAATAATTTCTTTTATATCATTTTTAATCTTTTGTTTTAATTCTTTATTCATAATATTCCTTTCGCCTTAAACTCTTTAATTATATTTTTATTTTAACATAACAATTTTTATAATTCAATACATATTATTATTATAAAAGTAAATTTTATTATAAATGGCAAAATAAAGGAAACATAGTAATAACTTAGTTTCCTTTATTTTACGTTAGTTATAAAATGTGTAGCCACCATATCTTGATTTTCTGCAGTATGGAATATTGATTCCTTTTTTTATTTTTTTGATAGAAAATAGCCATAATATTGAAAATGGTGAGTTTTCCAACTTAATAATAGAAGATGATTTTGCATCCCCACAACATGCTTCAATTAAGTATTGATTTGTTGTACTTTTAATTTTCCGAAATCTAATCTTAATTAAAGAACGACCATCGAAAGCAAGACTAATAATTAGTTTGTTCATTTCTCCTATAATTTTACTATTTTGTAAACTAAACTTAGACATCTGTTTTTCCTCCTGTAATTAAAGTATGGAATAGCTGTGATAAATTTATTGTAAAGATTATATAATGATTTATTGAAAAATGCAATAAACAAGCAAAAGTAAAGTGAAAAATGTTTGTTTGTCAAGAAAATCATCTAAAAATATTGAATTTCCAAATATTTCTGATATAATATATCTATTAGAATTCAAAGAACAAAATTGAAGGGAATGAAAAAAATGTATAGAAACAAAAATTGTGGAGAATTAACAATAAAAAATATAGGAGAAGAAGTAACATTAGCTGGATGGATTCAAAGAATTAGAAATCTAGGAGCTATGAAATTTATAGATTTAAGAGATCAATTTGGAATTACTCAAATAGTTATTGCGGATAATGAAGAAATGCAAAAACAATCTCAAGACTTAGTTACAGAAACTGTAATTCAAGTTAAAGGTACTGTAATTGAAAGAAGCAGTAAAAATGACAAGATTCCAACAGGAGAAATTGAAATTGATGCTAAAAATATTACTGTTTTAGGAAAATGTAAATCAACACTTCCTTTTGAAGTCAATTCAGAAAAGGCTGACATTAATGCTGTTAGAGAAGATTTAAGATTAGAATATAGATTTCTAGATTTAAGAAATGAAAAATTACACAACACAATTTTACTTCGTTCAAAAGTATTAAAAACATTAAGAGATAAAATGGATGAATTAGGATTTAGCGAAATTCAAACACCTATATTAGCAAATTCATCTCCAGAAGGTGCACGTGACTACTTAGTTCCAAGTAGATTACATCCAGGAGAGTTTTATGCACTTCCACAAGCACCACAACAATTTAAACAATTACTAATGGTTTCAGGATTTGATAAATATTTCCAAATAGCTCCATGCTTCAGAGATGAAGATCCAAGAGCAGATAGAGCACCAGGAGAGTTTTATCAATTGGATTTTGAAATGAGCTTTGCTGAGCAAGAAGATGTTTTCAAAGTTCTAGAAGAAGTATTTATTTCAACATTTAGAAAGCATACAAATTGGGAAGTTCCTGATGGTCCATTTTTACGTATTCCATATAAAGAAGCAATGGAAAAATACGGAATTGATAAGCCAGATTTACGTAATCCATTAATTATTCAAGATGCAACTGAATTGTTCGCAAACACTGAATTCAACGCATTTAAAGATAAAACAATAAAAGTAATAGTTGTTCCAAATGGAGCTGAACAAGGAAGAAAATTCTTTGATAATATGTCAGAATTTGCTGTAAACGAGCTAGGTGCAAAAGGTTTAGCTTGGACAAAATTTGATACAGAAAACAATGTATCAGGTGGAATTGCTAAATTTATTACAGATGATATTAAAGCTGGTTTACAAGAAAAATTAGGCGTAAAACCAAATGATAGCTTATTCTTTGTGGCTGACGAATTTGAAACAGCACAAAAAATTGCAGGTCAAGTAAGAATTGAATTAGGAAATAGATTAGATTTATTAGAGAAAAATATTTACAGATTCTGTTTAATCGTAGATTTCCCAATGTATGAATTAACAGAGGAAGAAGTAAATGGAGAAATTGTACAAAAAATAGACTTCAACCACAATCCATTTTCAATGCCACAAGGAGGAATGGATGCATTACTTAACAAAAATCCATTAGAAATTCTTGCATATCAATTTGATGTTGTATGTAATGGATATGAAATGGCTTCAGGTGCTGTTAGAAATCACGATATTGAAATAATGAAAAAGGCATTTGAAATTGCTGGATATAGTGAAGAAGAAGTTGAAACAAGATTTGGTGCATTATATAAAGCATTCCAATATGGAACACCACCACATGCTGGTGCTGCTCCTGGAATTGATAGAATGATAATGCTTTTAGCTGATTCACAAAATATTAGAGAAGTTATAGCATTCCCTAAAAACAAGAAAGCTAGGGATGTGCTTATGGGAGCTCCTTCAGTTGTTTCTGAACAACAGTTAAAAGATGTTCATGTTTCAATAATAGAATAAATAAAGATCCGAAAATAGGGACGGTTCTAGAAGTTTAAAATTTGCTGTAAAAACATCGAACCGTGTCGAAAAAATATAGAGAGCTAATATGTTAAATTCCGCAGGTTTGCTGGCTCGGCTTTGTCAAAAGGTAAAAGAAACAATAAATAAACGAAAAATTTTTATTTATTTAGTTTCTTTTACTTCTTTTGGCAAACCTTGCCAACTGCGCACCCGTGCTTCATTTTAACATATTAGCTCTCTATATTTTTTCGACACGGTTCGATGTTTTTACAGCAAATTTTAAACCTTTTGAACTATCCATATTTCCAGACATATTTTCAGACTTTCTATTCAGGTAAATAAAATATAATCTTTTTTAAAAACCCTTGTTGAAATCAAATATATGTGTTAAGATTAGGTTATAAATGTCGAAAAATGTAAAAAATAATAAGTTACAAAAGGAGAATAATTATGAGTTATGATGAAAGAGGTAATTACATACCAGAATTTAATTACAGAAGAGCGATAGATACAGATAGTTCAGAACGAAAATCAAGATATGTTGAAAGTGCCAGAATTCAATCACAATATAGAAATCCAAGAAACAGAAATACAAAAAAGAAGAAAAAAAGTACAGCTAATAAATTTACATCTTTTATTGGAAAATTATTAGCAACAATATCTGTGACTATATTAGCAATTTTTATAACATTAGTTATGATGATATTTTTAATTTGTCATGGACCATCAGAAAAAGCAACAGAGTTATTTGCTACCACATTTTTAGAAACAGGACAAATGAAATTTATAGTTTCTATCTTTTTGTCAAATGATAGAATTCAAGAGATAGTAGCTAAAAACTCAATGTCTGAAATGACAGCAGAAGTAAATACAAATTTAATAACTATCGAAAAAACAGAAGATAATTCAAATTCAGAAGATATTGAATTAGTACAAATTTCAGGAAATACGTTTTTAGCAAAAATGTTAATTATAAAAGATCCATCAAGAGTTAAATTAGCTACAACATATCCATGGGGAGAATATGGACAAGAATTAGATAAGCTTGTTAAAAATTCAGGAGCAACAGCTGGTGTAAATGGTGGACTATATGTTTCTGACAGTAATAAAGGTGGTAAACCACTAGGATTAGTTGTGTGTGATGGTAAAATTCAATATAATAATCCAACAGGATATGCAGGCCTACATTTAATAGGTTTTGACGAAAGTAATATCTTAAGAATAATAAATCTTGAAGGAATGAATGCATCACAATTAGAAAAACTTGTTAAAGATGAAAAAATACGTGATGCC
This sequence comes from Clostridia bacterium, assembly GCA_017475185.1. Next base: position 18,224 of record JAFVGB010000025.1, read on the forward strand.
GTTGTATTCCAAGAAGAAAGTAGTGACAAAAACAACCACTTTGTAAAACTAGTAATAAATGGTGAACCAAGACAAATGAATGGTAGTGGTAGTGGTGCAAATCCAAGAACTGTAATTGGTCAAAGAAAAGACGGAGCAGTGTTATTATTAGTTACAGACGGAAGAGGTGCCTCTGGACATTTAGGAGCAACAGCTTCAGATTTAATCGATATAATGATGGAATATGGTGCTGTAAATGCTGCTAACCTTGATGGTGGAAGTTCATCTAGTATGTATTATAACGATCAATATGAAATGACTAGTGTAACTTTATATTATTCAAATTCTTCATGGAAATTACCAACAGCTTTTGTTGTAAAGTAATAAAATGATTTAAGTAAACTAGAAAATGTTATAATTGAATAATATCCAATTTATAAAGAGGAGAATTAAAATGGTAAAAAACAGAAAACAAATAACAAAAAAGTCAAAATTTAGCAGAAATATGAAAAAATATATTATTGTATTAAGTATATTTTCTTTAATGTTTTTAATTTATGTAATGAATACATTATATCAATATGAAGCATCATTTTCAGATAATTATATGCAAGAATATGTAACAGACATAAGTAAAGCAGCTAAAAAGGGTAAAATAAATAAATATTGTAATGTAGAAAATATTACAGTAAATGATTTAGAAAAAAGTAAAGATAAAAAAGCTATAAAAACATCACTAGAAAATATGTTAAAAAATTCAAATGTAAGTTACAAATTAGAAAATAGTAATAAATCAAAACAAGAACCTGTATATGGAATATATGCAAATGATCAAAAGGTATTTGATGTAACATTAAGTGTAAAAAAACAAAATAAAAGATTAGGAATGTTTTCATATCCTACATGGCAAGTAAAAGATATGGTTATAAATGACGGAAGAGGTTTATTCTATTACGATATTTTAGTGCCAAGTAATTATGCGGTTACTGTTAATTCAACAAAATTATCTGAATCATATATATCTGATTCAAAAACAGATGAGAACTATGATATATTCACAAAATATACTGATTTACCTAAAATGGTAAATTATAAATTAGATAATTTTGTATCAGAACCTGAAATAAAAATTTCAGATGAAAAGGGAAATAATGTTGATTATACAGTCAGAAATCATAAAGTTGAAATCAATTCATTATATAAAGCTGTAGATACATATGATGAAGCAAAATCAAATTTAGCTGAAGAAATAGATGTATTAGATATTGCAGAAAAATGGAGTTTATTCTTAACAGATGATTTAACAGGAGCAAGACATGGTTTCAACAACCTTAGCAATTATCTAGTTAAAGGAACAGGTTTATATGATATGGCATATAGTTGGGCAACAAGTATAGATATAACATTTACAAGTAAACATACATTAAAAAATCCTACATTTACAAATACAAAATTAAGCAATTTTGAAATATATGGCAAAAACGCATTTTCATGTACAGTATATCTTGAAAAAAACATGACCATAGCAAATGGAAATGATAAGGTTGATGTTATGCATGATAAATTATATTTTGTATATTATGATGACACAGATGACGGAAAAGATAATCCACATTGGAAAATGGTAGATATGAAATCTGTAACAGAGAATAAGGGGAGATAAATATGATAGATGATGTATGCCTAATTATACCAGCATATAATCCAGACGAAGAATTATTTTTAAATTTTTTAGATAAATCCATCATAAATTTCAAAAATATCATAGTAATTAATGACGGCAGTGAAAAACAATATGATAGTGTATTTGAAAATATTCGAATACACTATCCAAATATAAAAATACTAAAACATAGTGTTAATCTAGGTAAAGGAAGAGCATTAAAAACAGCATTCAATGATTATTTAAATGAATATCCTAATTGTATAGGAATTGTTCAAGCAGATTGTGATGGACAGCATGACATTGAAGATGTTATCAACTGTGCAAAAACTTTACGAGAAAATCAAAACTGTCTGATTTTAGGATCAAGAAATTTTGATGACAAAGATGTTCCTAAAAAAAGTAAATATGGAAATAAATTAACAAGATTAATCTTTAAATTGTTTATTGGTATTACAATAAAAGACACGCAAACAGGATTAAGAGCAATTGGAAACGAATTACTAAAACAATTTATTTCAACATTTGGTGAGAGATATGAATATGAAACAAATATCCTTATAGATTGCAAAACAAACAACATAGAAATTAAAGAAATACCAATAAAAACAATATATATAGATAAAAATCAAACAAGTAAATTCAATCCAATTAAAGATTCTTTAATGATATATAAACTATTTGCAAAATACATATTTTCATCATTAAGCGCATTTGTTATAGACATAATATTATTTAGCGTTTTTATATCAATGTTTACAAATTTTGATATGGAAAATAAAATAAGAATATTGTGTGCAACTGTAATTGCAAGAATTATATCATCATTATATAACTTTAAAATAAATGCAAAAATAGTTTTCAAAAATATGACAAAAAGCTCATATATAAAATATGCAATTTTAGTGATAATTCAAATGTTTGTATCAGCTTATGGAGTAGCATATTTAAGCAAAAAAATAGGAATAGATCTTACAGGAATAAAAATAATAGTAGACATGATAATTTTTATGGTAAATTTTATTGTACAAAGAGAATTTGTTTTTAAAAAGAAATGAAACATTTTGGGACGGTCTTCATTTTTTTAAATAAAATACAAAGGAGAGAATTAAATGAAAAAATATTTAAATTTTATATTAGCAGCAATTATGATAGCAGTTTTAGTATTAATAATGATATTCATAAAAAATGGAAATATAGTTGGCTTTGACAATGGAGTATATAATTTAGTTACATCAAATACTAATGATTTTTTAGATAATATGTATAAAGTATTTACGTTTTTAGCAAGTACAGCTTTTGTTGTTGGAACATGTATTTTTATATTGGTTTTTATGAAAAACAAAAAAATAGCAGGAATTATTTTTGGAAGTGTTGCAATTTCAACTATTGTAAATAATGTTATTAAATGGATTTTCAGAAGACCAAGACCAGAAGTAAGAAAATTAGTTGTTGAAAAAACTTTTAGCTTTCCTAGTGGACACACAATGGCAGCAGTTACTTTATATGGGATTTTAATTTTCTTTGTTATGAAATCTAAATTAAACAAAAACGCTAAGATTGCAATATCAATTGTTTTAGGATTACTTCCAATTTGTGTCGCAGTTAGTAGAATTTATCTTGGTGCACATTTTGCAAGTGATGTTATAGGAGCTGCAATCACATCTACTGCATTATTATTAATTGAAACTTATTTTATTAAGAAACATTATGATAAGATTGCAAAATAATTATGAATTTATAATAGAAAAAGAATTGAACAAAATAAAAATGTTTTGTTTGATTCTTTTTTTATTGGTCATAAGTTGTTTTAATAAAAAAATCTCGATTTTATGTATAACAAATCATTGAAAATCTATCATAATTCATATAAAATAATATACAGAGTTTAAAGACAAAAAGGAAGTCGGATGAGAAATGAGCAATGTTATTGAAAAGCTAATAGAAGAGGTTTTTGCAGATTTTCAAAATGGTGGAAGTCTCAGAAAAGCAGTAATTAAAAAGGTTAATTTATATAAAAAAACTAACAGATTTGAAATTTTACTTCAATCAGACAAACCAATTGACATAAAAGATGTTCATAATTTTGAAGTGTTTTTAATTGAAAGATTTAAGTTCGAAGTAGTAATTGTAAAAATAGATTATACAGAGGAAATTCAGGTTGATATAGTTTCAAAATGGCAGGACATCATAAACTATATGTCTTATAAATATCCATCTGTTAAAGCAATCCTAAGAAATTCAGAAGTTGAGTTAGAAGATAATAGTAGTATAAATGTTAAATTGCAATTAAAAGGTGCAGAGATATTATATGCTAGAGGAATTGATAATACCTTTTCTGAGGTGATTTTTAACATATATGGAAAAAGATATAAAATAAAGTATTTTGATAATGAATCTAAAGAAAGAGTTGAGGAATATAAGGAAAATGCAAGACGTCTTGAAGAAGAAGCTATAAGAAGAGCAAATGCAGAGGCTGTGGAACATCGTAAAGAAGCAATGGCAGAAGAAAGAAAAAGAGTAGAAGCACGTGAGCAGGAATTGTTAGCTAGAAGAAATAGCAATCAAGAATCAAATGTAAACGGAGTGGGAAAAGTGCCAAATTCCGAGGTACAAAGTAAATCAATACCAGAGCCTCCACCAGTGCCAGAACCACCACCAGAAGAGGATGGACCATCACCATTAATTTACGGAAGAAATGCAAACATAAAAGATCCATTACTTAAAATAGTTGATTTGTCAGTAGATACAGGAAAAGTATGTATTGATGGTGAAATTGTAAATATGGGAGAAACGAGAGAATTAAAAACAGGAAAAGTTTTAATTCCATTTGATGTATATGATGGAAGCAGCACAATTACATGTAAAATATTTGCTAAACCAGAGGACAGCAAGCAAGTAATTAAAAGATTAAAAGATGCTGCAGGAGTAAAGGTATCAGCAAATGTTCAATTTGATCCATTTGCAAAAGAGTTAGGAGCAATTGCAAATGTTGTAGTGGAAACTGCAGGAATGAAGAAAGTATCGAGAAAAGATGAAAGTCCTGTAAAAAGAGTAGAGTTGCACATGCATACTCAGATGAGTCAAATGGATGCAATGACATCGGCAAAAGATTTGATAAAAAGAGCAATGAAATGGGGAATGAAATCAATTGCAATAACTGATCATGGTGTTGTTCAAGCATTCCCTGAAGCACATAAATTATTAGGATTTAACAATCAAGACATGAAAGTAATCTATGGTGTGGAGGCATATTTATGTCCAGATAAAACTCCAATAGTAGCTCGCTCAAAAGGACAAGATATAGATACAACATACTGTGTGTTAGACCTAGAGACAACAGGATTATCATTTAGAACTGATAAAATAACTGAAGTTGGAATTATGAAAGTTAAGAATGGAGAAGTAATTGATTCATTTAGTTGCTTTGTAAATCCAGAAAAGCCAATACCACCAGAGGTTGTGGAAGTGACACATATAACTGATGAAATGGTAAAAGATGCAGAAACAATTGACCAAGTATTTCCAAAAATCTTGGAATTTGTTGGAGATTCAGTACTAGTTGCGCATAATGCAGATTTCGATATTCCATTTTTAAAATACCATGGAAATTTACTAGGGTATGAATTAAATAATACATATATGGATACTTTGAGAATGGCAAAGGTACTATTTCCTGAATTCACTAAATACAAATTAGGATTTATTGCAGATAAGCTAGGTATCAAGGTTGAAGTAGCACATAGGGCTTTAGATGATGTTGATACAACAGTTAAAGTTTTAAATGTAATGATGGGAATGTTGAAAGAAAAAGGAGCTAAAACTATTGATGACATTGATATTGTAACAGATAAAGATGAATCAAAAGAAATGTATAAAAAGCTTCCTGTTTATCACGCTATTATTTTAGCAACAAATTACGTAGGATTAAAGAATTTATATAAGCTTGTATCAATCTCACATTTAGATTATTTTTACAGAAAACCTCGTATTTTAAAATCACTTTATAAAAAATACTCAGAAGGTTTAATTATGGGAAGTGCCTGTGAAGCAGGAGAATTATATAGGGCAATTGTAGCAGGAAAAACTGATGAAGAAATTGAAAGAATTGCTTCAGATTATGATTATTTGGAGATTCAGCCAAATGGAAATAATATGTTTATGGTTAGAAATGGTACAGTTCCAGATGTTAGAGCGTTAGAAGATATAAATAGAAAAATTGTTGAATTAGGAGAAAAACTAGGTAAATTAGTTGTTGCAACATGTGATGTTCACTTTATGGATCCTCAAGATGAAGTATATAGACGTATTTTAATGGCTGGCCAAGGTTTTGAAGATGCAGATCAGCAAGCACCATTATATTTAAGAACAACTGAGGAAATGCTTAAAGAATTCCAATATTTAGGAGAGAAAAAAGCATATGAAGTTGTTGTAGAAAATACAAATAAAATTGCTGATATGTGTGAAAGAATAAGCCCAATATCACCAGAAAAATGTCCACCTTATATAGACAATTGTGAGCAAACAATTAAAGATATAGCTTACAGCAAAGCACATGAATTATATGGAGACCCATTACCAGATATAGTTCAAGAAAGATTGGATAAAGAGCTAGATTCAATCATTAAAAACGGATTCTCCGTAATGTACATTATAGCTCAAAAACTAGTGTGGAAGTCAAATGAAGATGGATACTTGGTAGGTTCCAGAGGTTCAGTTGGTTCATCATTTGTTGCAAATATGACAGGTATTACAGAGGTTAACTCACTTCCACCACATTATAGATGTCCAAATTGTAAGCATTCTGATTTTACAGATTATGGGTATAAAAATGGATTTGATTTGCCAGATAAAAATTGTCCAGTTTGTGGTGCAAAATATGATAAGGATGGAATGGATATTCCGTTCGAAACTTTCCTTGGATTCAATGGAGATAAAGAGCCTGATATCGACTTAAACTTTTCTGGTGAATATCAAGCGAAGGCACATAAATATACAGAAGTAATTTTCGGAAAAGGAACTACATTCAAAGCTGGAACAGTTGGTACAGTAGCTGATAAAACAGCATACGGATATGTTCAAAAATATTTTGAAGAAAGAGGAGTACCAGTAAGTAGAGCTGAGATTTCAAGATTATCTCAAGGCTGTACAGGAATAAAAAGAACAACAGGACAACACCCAGGCCGGAATTATAGTTGTTCCAAAAGGAAGAGAAATTTACGAATTCACACCAATTCAACATCCCGCAGATGATCCAAATTCAGACATTATAACAACACACTTTGATTACCACTCAATAGACCAAAACCTATTGAAACTGGATATTCTAGGGCACGATGATCCGACAATTATAAGAATGCTTCAAGATATTACAGGAGTTGATCCGCAAAAAATTCCATTAGATGATCAAGAAACAATGTCAATTTTCTCTTCAACTAAGGCATTAGGGCTTACACCAGAACAAATAAAATCACCTGTTGGAAGCTTTGGTGTTCCTGAATTTGGAACGAAATTCGTAAGAGGAATGCTTGTTGATACAAAACCAACAACATTTGACGAATTGATTCGTATTTCTGGATTATCACATGGTACAGACGTGTGGTTAAACAATGCTCAAAGCTTAATTCAAGAAGGAACCGTTACATTAAATGAGGCAATCTGTTGTAGGGATGATATTATGATTTACTTAATTAAAAAAGGATTACCACCAAACCCTGCATTTAAAATAATGGAAACAGTTCGTAAAGGAAAAGCATTAAAAGACCCTGCAAAATGGGCTGAGTATAAAGAGTTAATGAAAGAACATGATGTACCAGATTGGTATATAAAATCTTGTGAAAAAATTAAATACATGTTCCCAAAAGCCCATGCGGCTGCTTATGTAACAATGGCTTTTAGAATTGCATGGTTTAAGGTTCATATTCCAAAAGCATATTATTCAGCATATTTTTCAATAAGAGCTAAGCAATTCGATAGTGAAATTATGTGCCATGGAAAAGAACGTGTTAAAAACAAAATGAAAGAAATTGAACTTGCTGGAAACGGTGCTTCAAATAAAGATCAAGAAATGTATCCAGTTTTAGAGCTTGTTTTAGAAATGTATGAAAGAGGAATAGATTTTTTACCAATAGATTTATACAAATCACACAACTCAAAATTTCTAATGGAAGAAGATGGAATACGCCCGCCATTAGACAGTATTCCAGGTCTTGGACCAATTGATGCAGAAAGTATTTATAAAGCAAGACAAGAAGGTAAATTCTCATCTATAGAAGATTTGAAAATACGTTCTAAGGTTGGTAAGGTTGCTATTGAAACTTTGAAAGGTGTTGGATTACTTGATGGAATGACTGAAAGTAATCAAATGAGTTTATTTACTACATGGGGATAGTTGTTTGACACAATTTACATAAAATGGTACAATTATTTTATGTTGTAAGTATTGCAACATGTTCAGAAGAATAAACTTAAGACACCACAATTATGTAGCTCTGTGCATGAAAACCAATAAAAGTAGGAATCTTAAAGACCCTGTGGCAGGTTCACCGTTATGTTTTTGTTATTATAGAGATTTATGTGCTCCAACAAAAAAATATGCTTTCTATGCACTTGTTAAAGAATATGGAGGCATAAGAATGTCGAGAGCTGCATGGAAAAAAGCAAAGAAAAACTTTACAAGAATTTCCAAAGGTGAGTACAAGAGAATCCCAAAGTCACAGATTGACCGAATTTACAAATTAAAGGACAAAATATTTATCTGTTTCAAAAATGGTGAAGGTGTAATGATCAACAATCACTAAAAACTCCAAAAACCGCAGTGGCTTATGTCGCTGTGGTTTTCTATTATTAAAAACATAAACATTTTATATTTACATAAAGTTAATAATGAAGTATAATAAGATAAATGATATTGATATAAGAAAGGAAATGAAAATGAATATAATAGAAACAATAGGATTAAGTAAAATAATAATTTATTTATTAGCAATAAACATAATAGCATTTATTGCAATGGGATTAGATAAATGGAAAGCAAAAAGAGGTGCATGGAGAATTCCAGAACAAACATTATTATCTCTAGTATTATTAGGTGGTGGAATAGGTGGAATTGCAGGTATGTATACATTTAGACATAAAACACAAAAACCACGCTTTTTTATCGGATTTCCAATGATTCTTATTGCAGAAATTGCAATTGCGATATATCTTATAATTAAATATTAAATATTTTGCCATTTTATGTTCTAATTTGCAAAAAAATCTTGTCAACGTATATTATTTTATGTTATAATAAAAAAATCAAAATTAAAAGGAGGAAACATAAATGGCACAAATATTATCAGATATTTCAAGAACATTTAATGAATTTTTGTTATTACCAAATTTAACAGATGAAAGATGTATTCCAAGTAATGTAAGTTTAAAAACACCACTTGTAAAATTTAAAAAAGGAGAAGAACCAAAATATTATGAGAACATTCCGTTCGTATCAGCTATAATGCAAGCCGTTTCAGGAGAAAAAATGGCTATTGCTTTGGCGCGCGAAGGTGGATGTTCTTTTATTTATGGTTCTCAATCAATAGAATCACAAGCAGAAATGGTTAGAAGAGTAAAAAAACACAAAGCTGGATTTATTGATAGTGATTCAAATGTAAAAAGTGGAACACCACTAAAAGAAGTAATTGAATTAGTAGAAAGAACAGGTCATTCAACAGTTATTATTACTGAAGATGGTACAAGCAATGGAAAGTTTATAGGGTTAGTAACTGATAAAGATTATCGTATTACAAGAGCAAATATGGATGATCCAATTGATATGTATATGACACCAAAAGAGAAAATTGTATGTGCTCAAAAAGGAATAGGATTGGCAGAAGCAAATGATATTATTTGGGAAAATAAAATAAGTTGCTTACCAATATTAGATGAAGAAGGAAATCTTGAACATTTAGTATTTAGAAAAGATTATGAAGAAAGAAAAAATAATCCAAATTCTTTATTAGATGAAAATAAAAGATATATAGTTGGTGCAGGTATTAATACAAGAGATTATGCAGAAAGAATCCCAGCATTAGTTGATGCAGGTGTTGACCTAATTTGTATGGATTCATCAGATGGATATTCAGTATGGCAAAAGAACACAATTGACTGGGTAAGAGAACACTATGGTGATGATGTAAAAATTGGAGCTGGAAATGTTGTAGATAAAGAAGGATTTTATTATCTAGCTGAAGCTGGAGCAGATTTCATTAAAGTTGGTGTTGGTGGAGGTTCAATTTGTATTACTCGTGAAACAAAAGGAATTGGACGTGGACAAGCTAGTGCTTTAATGGATGTTGTTGAAGCAAGAAATGAATATTTTGAAAGAACAGGTATATATATTCCAATTTGTTCTGATGGTGGAATTGTACATGATTATCACATTACATTATCATTAGCAATGGGAGCAGATTTTGTAATGATGGGAAGATATTTTGCTAGATTTGATGAAAGTCCAACAAGAAAAGTAAAAGTTGGCGGAAACTTTGTTAAAGAATATTGGGGAGAAGGATCAAACCGTGCAAGAAATTGGCAAAGATATGATTTAGGTGAAGCTGGAAAGAATAAATTAAGCTTTGAAGAAGGAGTTGATTCATATATTCCATATGCAGGACCTTTAAAAGATAATTTGGCAGTTACTGTTGCAAAAATTAAATCAACAATGTGTAATTGTGGTTCAATTTCAATTCCAGAATTCCATGAAAAAGCAAGATTAACTTTAGTTTCTAATATAAGTATTAAAGAGGGAAGTGCTCATGATGTAATGCTTAAAGAGGTTACTACTCAAGATTAATTTTTTATTGTTTCAAAAAAATTCAAAAAACTATTGCATATTTTTATTAATTAATATAGAATGAATTTTGGGTGTAGGATATGAAAAGAAAAATAAGTAAAATTAAACTAAATATTAGTTTAAAAGGGGCATTCGAAATGTTCCTAGTTACTATTTATTCTAATTCTATTTTATATTTGCCAATAAGATAACACTAAGATATTTAGTGTTATCTTTTTTTATTAAAAAGGAGGAAAAATATGGAACAGAAAAAGATGATTTTAGACGTTAATGAAAGACCACCAATTGTAAAATGGGTTGTGCTAGCTTTTCAGCACATATTCGCTATGTTTGGAGCGACAGTATTAGTACCATTATTAGTTAATGCATCAGCAGGAGCAGAAGTATTATCAACAGGAGTTGCTTTAATTTCTTCAGGAATAGGAACTTTAATTTATATTTTATGTACTAGAGGAAAGTCACCAGTTTATTTAGGAAGCTCATTCGCTTTTATTTCACCGCTTATTGCAGCATATGCATTAGGAGGAATTAGCGGAGCTATGACAGGAATAATGATGGTTGGGTTAATTTATATTATTGTTGCAACTATAATACACTTTACAGGAAAAAAATGGATAAATAAATTATTACCACCAGTTGTAATTGGACCAATGATAATGGTTATAGGGTTGAGCTTAGCATCAAGTGCAGTATCAAATATAGGATTATCATCAAATGAAATAGATTGGAAAATTGTAGGTGTAGCTGGTTTTACTTTTTTAGTAACAGCACTATGTGCAGTAAGAGGAAAAGGTTTTTTAAAAGTAATTCCATTTTTAGTTGGAATTGCATCAGGTTATATTTTATCAATTTGTTTAGGAATGGTTGATTTTACAGCAATAAAAGAAGCATCATTCTTTGGATTACCAAATTTTTCAATACCATTCTTAAATTACAATCCAAATTTATTAATAGGAATTACAATGGCACCAATTGCATTAGTTACAATGGCTGAACATATAGGAGATCATAAAGCATTAAGTTCAATTATAGGGAAAGATTTAATAGAAAATCCAGGTTTAGACAAAACTCTTTTAGGTGATGGAGTTGCAACATTTGTAGCAGGTGCTTTAGGAGGACCTGCAAATACAACATATGGAGAAAACACTGCAGTTGTGGGAATGAGCAAAGTAGCATCAGTATGGGTAACTGGATTAGCAGCAATAATTGCAATTATATTAGGCTTTTTAGGAAAGTTTACAGCAATAATCTCATCAATTCCATGGGCAGTTTTAGGTGGAGTAACAGTTCTGTTATATGGATTTATTTCTGTAAATGGTTTAAAAGTTTTAATAGAAAATCAAACAGATTTTGGAAAAACTAAAAATGTTGTTGTTGCATCTGCTATGTTAGTTCTAGGATTAGGAGGAGCAGCAATTTCATTTGTTAGCGGTAATTTCACAATTTCTGTTTCTGGAATGAGTTTAGCAGCAGTGGTAGGTATTGTTTTAAACTTACTATTACCAAATGAGAAAGATGAAGGTTTAAATAATGAAAATGAAAAAAATAAATGCAACTGTATTGAATGTAAAAGCTGTGAAAATGACGAAGGTAAAGTTGTAAGTGCTGATAAAATAAAACAAGAAATAAATGAAATTTTAAATGGTGATAGTGAAAATAATGAAGCAGACAACATTTCAAAAGATGAAAATGCAAATAATGCTTCAAATGAAATAAAGGAAAATAATGAAAAGGAAGGAAAAAAGATGAATGTTGTAGAATTAAAGCATCCTCTAGTTGAACATAAATTGGCAATTTTAAGAGATAAGAAAACTGGAACAAAGGAATTTAGAGAAATAATATCAGAATTAGCAAGTATGTTATGTTATGAAGCAATGAAAAGTGCAGAAACATATGAAGAAGAAATTGAAACTCCAATACAAAAAACAATTGCACATAAAATTGATGAGAATAATTATGTATTTTTACCAATTCTAAGAGCCGGAACAGGAATGTTAGATGGAATTATAAATATGATGCCTAATGCAAAAATAGGTCATATTGGAATGTATAGAGATGAAGAAACATTTAAACCAAATAGATATTTCTTTAAAGTACCTAAAAATATTGAAAGCAAAGAAGTAATTGTTCTTGACCCAATGGTAGCAACAGGAGGTTCTATTATTGATACTGTAGAACAGTTAAAATTAGAAGGTGTGAAAAAGATAAAAGTTTTAGCCATAATAGTTGCACCAGAAGGAATAAAGGCAATTGAAGAAAAATATCCAGAAGTGGAAATTTATTGTACAAAAATTGATGAAAGATTAAATGAAAGAGCGTATATTGTTCCGGGTCTTGGTGACGCAGGAGATAGGATTTTTGGAACTAAATAAAAAAATATTGACAAAATGAAGAATAATTGTTAAAATGATAGACATAATAACATAAACTGACGATACAAGAGAGTAGTATTATTTGAAACTAAAGCGAGTTGGGAGTGGTGTGAGCCAATAGTAAGATGATAATATGAAAAGAACTTGTTAGGGACTGTCGGAAATCTTTTGGAAAGTATGATGGTACGTATACTCGACGTTATAGAGATAAAGTGATTTTTGAATATTTATTAATGATTTAAAATTAGTATATATAAAAAATAACTAAAGTGGTACCGTGCTAAAAATGCACCTTTAGGCAATAGAATTTTAATTCTATTGCCTTTTTTGAGCTTTTGAAACAAAACAAGACCGTCCCAAAACGTTTCAAAAATAAAGGAGGTAAAAATATGTTAGATTTTAAGAAGGAAATTGCAGATAATATTGCAAATATAGTTGATTTAAGTAATGAAGAACTTTATACATTTATAGAAGTTCCAAGCAATTCAGAAAATGGAGATTATGCATTCCCATGTTTTAAATTAGCTAAAGAATTAAGAAAATCTCCTATGGTAATTGCAGAAGAAATTAAAGAAAAAATTGTATTAGATAATGATATAATTGAAAAAGTTGAAGTTGTATCAGGTTATTTGAATTTTTTTGTAAATAAAAACAAATTAGCTGAAGAAATTATAGAGGAATTCTCAAATAATCAAGAATATGGTAAGTCAAAAATAGGTAATGGAAAAAATATAGTAATTGATTATTCACATCCAAATATTGCTAAACCATTTCATATAGGACATCTTCGTTCAACGGTTATAGGTCAAGCGTTATATAATACATACGAATATTTAGGCTATAATGTAAAAGGTTTAAATTATTTAGGTGATTATGGAACACAATTCGGAAAAATGATTGAGGGATATAAACTTTGGGGAGATGAATATGATATCGAAAAAGATCCTATTAATCAGATGATGGAGATTTACGTTAGAATTAATAATTTATGTAAAGAAGATGAAACTGTACTAGAGAGATGTAGAGATAATTTTAAAAAATTAGAAGATGGTGATCCATATTGTGTTGATTTATGGAAAAGATTTAGAGAGTTAAGTTTAAATGAATTCCATAAAATATATGACATTCTTGGTGGAAGATTTGATTCATGGGATGGTGAAGCTTTTATAGCTCCTAAAGTTCCTGAGATTATGGAATTATTGCAAAAATCTGGAAAACTTACATTATCAGAGGGTGCAAAGATAATTGATTTAGAAGAAAAAGGAATGCCACCTTGTATGATTGAAAAATCTAATGGTTCATCAACATATGCTGCACGTGATTTGGCTGCAATTTTATATAGAGCACGAACATATGATTTTGATAAAGCTTTATATATTACATCATATGAGCAAAATTTACATTTTAAACAAGTATTTGAAACTGCAAAATTAATTGGTTTAGACGAAAAATATACAAATGGTTTAGAACATGTGTCTTTCGGAATGGTATTATTGCCAACAGGAAAAATGTCAACAAGAGAAGGAACAGTGGTAAAATTAGAAGACTTGTTAAAAGAATCAATAGAAAGAGCTCAAACAATAATAGAGGAAAAAAATCCGGAGCTAGATAATAAGCAAGACATAGCTAAAAAAGTAGGAATAGGTGCAGTAATATTCAATGATTTATCAAATAATCGTATAAAAGATGAAGTTTTTGATTGGAATACAATCTTAAATTTCCAAGGTGAAACTGGACCATATATTCAATACACATATGTACGTACAAAAAGTATTATCGAAAAAGCTGGATATAGTATTCAGGATGTAAAAAATCTATTAAATAGTATTTCAACAGAATATTTAGTAGATTCAAATTCACAAAGTATATTAAAATTACTTTATAATTTTGAAGATATATTAAAACAAGTTACAGATAAAAATGAACCTTCAATTTTGTCTAGATATTTAATTGATTTAGCTAAAGCATATAGTGCATTCTATAATTCAAACAAAGTTATTATTGATGATGAAGAAATAAAGAAAGCACGTATTTTCTTAACATATGCAACAGGAGAAGTTTTAAAAATAGGTGCTAATTTACTTGGAATAAAAATGCCAGATAAAATGTAATTGAATGTTTAATGAATAATTTTAGTTAATCAGAATACACATTAATTGTATAAAATTAAAGTACAAGCGATGTACTTATATATAATGATGTGGAGGAACAGATGAAAACAAAAGTAAAGTATAATTCCAAATATTTAATTGAAGTTAAAAAAATTCTTCTAAAACATTTTAACGAAAATTTGAAAGATTATTTAATATTATCAATTATTTTTATATTAGGTGTTATATCAGGTGTTATACTTATTAATAATTCAAATGAACAAAGTAAGTCTGAAATAAATGGATATATCAATTCATTTATAAGTACAATTAAAGAGAAAGAATTTGAAATTGATAAAGTTAAACTGATGAAAACTTCTATTTTTGAAAATATTAAAAATGTTATAACTATTTGGGTTGCTGGCACCACAATAATAGGTATTCCTTTGATATTTGCAATAACCGCGTATAAAGGTTTTTGTATAGGATATACAATATCAGCAATAATATCAAGTTTAGGAGTAGGAAAGGGAATAGCGTTTTCACTTGCATCGCTTTTTTTACAAAATATTATCATAATACCTGTAATATTAATGTTAAATGTTAGTGCTTTAAAATTATATAAAACATTAGTAAAAGATAGTAAAAACAAAAGTATTAAAAGTGAAATAATAAGACATACAATGTTATGTATAGTACTTATAATCCCATTAATTATTGCATCAATGATTGAGGCATATCTGTCTAGTAGCCTGATATGTTTATATAATTAGAGAATTTATAACAAAAATATAAAAAATACTCTTTACTTTTTAATAAAAATTTGATATAACATATATAGTTTATGTAAATTGCATTAAGTTTACGAATAATATTTAATAGTAAGGGAGCTAAAGTGAAATGGAAAAGCAAATAAAATTATTTTTGGGATTTCTTCAAAATGACAAGAAATTATCAGATAATACACTTCAATCATATAATAGAGACATAACTCAATTTGAAAAATATGTTGAAGAAAATCAAATTAATTATACAAAAGTAGACGAAAAAATTGTTAAAAATTATTTAGAATATTTACAAGATATAGGAAAAAAGTCATCAACAGTATCAAGAAATTTAGCATCAATAAGATCTTTTTACCAATATCTAGTTAGAACAAAAGTAGTTTTACAAGATCCTACAAACAATATACAAGCACCTAAAATCGAAAAAAGAGTGCCAAGTATTTTAACAGCAAAGGAAGTTGAATTACTTTTAGATCAACCACAAGATGTTGATTTAAAGGGAATTAGAGATAAAGCAATGCTAGAATTTGCGTATGCAACTGGAATGAGAGTTACAGAAATTATTTCTTTAAATTTGGAAGATGTAAATTTTGAAGAAGCATATGTAAGTTGTAAAACAGGAACAAAACAAAGAAACATTCCTTTAGGAACAATGTCTTTGAAAGCTTTAAAAGAATATGTAGAAGAAGCAAGACCATATTTAATTAAAGATGAAAGTGTTACATCATTATTTGTTAATATAAATGGTAAAAGATTAACAAGACAAGGATTCTGGAAAATAGTTAAATATTATAAAGAACAAGCACATATTACTAAAGACATTACACCACATGTGTTAAGACATTCTTTTGCAACACATTTATTACAAAATGGAGCAGATTTAAAAGCAATTCAATCAATGCTTGGACATTCAGATATTTCTTCAACTCAAGTATATATGCAATTCCAAGATGAAGGATTGAAGAATGTTTATAAAAATACACATCCTAGAGCATAGTTTTATTACTAATATTATTTAGATTTCACGAAATATAAAATAGCTTTTTAAAATAAAATATATAATTTAAGAGGGAGTAGCTTATAAAATGCTAGTCAACAGTACGAATTTCTGGCTAGCAACCTTAAATTATGAGGAAGCAAGACTTTTAAAAATATTTGAGTTTCAATTTTAAGAAATTTTAAGTATTTTTGAAAGTCTTTTTGTTTTTATTATTTTATTAAGAAGAATTATATAAATTAAATTACATTGACGAAAATTTATTAAAGTGATAAATTAAAGGAGGTAAAAATGTGATAATTAAATTCATAAGTATAAAGATGTTGAATTAACTATTAATTTTTAAGAGATATGAAAAAGAAAAATGAAATTTAAGGAGGAGAATGACTTATGGAAAAGAATTGGTATAATAAGTCAAAGGATGAAATTTATAACGAATTTGAAATAACTGAAAAAACAGGATTATCTGATGAACAGGTAGTCAAAAATCGTGAGAAATATGGTAGTAATGAATTACAAGCTCAGAAGAAGAAGAGTTTGTTTGTAAAATTTTTAGAGCAGTTTAAGGATTTTATGATTATAGTTTTGATTATTGCTGCAATTGTTTCAGGTGTCGTTGGATACATAGAAGAAGGAAAAATTACAGATTCACTTATAATTTTAGTTGTTGTAATTGTTAATGCTATTATTGGCGTTGCACAAGAGGCTAAAGCTGAAAAGTCTTTAGAGGCTTTGCAGAAATTAAGCAGTCATTCTGCTAAGGTTATTCGAAATGGGCAAGTAAATGTAGTCGCTTCTAGAGAATTAGTTCCAGGGGATATAGTAGTTTTAGATACAGGAGATTATGTTCCAGCTGATTTAAGAATTATCGAAGCAGCTAATTTAAAATCTCAAGAAGCATCTTTAACCGGGGAATCAGTTCCATCTGAGAAAAATCCAGCTACTATTGAAAATGAGAAAGTCGGTGTTGGAGATAGAACAAATATGTTATTTTCATCTAGTTTGATAACATATGGTAGAGGTAAAGGTGTTGTTGTTGAAACTGGTATGAATACAGAGGTTGGTAAAATTGCAGGTATTATAAGTAATACTGTAAAATCTGAAACTCCTCTTCAAACAAAATTAAATAAATTAGGTAAAACATTAGGTATAGCTGCCTTGGTTATTTGTATTGTTATTTTTGTAATTGGATTATTATATGGTAAACAACCTTTAGATATGTTTATGACTGCAGTAAGTTTAGCAGTTGCTGCAATTCCAGAGGGATTAGCTGCAGTTTCTACAATTGTTTTAGCAATTGGGGTTCAAAGAATGGTTAAGAGAAATGCAATTGTAAAGAAGCTTCCAGCAGTCGAAACTTTAGGAAGTGCATCTGTAATTTGTTCAGATAAAACTGGAACATTGACACAAAATAAAATGACAGTTGAAAAGGTTTTCTATGATGGTAAATTAATAGATATGAAAGATGTAACAGATTCAGAAATAATAGATTTAAAAAGATTAGTTCATATAGCCATGTTATGTAATGATACAAAAGTAAGTGCTAGTAATGAATTAACAGGTGACCCAACAGAAACTGCTTTGGTTGATATGGGATTTAAATTAGACTTTACACCAGAATTATATGTAACTTACCCAAGAGTAGAAGAAGTTCCTTTTGATTCAGATAGAAAATTAATGACAACAGTTCATCAAGTAGGAGATAAGTATTTAGTTTACACAAAAGGTGGAGTTGATGAATTATTAAGTAGATGTAAAGGTTATATTTTTGAAGGAAATGTTAAATATGATTTAGATGAATATAAAAAGGAAATTACAGTTCAAAATGAGCAAATGGCTCAAAATGCTTTAAGAGTATTGGCAATGGGGTATAAAGAATTAGAACACATGCCATCAAAAGATGAAATGAAGGAAATTGAATCTGATTTAATTTATGTAGGTATGGTAGGAATGATAGATCCACCAAGAGAAGAAGTTAAGGCTGCAGTCGCTAAATGCAAATCAGCTGGTATTAAAACAGTAATGATTACAGGCGACCACAAAATTACAGCAACAGCTATTGCTAAAGCTTTAGGAATTATGGAAGATGGAGATGAAGCAATAACTGGAGCAGAGCTTGAAGAAATGTCAGATGAAGAATTAATAAAAAGAGTTAGAAATATAGCTGTTTATGCTAGAGTATCACCAGAACATAAGGTTAGAATTGTTAAAGCATGGCAAGCAAACGGAGAAATTGTTGCTATGACTGGTGATGGTGTAAATGATGCACCAGCACTTAAAACTTCTGACATAGGATGTGCTATGGGAATTGTTGGTACTGATGTTTCAAAAGAAGCGGCTGATGTAATTTTAACTGATGATAATTTTTCAACAATTGTATCTGCTGTCGAAGAGGGAAGACGTATTTATGATAATATTTTAAAAGCCATTCAGTTCTTATTATCAAGTAATGTTGGTGAAATAATATTATTGTTCTTAGCAATTTTAATTGCTCCATTACTTGCTAGTCAATTTGGAGTTGATATTAAATTAATAGAGCCACTATTACCAATTCATATTTTATGGGTAAACTTAGTAACAGATTCACTTCCAGCACTTGCTTTGGCAGTTGATCCTGCTGAAAAAGATATTATGAATAGAAAGCCTAATAAAAAACAAAAAGGCATATTCACAAAAGGTATGACATGGAGAATAGTATATCAAGGTGTAATGATAGGATTACTAACACTTGCTGCATTTATTATAGGATTAAATACAAAAAATGTTCCGGTAATAGATGGAAAAACACCTGAAGAAGTTCGCGTAATGATCGGTCAAACAATGGCATTTATAGTTCTTGCTTTATCAGAATTAGTACATGTATTTAATATTAGAAATAATCGTAAGTCTTTATTTGCAAGTGGATTATTTAGTAATTTAATTTTGATAGGAGCTATTGCTCTTTCAGCAGGATTAATGTTTGTAGTGTTATTAGTACCAGCATTAAGAGATTTGTTTGGTATAGTAATGTTACCAACTGAAAATATTATTGAAACTATCTGTTTAGTATTTGCACCAGTTGTGATTGTTGAATTGTTTAAGTTATTTAGAATTAATACTATAAAAGGTGAATAAGACTAATTGGAAATGAAAGTACATTTCATTTCCAATTTTACTTTTTAAGATTAATGTGATATAATTTGTAATGTATTTTGATTGAAAGGAGGTAATAGATGAATAATTCAGATTATTTAAAAGAAACAAAATTATTAAACTACTCATGCAATTCTATCCAAAGTCTTATTAATCAAAAAGGCTGGAGAGAGTTAGATGATTATAATAAAATAAAAGAAGTTTATTATTATATAAGAGATGAAATTTTATTTGGATATAATGTGAAAGATGATATAACAGCTGAACAAGTTCTAAAAGATGGATACGGACAATGTAACACAAAAGGAACTTTGTTTATGGCATTATTAAGAGCATTAGATATCCCCTGTAGAATTCATGGTTTTACAATTAATAAAGAACTTCAAAAAGGTGCTATGACAGGTTTTGTATATAATAATGCACCTCAAAATGTACTTCACAGTTGGGTTGAAGTATTATATAATGATCAATGGTATGAACTTGAAGCATTTATATTAGATATAAAATATCTTAATAATCTTCAAAAGAAATTTAGCAATTGCTCTGGAGCATTTTGCGGATACGGAGTAGCGGTTAAAGATTTTAAAAATCCTACTATTGATTGGAACGCAAATAATACATACATTCAAAGTGAGGGAATAAACCAAGATTTTGGAGTTTATAATACTCCAGATGAGTTATATAACGAACATCGTCAAGAACTTTCAAAATTTAAGGAGTTCTTATATAAAAACCTTGGTAGACATTTGATGAATAGAAATGTTAAAAAAATAAGAAACTAAAACAAAAAATGAATCAATTTGATTGATTCATTTTTTTATTTTATACTAGTACTCATTCTCACAAGATATTCTTCTATGTTTTTTTGAACATTGTCAATTGGTTCATTCATACCTTTTCTAACCCAAGTAAATAATACATTCCAAATTGCACCGATATTAAAGGCTATTAAATAGTCAGAATCTAAATCTTTAAAACTTTTGGCAAATGGATTATTTTTTGGATTTGTTTGAGAGCTTATTATAGGGATGTTTTCGTTAAGTTGTAATAGCAATAAGTGAAGCATATTGTTTTTATCAAGCAGTGTAAGCATTTTTTTATTGCGTTCACAAAAATCGAAAATTACAGAAAGAGGAGCATCATTACCAGATGTTAATGCATCTGTATATTCTTTAATTGCTGTTTTTATATAATTATTTAATACATCATCCTTAGATTTAAAATTTCTATAAAATGTTTTTCTAACAAGATTTGTTTCAAGAACTATTTGTTTAACCGTTATTTCATTATAAGGTATTGTTTCCATTAATTTTAACAATGCATTTGTTATTTCTTTTTTTGAACGAATAGATGATGGATTATTTGATATTTTCATAATAAAACCTCCAATTTATTTAGTGACACATTTTGTTAAATTTGTGTATCATTCTGAGTTTATGTTGACTTTACATGTATTTAAGTATACCATAAAAATAAAAAGGACACAAGTGTGTAACAGAAGAATGGAAGGAGATGGGAATAATATGAAAGAATATATATGGTTACTACCAGTAATTTTCATGTTTCATGATATGGAAGAAATTATTGGAATAAAAAGATGGATGTCTAAATATGGAGAGGATTTAGAAAACAAATATAAGTTGTCAAGGAAAATTATTTCACCATATAAAAACATAACTACCGAAGGATTTGCCCTTGCAGTTTATGAAGAATTAATAGTTTTATTAGCAATATGTTTATTAAGTCAATTTACTAATATATTTTTTATTCAAGCAATATGGTTTGGATGTTTTGTAGGATTTTCTGTTCATTTGGTTATACATATAATTCAAGCAATTGTAATAAGAAAATATACACCTGCATTAATTACAAGTATTATATGTTTGCCAATTAGCTTAGTTATAGTTACAAAATGTGCTTGCTTTATTAGAACAGATATATCTATTTTAGGAATAGTTATAGGTATTGTTGGTGTGGGAGTTAATTTGAAATTAGCACATAAACTAATGAAATTTTAAATATTTTATGTTTAGTAAACTCTTGAAAATAAAGTATTTCTATGTTAAATTAGATATAATGTTAGTTTTTAATTTTCTACTTAGGTAGATTTACATATATTCAAACGATTTCTAAATAGATTGTTTGATTTTCATACGCAAGTTGATTAATTTCCAAAATGTCTGTAAGGAGGATGTTCTATGGTGTTTGACAATATGAATCAACTGAGTAAAGCAGTGAATAAGATCCGGCAAGGAAAGAAAGTAGTTTTAGCAACTGGAACTTTCGACTTATTTCACTATGAGCACCTTAAATATCTTGAAGGTGCAAAAGAACAGGGAGATATTTTAGTTGTGGCTGTAAAAAGCGACAGATGTGCAGCTCTTAAAAATCCGGACAGGCCATATATTAAGCAGA
Organism: Clostridia bacterium; assembly: GCA_017475185.1. The sequence goes on from JAFVGB010000025.1 coordinate 40,490, forward strand.
TGGAAAGAACGGCTATAATTGATGCAATCAGATATGTAGATTATTCAATTACAGTGGATTACAATCCTGAGCTTAATTTGGAGATTAGTCCAGACAATGAAAGGCAGCGCGAATGGCTTATAATTTTTCAGGAGCTTTTCAAGATTTTGAAACCAGATATTCTTTATTATGAAAATAATCCGGAACTTCAAAGTGCAAGAGATAAGGTTTTTGAAAAGTATGGTATTTGCGGTGTTTCAAAAGAAAGAGGCAAGTCAACGTCTACAACAAAGATTATTAAAATGTTCGGAAACAAATAAAAATGCTAAATAAAAAAATGCTCTATGTTTAGAGCATTTTTTTATTATAAATGATTTTATGGAGCGGGTAGCGGGAATCGAACCCGCGCTTTCAGGTCGGAAGCATGAAATTCTACCACTAAACTATACCCGCGAATATGTAATTAAATTACTTACTATATTATTATAACATTTTTTTCTAAAAATACCAAGTATTATTAAAAAAATATAAAAAATATCAATTGTTAATCATGATTAATAAAATCCAATTATATATCGTTGACAAAACAATTGTGATATGATACAATCTTGTTAGTCCACAAATGGACTAGCAGGAGGTTATTAATGTTAAAACATGGAATACTTGGATTATTGAATTATTCTAATATGAATGGGTATGAAATACTTGAAACATTTCGTAATTCCTTAAATCATTTTTGGAATGTTCAAAAGAGTCAGGTGTATAGAGAACTTACATCATTGGAAAATGCTGGATATATAAGCGGAACATGGATAGAACAGAGTGGAAAGCCTGATAAAAAAATATATTCTATTACTGAAGAAGGACGTATGGAATTATTGGAGTGGGTTTCAGAAGATTTAAAAGAAAATGTTAGAATTCCACTTCTTATGAAAGTATTTTTTCTTGGAGAGAAATCTTCCGAGGAAAATATAGCTTTTTTTGAAAATCTAAAAGCAACATATCAAAGAAAGTATGAAAGCTTTAAAATAGCAGATGAGAGCTCTGATTATTATAGCAATGAATTAGATGATTCCTATCGTTCTATGTTCTGGGAGTTTACAATTTCTTATGGACGAAGAAGGGCTAAGATGATTGCTGATTGGTGTGATGAATGTTTATATAAGTTAAAGGAGGTAAGTAATGAAAAAAGGGCATAAAATATTTTTAATTGTTTTTACTAGTGTTATTCTAGTTTTATTATTGTTAGTTATTGGAGGTTCATATTACATTGGTACTCAGGTGTTTGAAGGGTCAACACAACTTTCTACTTGTGAAGAAACGAGAGATGTAAAGGATAGCTTTTGGGAAAAAATGAAAATGAATCCATATGAATTGAAGCAAGAATATGTTTATGAACAAATCTCTATTAATTCAAAATTCGACGGACATACTATTCCCGGAGAATATATAAATGCTGGGGAAAATCACGATAAGGTTGTATTATTAATACATGGCCTTGGAGGTAATAGATATACTAATTATCCAGTTGCAAAGTATTTTTTAGAGAAGGGATATGATGTAATAACTTTTGATCAAAGAAGTTCAAACGAAAATACTGCGAAAAGAACAACCTACGGATATTGGGAAAAATATGATGTTATTGACCTTATAGATTTTGTTAAAAATAAACACTCTGGAATAAAAATTGGTATTTGGGGTACATCTTTTGGAGGAGCAACTGCTATACAAGCTGTTGCAAATCTTGATACACAAAGTGATGTTGATTTTATGATACTTGATTGTCCGTTAGGAAATGTCGAATATATGATATCAACTGAATTAGACAAAATGAATACAGGAATTCCTACAGATTATATGTTGTGGTTAGGAAATTTAGTAAATAAACAGAAACTTGGTTTTTCATATGATGATGCTAATTCTATTATGATTGCCAAAAAAATTAATATTCCAACTCTAGTTATTAATAGCACAATTGATAAAGTTACTCCGGTTTTTATGGGTGAAGAAATCTATAATAATATAAATTGTGGTAACAAGGAAATTTGGACTGTTAATGATAGTGAACATGCTTGTGTTTGGGAAGATCATACGACTGAATATAAGACGAAGATTGATAGTTTTATAGATAATAAGTGATTTGGTTGATAATAATAATAATTTTAATTTTATAGGAGAAGATAAAAAAGTACATCAGAAATGATGTACTCTTTTATTTATTTCTTTTAAATGTTATAGCAAAAAAACTTCTTGAGCCGAAAGAATTAGTCATATAAGAATAAGTTACTAATTCCCAACCTTCTTCTTGTCTTTTCATTATAAGTTCATCAAGATTTTTTAGATCTTTTTCATTGGCACTATCACGAAAACCAAGTTTAAGAGATGATTTTAATAGTTCTGTTTTAAATTCATACATAATAATACCTCCTTAAAAATAAAAACCTGAACTAAATATTCAGGTTTTGTGGAGCAGGTAGAGGGAATCGAACCCTCGTCATCAGCTTGGAAGGCTGAGGTAATAGCCATTATACGACACCTGC
>JAFVGB010000026.1 GCA_017475185.1 Clostridia bacterium
AAATAAATAAAAATAATATATCATTTATATATTTTATATGTATTTTTTGCAACACTACTTACATTTTATGTAGTGTTGCAAATCACTTAAATTTTTTTTTAGTTTATTAAATTGTATTTATAAAAATTTACAATAATTTTTTTGTTTTTATTACAGATTTTATATGATATACAAATTAAAAAATCAATTTTATAATAGCTTATTTGTATTTATTTTATATTTAAATTAATTAGTCAATATTTAAAATTATTTATATCATTAAAAATTAGATTTTGAAATATTATTTTACAATTTATAGACATATTTTTTTTTCTAGTGTAAAATAAAACCATAAAATTTTAAAAAAAATGAAAGGAAATTTTATTATGAAGAAAATTAGTCAACAAGAAAAATTAAAATTTTATGAGGAACGAAGAAAAGCAGATCGAAAGAAAATGAAAGATATAAAAAAGAAATTATCTAATGAGTTACATGAAGAAGAATATAGAACTTATAAGAAATTGTATGATGTAATGAAAGAATTTCTTAATATTCGTGATATTTCTTATGATAGATTAAAATCAATTAATAATGAAGATTTATATTCTATTATTTTCGATGATAAAAATAATTCAACAGTAGATAATGATACTCCATCTGCTCAATCTTTTTAAATTCACTAAACAAAATGCAACAATATATATATTGTATGTATTGTTGCAAAAAAATTGATATTATGTTATAAAAATAAAACAAAATAAATTTTGTTTTATTTTTTTTTAGGAGATAATATTTATGGATAAAAATCGAGTTACTATACATCATAGTAAAGAAATAATTGAAAATAGTAATGAATTAGAATTTTATAGAATTAGATATATGGATATGTTAAATATGCAAAATGAAAAACATAGAATTGCAAGAAATTATGGTCGTATTAAAACAATAGAAAAATTTTATATTTCAAATAAATATTGTCCAACAAATGAATTTATACAGTATGGTCATTTTGATAAAAATATTCCAAAAAAAGAAGACTTTGAAAAAATGGTAAATGAATTTGTTGATTGGAAAATTAATTGGTCTAAAAATCACGGAAATCATTTACACATATTAAATTTTTCAATCAATTTTGATAAAACACCAAATGGTCATATTCGTGAAATTTGGGATTATAAAGATAACGATGGCATAATTAAAATTGGACAAGAAAGAGCTATGAAACAATCTGGCCTAAAACTTCCTAATCCAAAAGAGCCTGAAAGTAGATATAACAACAGATCAATAACCTTTACTAAAATATGTAGAGAAAAATGGATGGATATATGTGAAAAATATGGTTATGAAGTTGAACGAAATCCATTGCCTAATAAAAAGCAACATGAAACAATCCAACAATACAGAAATAGATTAGACCAGGAATATATACAAAAAAGATTACAACATTATATAAACCGTTACAATGTATTACAAAAAACTCTTGATAACCGATTAGAAGAATTAAATAACCTTGAAAGCAAACTTTACGAGAAAGAAGTTGGTTTATATGAACGTGAACAAGATTTAAAAAAGAAAATTAACGATTTTAAGAAAAAAAAGTCTGATTTCAATGATCACGTAAAAAAACATAATGAACTTGTAAATAATTTTACTGATTATCGTCAAAAAAAGATGAAAACCATTAATAAAGCAAAAAAAGAGCAGGATGAATACGAACAAAAATACGAACAAAGTTACATTGATGGTATGAATGATTTTTTTGATTACATAAGGACAAATGAAGATCCAGAAATGTGTGATTGGTGGAATTCAGCATTTGAAAGATATTGCAATTATAAAAAAACATCTAACTAAGGCTTATTATTCATTAAATACCGGTCGCGTTCACGAACAAAAGATTTATGCTACTAACATATAAACTTTTAATCTAAGTTCCTCCATCCATGGAGGAACTTAAAATTGAATAATCCCGACATCGTGTCGGGATTATTATTAATAAATAATACTATTTTCATTAATCTTAATCTAAATATATATTTAAATTAAGATTATCGATGACCAATATATATAATACGTTGTTCGGCTTCCGCTAACGGAGCATAGTTTCCCCCTAGAAAAGGGGGAATGCTTTACAATACGCCGTTTCGGACGCTGAACGTAAGCACTTAGTATATGCCTTGTAAGTCTAATCTCTGCCCTAGACTAATGAGCATATCCCACATCAGAGAACCACACACTTGCTTATTTTAAATCGACAGCCACGATTTTAAGCCCTTTTTTTTGTGTCGGTGGAGCCCATCACCACGGATTAATTATAACGCGAGTTTACCGTGTCACGCGCGTGTCCAGAAAATACTAATAGACACTACATATTATATTTGACAATTAAATTTCCTTATTTTACAATATACAAAAGTGCTTATAAATCTAGTTTAAAATTAATAAGTTTTATTTATTAAACTAGTTTTTATGAGTATTATCAGTGTTGTGGTGGGCACTGAATGTTTAATTTTGTTTGGTTGTGAAATGTCCAGAGGTAAAATCCTTTGGACATTTTCAATTTATCAAACATCACATATTTATGCAAGCGCTGTTTATCAATTTTATTGTTAAAATCCTTATTCATATAATTTTTCAATATTTTTCAA
>JAFVGB010000027.1 GCA_017475185.1 Clostridia bacterium
GTAACTGCCCCTACGAACCTATCGTTTTGAATAATTGGAGACCCACTCATTCCTTGAATTATTCCTCCGCGTTTTTTCAATTAATCTATTATCAGTTACCTTTATTAGCATACTTTTATTATCATAATTATTACTAACATAGACTTTTTGAATTTCTATTTCATATTTCTCTTTTTTACCATTTTCCAATTCACAAATTATATATGCATTTCCTTCTTGTATCTCATTTCTTAATGCAACTTCCATTTCCTGAGATAAATCCAAATTTAAATTTTCTTTATTAGTAACTAATCCACAAATTCCAAAAATTCCGTTTTTATATATTTCTCCTAATTTTATTCCAGATTCTATTGTTCCCCTTATTTCACCAGGACTTCCTTTTTCCCCTTTTTTTATTGCTACAATCGTACTTGTTGTTAATTCACCATTAGCAATATCAACTATTTCGCCAGTATCAATATCAGTTATTCCATGTCCTAATGCAGCAAACATTCCAGTGGATGGTTCATAAAAAGTAGCTGTTCCAACACCAGCAGCAGCATCTCGTACCCATAGACCTAATTTGTATTCATTGCTTGACGTTTTCGCTGGTTTTATGCTAGTTGTTAACTCTTCATCAGATCTAATATATACAATTTTCAATTCTTCTCCATGTGATTTATTTACATTTTCAATTAAATCATCTGTATTTTTTATTGCAACATTATTTACTTGAATTATTCTATCCCCTTCTTCAATTCCAGTATTTTCATATGGCTTATAATTCAAATTATCTTCTCCTTTGATTTCAGACATTCCAACAACCAAAACACCATTTGTATATAATTTTAAACCAACAGAATCTCCCATTGGAATAACTTTCGTCCTTGGTAAAACATTAACATCTATGTCTTTTATAGGAATTGTTCCAAACAAATCTAAAGTTAAATTGACTGTTCCCACATTATCAGAAATTTTATCTGATAAATTAGTTGAAGCTTGCATTGCTGTATAATTTCCGTATTTACTATTTTTTGCATTAATTTTTAATCCATATATAGTTTTAAAATTCAGTTCTTCTCCTTGAAAAACAACAACATTGTCTGGTAATAAAGTTATATTACATACATACACATAAAAAATAGTCAAAAATAAAATTAATAAAATTGGCTTCATCCTTTTTTTCATATAATCACCTAAAAATAGATTACCCAATTTTATTAATTTTACACACTATTTTAATATATTTCATCTTCTCATCATGTATCTTCTAGTAACAAATTGATTTGATGCACCTATATTATTTGTAACACTTCTATTACATCCACAACCACATCCATTTGAATTATTTTCATCATCTTCATTATTTTCATTGTTGCTAGCGCAAATGCCGATTATTTCTTCTATCTCCATTTATACAAGGATTATCACTATTATTTATTAAACAACATATAAACCTAACTACCAATGCTGTAATTAATGCTAAAAGTGCATATAAAATAGCGAAAACAAGAAAACTCTCATCAAATGCAGCAAAAGTTACAACCAAAAATATTGCAAAAAAAGTTGCACCAACAAGTAAAGGTGATTGGATTATTTTTTGTAAAACAATTGCCAAAATAATTGTTGCAACAGGAAAAGCAAAAAATACTAATAAATTATTCATACACAATTTCTCCTATTTAATTTTTTATATATAATATGCAACAATTATAAATATGTGATTTTATTTATTTTTTTTAATATATTGTTTTAATACTCAACTTTTAACAGATACAATCCCTGTGGTGGTAAAGTTTTTCCTGCTTTTTTTCTATCACCTGACAAAATAATATTTGGAATATCATCAGACTTAATTTTGCCTAATCCGACATCAACTAATGTACCAGATATAATCCTTACCATATTATATAAAAATCCGCTACCAGTTAATTCAATAATTATTCTTTCATCTTTTTCATAAATTTTTGTTTTGTAAATTTTTCTTACACTATTTTTACTACTTGTCCCACTTGCCTTAAATCCTTTAAAATCATGTTCTCCCTCAAAAAACTTTATAGCTTTTTTCATTTCTTCAATATTAAGTTTTTGTGGAACATGGTACTCTTGATTTCTATAAATAGCACTTCCATATTCTGAATTATTAATAATATATCTATATGTTTTTTTCTTGCAATTATATCTACTATGAAATCTTTCTGGTACTTCCTCTGCACTTTTTATTACAATGGATTTCTTTACTTTTGTATTAATAGCAATTGGAAACTTTTCTACTGGAATATTAGAATTTGTTTTAAAATTTGCAACTTGCCCTAAAGCATGGACTCCAGCATCAGTTCTTCCTGAAGCAGTTAAATCGATGTCATCTTCCTTTGTAATTTCCATAATTGCTCTTTCAATTTCACCTTGAATATTCAATTTACTAGGCTGTTTTTGCCAACCATTAAAATCTTTTCCATCATATTCTATAACTAATTTTATATTTCTCATTTTTTCTCCTTTATATACAAATACATCAAAATGTGGAAACGGGGACGGTTTCCTTTCCGCCCCCACAAAATTTACTTTGATTTTATTTCAACTGTTTTATTATTAATTTTCCTCTTAATTTTATCAAATCCTATATCTTTTTCATTAATATTATCTAATAACAATTGTCTTAAATTGTCTTCTGCAATATCAACAATTAATTTTCCATCTTTTGCTACTGATACTTTACCAGATTCTTCTGAAACAACAATTACAATGCTATCTGTTTCTTTTGACATTCCTAAAGCTGCTCTATGACGTGTTCCTAAAGCTTGTGAAATATCTTTATCACTTGCTAAAGGCAAAATACAAGCTGCTGCCATAATTCTATTTTCACTAATTATAACTGCTCCATCATGTAGAGGAGTATTTGGAACAAATATATTAACTAATAGCTGTGGAGAAACATCTGAATTTACTAATACACCTGTATCTATAATATCTTGAACTTTAATATCTCTTTCCATTACAATTAATGCACCTGTTTTTGTTTTTGCTAATTCATTAACTGCAATCATTATTTTATAAATATCTTCTTTAGACTTTGTCTGTATATCTTTGTCTATTCCAAAAAATCGAGTTAATTTATTATTACCTAGTTGTTCTAACGCTCTTCTTAACTCTGGTTGGAATATAACTATTAAAGCAATTACACCATAAGATAAAAATGATGTTAAAATAAAGTTTAATATTCGTAAATGAAGTATTGAACTTAAAGCAGTTATAATTACATATAGAATTATTCCCTTCAATAACTGCCACAATCTTGTTTTCTTTGATGCCTTAATAAATTTATAAATCAAATAAACTACAATCATTATATCTAGTATTAGTGGTACCAATTTTATTGGATACTGATATAACTCTTGAATATAATCTACAACATTTTTTTGAAAATATGTATTTATATTTTGTATAAAATTTTCTATCATATTTTACTCCCATCAAATATTACTTATATTATCTATGAATTAAATAAACTATTACAGTAAGACACATTGAAAAAACCATTAATCCGGCTAAAACTCCTGCCATTACTTTTACTAAAATGCTTCTTTTTCCATTTGACATAACACATGTCCTCCTTTGTTTAAAATCTACATAATAATGTTAGCACAAATTTTGATTTTTTTCAAGATTTTTTTCGAATTCTTGGAGACTTTTGGAGACGGTTCTAATTGTTCGAAAATCCCCAGAAAAAGGGGCGAACTGTGTCGAAAAAATGATAAGGAGTCAATATATTAAAATAGAGCACAGGGTGCGCAGTTGGCAAGGTTTGCCAAAAGAAGTATAAGGAACTAACTAAACAAAAACTTTTTTCTTGTTTATAGTTCCTTATGCCTTTTGACAAAGCCGAGCCAGCAAACCCGCGAAATTTAATATATTGACTCCTTATCATTTTTTCGACACAGTTTGCCCCTTTTTCTGGGGATTTTCGAACAATTAGAACCGTCCCCAAAAGTCGATTTGAACCATTCCAAAGAATTATTATCTTCTCAACTTAGCCTCGCATTTGCTTTCAACTGCTTCAATAACCTTATTAAACACAACCGTAACCTCTTCCTCAGTCAATGTTTTCTTAGCATCCATAAAAGTTAAATTGTAAGCAATAGATTTTTCATTTTCTCCAACATTTTCACCTGTATAAACATCGAAAACTTCAATATTTGTAAGCAAACTACCTGCTGCTTTTTTTATAACTGTTTCAATTTCTTTAGACTCAACTTTTTTATCCATCACAAATGCTAAATCTTTCTTAATAGATGGGAATTTAGAAATTTCTTTAAATTTCATTTTTCCAGTTCTCTTATCTAGCAATCTGTCTAGATTAATTTCCATTACATAAACATCATCCTTAGTTACATTTGGATGTAACTTTGCAATACATCCTACTATATTATTATTTACAGATATATCAGCACATTGACCTGGATGGAATTCAGCAACTGGGTTCATCATATGAACAAAGCTGTATCTATTTCCATATCCTAAGAAATCTAAAACTTCTTCAGCAATTCCTTTGATAATATAAAAATCTACATTTTGTCTATTACCTAATCCTAAGTAATACTCTCCACTCATCAACACACAAAGCTTCTTATTTTCCCCATATTCTTCACCTTTTTTGAAAAATCCTTTTCCGATTTCAAATATAGAAACATCTTTTATATTACGTGCTTTGTTATATTCATAAACTTTTATCATTGATGGAATTAAACTATATCTTAAAGTATTTCTTTCTTCTGTTAGTGGATCTAATAATTTTAAATTTGTAAATGAATCGCTTGTATATTTATTTGCTTCATCTTCACCTACTAACACATATGTCAAAGTTTCATTTAATCCTAAAGAAGACATTTTATTTCTGATTTCTCTTGTTGTTTTATCATAAGAACCTGCTTTCATTGGAAGTACAGGAAGCTTTCCTTGGATATTATCAACTCCATAAATACGTCCAACTTCTTCAATTAAATCTTCTTTTATGCTAATGTCTAAACGTCTTCTAGGAACCAAAACTCGAATATCTCCATCTTCTGCATATCCAGTAAATTTCAATCTTTTGAAGACGTCAATAACATCATCTTCTGTTAGATTTGTTCCTAAAACATCATTTATATTATCAACTGTAACAAACACTTCTTTATCTTGTTTTTCTGTTGTGTCATAAACACAAATTCCGGAAATAATTGTTGCATCAGCATATTTCTCTAATAAATGGCAAGCTCTTTCAACAGCCATATATGTTCTGTTTGGATCTAATCCCTTTTCAAATCTGTTACTTGCTTCGCTTCTAACAATCTTTTTAGATGTTTTTCTAACTTTAACTCCGTCAAAGATTGCAGATTCAATAATTATATTTTTTGTATAATTTTCAACTTCAGTTGTTAGTCCTCCCATAACACCTGCTAAACCAATTGGTCCTTGCTCTGTTGCAATAACAATATCGTTTTCATCTAAAGTTCTTTCAATTTCATCAAGTGTTGTTAATTTTTCTCCATTTTCAGCCATTCTTACAATTAACTTATTTCCTAATTTATCAGCATCATAGAAATGAAGTGGTTGACCAACTTCAAGCATTACATAGTTACTAATATCAACAACATTATTAATAGGTCTTATTCCTGAAGCAATTAATCTGTTTTTTATGAATGTTGGACTTTCTTTAATTGTAACATTTTCAACTTTTTTTGCTAAAAACAAACTACAATTATTAGTTTGAATATCAACCTTAAATGAATGAGTTATATTATAACCTGATTCATTATGAGATAAATCAATTGTCTTAACTGGTTTGTCGTAAATAGCTCCTACTTCATAAGCCATTCCTAAAATGCTTAATAAATCACCTCTATTTGCAGTTAATTCAAAATCTATAACTCCATCATCCATCTTCAAGAACTTAATTGGATCTCCACCAATTGTTGCTGTTTCTGCCAATTCACAAATTCCCTCTTTATCTGCTTGTGTCAAGAATTTAGATTCCAATCCAAGTTCGGCTAAAGAACACATCATACCATTAGACTCAACGCCTCTGATAGAACCTCTTTTTATTGTAACATCACCAGGAAGCTCAGCTCCAGGTAAAGCAACTATAACTTTAATACCCTTTCTAGCATTAGGAGCACCACAAACAATTTGTAAAACCTCTTTACCCACATCAACTTGACAAACATGCAAATGGTCAGAATCAGGATGTTCTTCACACTCCTTAATCTCTCCAATTACTAAATTTGTAGCTTCAATTAAATGACCAGCAAAATCATACTCATTTCCAACCCTAGTCATATCCTCAGCCAAAGTATTAACATCAACATCTATATCAACATAATCTTTTAAAAAATTTGTACTTAATTTCATACCTCTTTCCTCACTTTCTAATAAACCTTCAGTAATTTGATAGGATTACAATTCTGAAGAATGTGCCCTACAAAACTGACTCGGAGAAAGAAATATATTATTTCGCAGTGTAGTGCGCAGTTTGGCGCTCCCACCTGCAGTCTTTCTATAAAACTCCCACGCCAGCAAACGAACGGAGGAATAATATATTTCTTTCTCTCGGCAACACACCTAAAGGCACATTCAGCACACAATCTAATCCTTCCTATCAAATTGCTCCAAAAACCTCACATCGTTCGTATATAAGTACCTCATATCAGTAATTCCATACTTAAACATGGCCAATCTATCAATTCCAGTACCAAAAGCAAATCCTCCATAAATGTCAGGATCGTACCCGTTCATCTTAAGCACATTTGGATGAACAATACCAGAACCTAAGAGTTCAATCCATCCAGTTTTCTTACATAAAGAGCAACCTTTTCCACCACAATTAAAGCATGAAACATCAACTTCATAAGATGGTTCTGTGAATGGGAAATAACTTGGTCTAAATCTTAACTCTGTATTTTCACCAAGCATTTTCTTCATAAACACCTCTAATGTTCCTTTTAAATCAGCTAAAGAAACATGATTTTCCTTTTTATCAATAACCAATCCTTCAACTTGATTAAATTGATGTGAATGTGTTGCATCATCTTCTCTTCTATATGTTTTACCAACACATATCATTCTTATTGGATCTTTTCCACCTTTTCTTAGCATTTCTCTTGCTTGAACAGCAGATGTTTGAGTTCTTAATAAATATGAATCTGTTATATAAAAGCTATCTTGCATATCTCTTGCAGGATGTCCTTGTGGTAAATTCAATCTTTCGAAACAAAATTCATCAGTTTCAAGTTCTGGTCCCTCAACAACATCATATCCCATTGAAACAAATAAATCTTCAATTTCTTCAATAGTTCTATTTAATGGATGTTTACTACCTCTTTTAACTTTTTTGCTTGGCAATGTAATATCAATAGTTTCGGATTCTAACTTTTTATTTAATTCTTCTTGTTTAAACGCTTCTTCCTTTTCTGAAATTAGTCTTTCTAATTCATCTTTAACTTCATTTACTAAACTACCAATAATAGGTCTTTCCTCAGCTGATAGAGCTCCCATTCCTCTTAGAACTGATGTTAGCTCGCCTTTCTTTCCTAAGTATTGAACTCTTAAATCATTTAATTCTTTTAAATCTTTCGCATTAGCAATTTCTGAAATTGATTTTTGCTTAATAGCTTCAATTTGTTCTTTCATAAATATTTCTCCCTTCTTTGAAACAAGACCTCCCGTATTGTTTCATAAAATCAAAAAAGCCATTTCATCCTACATAGGACGAAATGACTCGTGGTACCACCTAATTTTATAAAATGCATAAATTAAAAATTTTTGTTTTTAATTTTTTACACTCTATCTTATTATAGTTTTAACGTAACAACCGCTTTTACCTACTCTTTTCATTTAAGCAAAAGACTAAAAAAGTGAAATTTCATACAATTCATTATATTAGGTTCTCACCATACCTAACTCTCTGTGTATAATTTATAAATTGCACTACTTTGCTTTTTTATTAGTTTTTTTATTTTCGTATATGATATCACTTATTTTAAAAAAAATCAATACTTTTTGCTTACTAGTATAATTTTTTTCTTTTTTTAATAAAAAGAAAAAGGACCTATATTTCTTATATATACATATAAAAAAGGTCCTTTTAGATAAAATGAAAAAATTAGTCAATGTACAATTTAATATGACGTTCTTTTGGATTTACTGAACGAACGTAACACCATACGATATCTCCAAATTTCGGATATTCCGTTGTTATATTATCACGAATATCAGCAATACCTGAAATAGCAGGAGTTATCTCGACATAGAAACCAGTTATATGTCCGTCAGTATCTCTTATTTCATCCCCAACTTTTGCTACAACTTTAGTACCTGCTTTTATCTTTTTATAGTCTCCAAAAGCAGCTTTTTTTGCACTACACCATACCCTATGTTCAGATTCACTTATTTGTGTAACCCGAACTCTCATATGTCTACCAACTGAAATCCAGTCTCGAGCATCTTTAATAAAAACTCTTGATAACTGTTTAATCTCACAGTAAGCACAAACACCTTCTGCAATATCAAAGAAAACACAATGTTTATCTACTCTTTCAACCATGGCATAATAAATACCTTTTTCAATATTAGAAATTTGATTAAATACTTCTTCCAAGTTGGACTTTCTTGAAAGTAAGATTTCTTTACCTTCAATTTTAGTTATCTTAACCCTAATGCTCTGTTTGCGCATTATTGCCCTTACTTGAACAGGTACAATCTCATCTTTAATATCTTCCAAACTGACCTCGCTAAAAGGTAAACATCCATATATATTATTTCCTAGGTAAACGCGCACATATCCTTTTTTTATGTTGTAAGTTCTTGGTGATACGACTATTGTCGTATTTGATTGCCACTTCCGTCTGAGCTCATCAAGTGTAATATTATCATCCACTTTAAAGTCACTTTCCGGCATAAAATTTTGTACTTCAATCATTTTTCATTCTCCTTTGTAATAAGTTTCAGTTATAAAACTGTTCAATAATTATATCATATATTCTTAGTATCTTCAAGTTTGTTTTTCATAAACGCTAAAAAAAAATTCTCTTTTATTGTATCAACCATCACTGGTATCAATATAAAAGAGAATTTTCATATAATCCAATTAAGATTACATAATCATACATCATATATCGAGAATTTCTAAAGACATAGTTGGTCCACCTTCTGATTTTGGTCTAAAAGGTTTCACCTTTCTTACAGCTGCTCTAACTATTGTGCCATATTTATATTTCTTTTTACTTTGTGGCAAATCAGCTATTGCATCTACCTTTGCGTTCACTTCGACGTGATATCCTTCTAATTCATTGGTTTCTGGGTTATATACCGGTTTTCCAATTTTTACATTTAAAATATCACATGTTTTAAAATCTTCATATGTTTTTTTGCATGCTTTTTTTCGGCTAACAGTTATTTCATGCTTATCTAACTTAGAAATACATAACTCATGAATTTCTGAATATTTCATCCATGACTTTACATCAACTCTGCATTCTGTAAATTCAAAAATATTACATGCAGCAGTTATTCCTTCGCCAATATCATAAAATATCATTGTTCCACTTTTATTAGTGTTTAAATATGCCCCATAAAACACATGCTGTTTTGGCTTACTAACTATCTCCTTCCATGCTTCAAGCATATTGTCTTTTCTGGAAAGAATAATCTTTTTGCCAAGTATAGCTTTTACCTTTATGCGAATAACTTTGCATTTTAGGTATGCAACCTGATCTGGAACGTTAGTTGTTTCAGGATGTTTTATTACTAAAGGCTGAATCGTAGACTCTTCCCATGGTAATTCAGCAATTATGCCATCGCCTAAAACAACTTTAAGAACTCTTGCTTCTTCATCAATTTTGATAACGTAACCTGTCAATGTAAATTGATTTTCGTATGCTTCTATTACGTCTTCAACAGTCAAGCTATAATCAACATAATACAAGCACTCTGCTTTTAATTCTTTCCGTACTTTCATTTTTAATTCTCCTTTTTTGTATGATTTACAGTAAAACTGTTCTAAAATGATATCATATTTTAACAAATTTATCAATAGTTTATGAAAAATCCTTCCCTTTCTGGAAAAAATATGTTATAATATATCTTGTAGGAGGTAATGAATATGTGGCAAACTTGGTTAATAATAGCTATACTATTTTTTATCTTAGAAATGATGGGACCAGGCTTTTTACTCTTTTGGGTTGGCGTTGGAGCATTAATAGCAATGATTGTAAGTCTATTTGTTGATAGTATTGCAATACAAATTGGAATATTTGTAATATCATCAATTGCATTACTATTCTGCACTAGACCTTTTGCTAACAAATTTGCCAAAACTGATAACACAGTTACAAATGCAAAATCAATAGTTGGTAAAAAAGGAATTGTTACTAAACAAATTAACCCATTAAAAGGAACTGGTCAAATAAAAATTGGCGGCGAATCATGGTCAGCCAAAAGTTCTAATGAAGACATTATTGAAGAAGGTGCACAAGTCACTATTCTAGATATAAATGGAGTTAAAGCAATAGTAGAACAAACGAAAGAAAAAACTACAATAGTAGAAGAAGTTTAAATATTTTATTTATAGGAGGACAAAGTTATGTCAGGAACAATAATATTTTTTATAATTTTGCTTGCTTTAGTTTTATTCATAGGATTTAAAACAATTAAAGTTGTAAAACAATCAGAAGTTTACATTATTGAAAGATTAGGTAAATTCCATAAAGTTGCAGATGCTGGTTTAACAATAATCGTACCATTTATCGATCATGTTAGATCAATTGTAAGTTTAAAACAACAAACAATGGATATACCACCACAAGGTGTTATCACACGTGATAACGTTACAATTACAATAGACACAGTTGTGTTCTATAAAATTACTGACCCAGCAAAAGCTGTATATGAAATTCAATCATTAAAGAAAGGTATCGAATATTTAGCAATAACTACAATTCGTGACGTTGTTGGTAAAATGGACTTAGATGAAACATTTAGTTCTCGTGATACAATTAATGATCAATTAAGAGTAATATTAGATGAAGCAACAGATCAATGGGGATGTAAAGTTGACAGAGTTGAAATTAAAGATATAACTCCACCAGCTGATATCCGTGATGCAATGGAAAAACAAATGAACGCAGAACGTAATAAAAGAGCTCAAATCTTAACTGCAGAAGGTGAAAGACAAGCTGCTATTACATTAGCTGAAGGTAAAAAAGAAGCTGCTATTTTAGCTGCTGAAGCTGATAAAGAAGCTGCAATAAGAAGAGCTACTGGTGAAGCCGAAGCTATAAAACAAGTTGCTGAAGCTAAAGCACAAGAAATTGCTATGGTTTATGAAGCAATGATGGAATCAAATCCAGATGAAAAATTAGTTCAATTAAAATCTTTAGAAACATTAAAAGAAGTAGCTAATGGTGAAGCTAATAAAGTATTCATTCCATTTGATGCAACATCAGCTTTAAGTAGTTTAGGAGCTGTTAAAGAAATTTTAGTTGATGATAAAAAGAAAAAAGCTGATAAATAATTTATAATATAAAAAAGAACACTTACATGAGTAAGTGTTCTTTTTGTTGTCAGTTTAGTCCTGATGGAATAAACATGTACGATCATGCTGATGTAAATCAATACGATTAACCATAGGTTCATTATCGAACTTTCTGTCAAGCCATGAATTCTCGTCCACCCATTTTCTCAGCTTATCTTTCCATTCGCTTGAGCATTTATGAATTATTAATTCCATATACTGATAATATGCTTCTTCTTTGTAGTCAAAATCATCGTCAACAACATTGGTTATTTTAACTTCACATTTAATCACTCTTTCTGCAATAATATCAGCTAACTCATTCGTTAGTGAATATTTCCTAATCATAAAACATAACAAGGAAAAATCATTTTCGAATTTAGCAAAGTGTTTAATAACTGAATAATCCAGTTTTAATTCATCAAGAATTGTCCATCTTGCATATGCAGCATTAGGATATTCAATGATTGAAAGAAGTGTTTTTAATGGTGTTTTAGGATTTCTGACAACCGCATCCAAATAGCAATTATCTTCATCAAGTCCTTGCTCATAGTCATTGTAGCGAGCGATATTAATTGCATAATCAGCAATTTCTATCAATGCCTCTGAAGAATCCAGTAATGCTGCCAATTCATACAAAAACCGATTGGAACATTTGGATATGTCGAACTCTGCTTTCATGTTATTATTTCCTCCTCAATAGTAATTTGATAGATTCTATTAGCACAACTGACCTATGCTAATTTTATATAAAACCGTCCTTGACTGTGAATTTATGCGATTATTATAACATATTTTACTTGAATTTGCAACAAAAAAGCCATCCTTATGAATGGCTTTTAAATCTAAATATTATACTTCTCTCTTTCTACATAACTTGTATGTAACAACTCATGAGCCTTGTGTCCACCAACTTCTCCCAAATAATCCTCATAAATCTTAAGCACAACAGGATTCTCGTGAGACTTTCTTATAGTTGATTTTTCATCAATACTATATAAACAATCAGCTCTTAATTTTCTAATATCAATTGTAGCTCTTTCTTTTGAAGAACGTATTGGTTGACCTCCACCCATTATACATCCTCCTGGACATGCCATAATTTCAACGAATTGATAATCAGCTTTACCGCTTTTTATTTCATCCATAACAATTTGAGCATTTCCTAATCCATGAGCTACAACAGCTTTAACTTCTTTATCCCCTATTTTAACAGTAGCTCTTTTAATTCCTTCTTCTCCACGAACAGCTTCAAAATTAACATCTTTTAATGTTTCTCCTGTAATTTTTTCATACGCCGTTCTTAAAGCAGCTTCCATAACACCACCTGTTGTTCCAAAAATAGCTGCAGCACCTGTTGCTTCTCCCATTGGATCATCAAAATTAGAATCTTCTAAATTAACAAAATCTAATCCAGCTTGCTTAATCATTCTAGCTAATTCTCTTGTTGTTATTACATAGTCAACATCTTTAATTCCATTTACATTCATCTGCTCACGATTAGCTTCAAATTTCTTTGCAATACAAGGCATTACAGATATAACTGCAATATTCTTAGGATCAACTCCAATCTTCTCAGCATAATAAGATTTAATTAAAGCTCCAAACATCTGATGAGGTGATTTACAACTAGAAACATGTGCTAATTGGTCTGGATAATTCATTTCTATATATTTAACCCATCCAGGACTACATGATGTAATCATAGGTAAAGTTCCACCATTAGATAATCTTTCTAATAATTCATTAGCTTCTTCCATTATAGTAAAATCAGCCCCAGTATTTGTATCAAAAACTTTATCAAATCCAATTCTACGTAATGCAGTAACCATTTTTCCTGTAACATTTGTACCAATAGGTAGCCCAAACTCTTCACCTAAAGCCGCTCTTACAGCTGGTGCAGTTTGAACAACAACATATTTATCTTCATCTCTAATTAGACTCCAAACATCTCTAGTATTATCTTTTTCTCTTAATGCACCTGTTGGACAAGACATAATACATTGTCCACAATTTGTACAATTTACATCATTTAAACTTAAGTTATCCACAGTTGATACACAAGAATTGAAACCTCTATTTGCTACATCAATAGCACCAATTTTTTGAACCTTCTTACATGTAGCAACACATCTTCTACACAAAACACATTTATTAAAATCTCTTACAATTGAAGGTGAACCACAATCAATCTCATGCTCACACAATTCACCAGAATATAAAATATCTTGTTTATTATATCTTTGAGCCAATCTTTGTAACTCACAATTACCATTTCTAACACAAGATAAGCAATCCTTATGATGATTAGACAAAATCAAATCTAAAACAACTTCTCTTGCCTCAGAAACATCTTTAGAATTAGTCTTTACAACCATTCCTTCTTCAACTTTCTGAATACATGAAGTAGCAAAACCTCTTCTTCCCTCTACTTCTACAATACACATTCTACAATCTCCAGCTTCATTTATATCTTTTAAAAAACACAAAGTTGGAATATCTATTCCCGCAGTTCTTGCAGCTTCTAATATAGTAGTTCCTTCTGGAACCGAAACATTTAATCCATCTATTGTTAAATTTATCATAATTTTCAATCCTTTCTTGAAACATTTTTGGACGGTCTTTTTTTGTTTCAATTAATCTTATTTTGAAATTGCCTTAAATGGACATTTGCTTGCACATAATCCACATTTGATGCATTTTTCTTCATCTATAACATGAGGTTCTTTAATTTCACCAGAAATAGCACCCACAGGACAATTTCTTTTACACAATCCACAACCTTTACACAACTCTGGATTTATATGATATTTAGCCAATGCTTTACATTCTCCAGCTGGACATCTATGTTCACGAATATGTGCTAAATACTCTTCTCTAAAATACTTCAATGTACTTAAAACAGGATTTGGAGCAGTTTGACCTAATCCGCATAAAGAAGCTTTTTTAATATTTAAAGCTAATTTTTCAAGTTTATCTAAGTCTTCCTCTTCCCCTTTTCCATCACATATTTTTTGTAAAATTTCTAACATTCTTTTTGTTCCAATTCTACAAGGTGTACATTTTCCACATGATTCATCAACAGTAAATTCTAAGTAAAACTTAGCTAGATTAACCATACACTTTGAATCATCCATAACAATAAGTCCACCTGAACCCATCATTGAGCCAATTGCTCCTAATGATTCATAATCAATTGGTGTATCTAAATTCTGTTCTGGAATACATCCACCTGAAGGTCCACCTGTTTGAGCAGCCTTGAATTTTCTGCCATTTGGAATTCCTCCACCTATATCAAAAACAATTTCTCTTAAAGTTGTTCCCATTGGAACTTCTACTAATCCTATATTATTAACATTTCCGCCTAATGCAAAAACCTTAGTTCCTTTTGATGTTTCTGTTCCAATATTTGAATACCATTCTGCCCCTTTTAAAATTATTTGAGGAATATTTGCATATGTTTCAACATTGTTAATTAATGTTGGTTTTCCCCACAATCCTGCATTTGCTGGGAAAGGTGGTTTTAAACGTGGTTGACCACGTCTTCCTTCAATTGATTCTAGTAAAGCTGTTTCTTCACCACAAACAAAAGCTCCTGCTCCCAAACGAATTTCTAAGTCAAAATCAAATCCAGTATTCCAGATATTTTTTCCTAAAATTCCATATTCTTTCGCTTGATCAATAGCAATTTGAAATCTTCTAACAGCAATTGGATATTCTGCTCTAACATATATATATCCTTTATTTGCTCCAATTGCATATCCGGCAATCATCATAGCTTCAATAACTGAATGTGGTGTTCCTTCCAAAATACTTCTATCCATAAATGCTCCTGGATCTCCCTCATCAGCATTACATACAACATATTTTTGATTTCCTTCAGCCATTTTAGCAAAGCTCCATTTTTTTCCTGTTGGGAAACCAGCTCCACCACGACCTCTTAATCCTGAGTCAGAAATGATTTTTATTACTTCATCTGGATTTAATTCAAACAAGCTCTTTTCCAATGCTTTGTAACCATCAAAAGCTATGTACTCATCAATATTTTCAGGATCAATCTTTCCACAATTTCCAAGTGCTATTCTATTTTGTTTTTTGTAGAAATTTAACTCATCTAATTTTTTTACAACACTTTCATCAATATCTTTGCATAATAATCTTTCTACAATTTTACCTTCTTTAATATGTACATTAATAATTTCCTCTGCATCTTCTGGTTTAACTAATGCATAAAATACATCTTCAGGTCTAACAATAACAATTGGACCTTTTGCACATAATCCAAAACATCCTGTTTGAATTACTTTAACATTTGTTATATTATTTTCTTTTATTGCTTTATTTAAATTTTCAATTATAACTGGTGACTTTGAAGATGTACATCCAGTTCCACCACAAACTAAAATATGTTTTTCAGTTGTGTTTGCGTTTTCATTAACTCTTAAATCTAATTCAGATTTAACTCTTGCTCTTATTTCATCAATTTCTTCTAATGATTTCATTATTTTGCCTCCTCATCTCTAATTCTTTTAATAACACTTTCAACCATCTCAGGAGTAGCTTTTCCATAAACCTCATCATTAACTGTAAAAACAGGAGCTAAACCACATGCACCAACACATCTAGTTGCCTCTATTGAAAATAATCCATCTTCTGTTGTTTGCCCAACATCTATTTTTAATATTTCTTTTACTTTATCTAAAACTTTTTCTGAACCTTTAACAAAACATGCAGTTCCTAAGCATACTGCAATATTATATTTTCCTTTTGGTTCTAACGTAAATCTTGAGTAAAATGTAATTACTCCATAAACTTCAGCCATTGATATATCTAAATATTCTGAAATCTCTTTTTGAGCCTCCTGACTGATATATCCATATTTTTCTTGTACCTGATTTAAAATTTGTATCAAGTTACTCTTATCTTTTTCATACTTTTCCAAAATTTCTTTTAATTCGCTGTTCTCTTTTGCATTTCCGCATTTACATTCACTCATAATTTTGTCGTCCTCCTTAATAATTATTTTATTGTAATTCACAATAAGATAGTATCAGTTTGATTATATCATAAGTGTATTTTTTAACAACTGTTTTTTCGACTTTTTTTGCAAAATTAAAATCAGGGACGGAGAAAATTTTAAAAATTTAAAATTTTCTCCGTCCCTGATTTTAAAACTAATATTGTCTTCCCCAATAAACCATTTTATCAGCAGGTTTTCCACAACATACGCACACATCTGATAATTTTTCTTGTTCGAAAGGAATACATCTAGATTTAGCACCTGTTTCATCTTTTATTTTTTCTTCACATTCACTACTTCCACACCACATTGCTTTAACATAACCTTGATTCACCTCTAAATTATGTTTAAACTCATCCATAGTTTTAGCAATTGTAGTTCTTCTTTCAACGTTTTCCTTACACATATTAAACATATTTGTTTGAATTTCATCTAAAATAAATTCAAGTTTTTCATTAACTTCATCTAAAGATACTTCAATTTTTTCATTCGTATCTCTTCTAACAACTACACATTTATTATTTTCAATATCTCTTGGTCCTAATTCAATTCTAACTGGAACCCCTCTCATTTCCCAATCATTGAATTTAAATCCTGGTGAATATTGATCTCTATCGTCTAATTTCATTCTATATTTTCCATTTAATTTTTCAAACAACTTATTAGCCGCTTCTAAAACACCTTCTTTATGTGCTGCTACTGGAACAATAACACCTTGAATTGGAGCAATTTTTGGTGGTAATTTTAACCCTCTATCATCTCCATGTGCCATAATAATTGCACCTATTAATCTTGTAGAAATTCCCCAAGATGTTTGATATGCAAATTCTTCTTTTCCTTCTCTATTTTGGAATTTTATATTAAATGGTTTTGAAAATCTTTGACCAAAATAGTGTGATGTACCTGATTGTAAAGCTCTACCATCATGCATTAAGCTTTCTACCGTATATGTAAAATCTGCACCTGAGAATTTTTCGCTTTCTGTTTTTTGACCTTTTAAAACTGGCATTGCTAAATAGTTTTCAATTATATCAGCATAAATATTTAACATTTGAACTGTTCTCTCTTTAGCTTCTTCTGCTGTTTCATGAATTGTATGGCCTTCTTGCCATAAAAATTCTCTTGAACGTAAAAATGGTCTTGTTTCCTTTTCCCATCTTAAAACACTGCACCATTGATTATATACAAATGGTAAATCTCTCCATGAATTTAACCATTTTGAATACATTGTAGATATAATAGTTTCAGAAGTTGGTCTTATACATAATTTTTCATCTAACTCTTGACCACCAGCCTCAGTAACCCAAGCAACTTCTGGTGCAAATCCTTCAACATGATCTTTTTCTTTTTGCAATAAACTTTCTGGAATTAACATTGGAAAGTAAACATTTTTAACTCCTGTTTCTTTAAATTTTTCATCTGCATATTTTTGTATATTTTCCCAAATTGCATATCCATAAGGTTTAATAGCAATACATCCTTTTGTATCTGTATAATCTGCAAGTTCTGCCTTAATAACAATGTCTGTATACCATTGTGCAAAATCTTCATCAATATTTGTAATTTCTTTAACAAATCCTTCTTTTCCCATAAATTAATCTTCCTCTCTTTTCTTTATATATATTTCTCTGATATAACTAAAAAGCAACCACACGGGCATTTAGTTATACCTTTTCCATTCATAAAATTCCTTTTCAATTATATCACTTCCTTTCATAATAATTAATGTTGATTGCCCCAAAGCTGTGCAAACAAAAAAGGACAGTACCAAAGGCGTGCTCTCACACGGTACCATCCTTAAATTTAACTTTAATATTTTTAACGACTTGCGCCGGAAATAGTTTATAGCTATTTCATTCATAGGTAGGAATTAAATAATATTATAATTTGGTTCACACTATCCCAAAATCACTGAATATAAGAGACTATTTAATTATGTCCTAATCAACATTTTTTATATTTACATAATGAAATTATATACTCTTTTAAATTAATTGTCAATACTTCTAATTCATTATTTAAATCAGCCTTAATTATCTCGGATTAATAATGTTTTTTAATACATTTAATCAAATAAAAAATAATCATAATTTTCAAAACTATAACACATTTTTTCAGCAAATTTTTAATAAAATTTTCTAGTATATATTTACTAATTAATCAAATTATATATAGTAGTTTCTGTAAAACTAAACCAACAAATGCTATAAAATTAAAAAAGGAGTTGGTATATGTGGCTTTAGATTTTGCAATAATAGGACAAAGATTAAAGAAAACAAGGCTTGAAAAAAAGATGACACAAGAAAGTTTAGCTGAACAATTAGACGTTTCTGTTGCTTTCTTAAGTAGAATTGAACGTGGATTATCACATATTAATTTAAAAAGATTAAGTCAAATTTGTAGTATATTAGGAGTATCTGAAGGATACATTTTAAACGGAACTGCAAGTACTTCAGAACAATATTTAATTTCAGAATTTAATGAAATACTAAGTGATTGTCCTGCTGACAAGCAAAAGTTAATATATAAAATTGCTAAAACAATAATTGAAGATGATGCTGAAAACTAATTTTTTCTTATAAAATTTATTATTTTGTACATAATAAATTTTATAAGATTTTTTATTTTGATTTTATATTGTAAAATTAATCTTACTGTGATATATTGTTTTTATGAAAATAAATACAGAATACAATAAATAAAATCGCTTAAAGGAGGCTATAAATATGGATTTTAAACAATGGGATGGTTTTATAAAACATGTAGACTGGACAGATGAAATTAATGTTAGAGACTTTATTCAAGCTAATTATACCCCATATACGGGAGATAATTCTTTTTTATCTGGTCCAACTGAAAATACTAGAAAATTATGGGATGAAGTTATGCGCTTATATGAAGCAGAACGCAAAAACGGTGGAGTTCTAGATGCAGATACATCTACACCTTCTTCAGTAAATGCTTTTGAAGCAGGTTATATAGATAAAGATTTAGAACAAATAGTTGGTCTTCAAACAGACGCACCTTTGAAAAGAGCTATTATGCCAAATGGTGGTATTAGAATAGTTGAAAAATCTTGCGAAGCCTATGGTTTGAAAGTTGATGAAAATATTGAAAAAATATACAAAAAATATAGAAAAACACACAATGACGGTGTTTTTGATGTTTACACACCAGATATTCGTGCAGCCAGAAGCTCTCACCTACTAACAGGTTTACCTGATGGATATGGACGTGGAAGAATTATTGGTGATTATAGAAGAGTTGCTCTTTACGGAGTAGATTATTTAATTGAAAAGAAAAAAATTGATTTATTAAATACAAATCCAGATGAATTTTCAGAAGAAACAATTAGAGTAAGAGAAGAAATGTCTGAACAAATTAAAGCATTAAATGATTTAAAAGAAATGGCTGCAAAATATGGATGTGATATTTCAGTTCCTGCTTCAAATGCCAAAGAAGCAATTCAATGGCTATATTTCGGATACTTAGGAGCTGTAAAAGATCAAAACGGTGCTGCGATGAGTATTGGTAGAAACTCTACTTTCTTAGATATTTATATTGAAAGAGATTTAAAAAATGGTACTTTAACAGAAGAACAAGCACAAGAATTAATGGATCATTTTATAATGAAATTACGTTTAGTACGTTTTTTACGTGCACCTGAATATAATGAATTGTTTAGTGGTGACCCTGTTTGGGTAACAGAAAGCATTGGTGGAATGGGTATTGACGGTAGAACTTTAGTAACAAAAAATTCATATAGAGTTTTACACACATTAATCAACCTAGGCCCTGCACCTGAACCAAACTTAACTGTTTTGTGGTCTAAAAATTTACCAGA
Source organism: Clostridia bacterium (assembly GCA_017475185.1). Next base: position 20,389 of record JAFVGB010000027.1, read on the forward strand.
AACATTCAAAAAATATTGTTCAGAAATATCAATTAAAACATCTGCCATTCAATACGAAAATGATGATTTAATGAGAATAACTTTAGGTGATGATTACGCAATAGCATGTTGTGTTTCTCCAATGAAAATTGGTAAACAAATGCAATTCTTTGGAGCGAGAGCTAATTTAGCCAAAACATTATTATATGCTATTAATGGTGGTAGAGATGAAAATTCTGGAAAACAAATTGCACCTAAATTCGAACCAATCACTTCTGAATATTTAGACTATGACGAAGTTATGGAAAAATTTGATAATATGATGAACTATGTTTCAAGAATATATATAAAAGCTTTAAATATTATTCATTATATGCATGATAAATACTCTTATGAAGCATTAGAAATGGCTTTACATGATAAAGATATATACAGAACTATGGCATGCGGAATTGCCGGACTTTCAGTTGCTGCTGACTCTTTATCTGCTATAAAATATGCCAAAGTTAAAGTAATTAGAAATGAAGATGGACTAGCTGTTGACTATAAAGTTGAAGGAGATTTTCCTAAATATGGAAATGATGACGAAAGAGTTGATAGCATAGCTGTTAATTTAGTTAAAACATTTATGAAAAAACTAGAAAGACATCAAACTTATAGAAACGCTAAACCTACCCTATCTGTTTTAACAATCACATCTAATGTAGTTTATGGTAAAAACACAGGTAACACTCCTGATGGAAGACGTGCTGGTGAACCATTTGGGCCAGGAGCAAATCCACTTCACGGTAGAGATATAGAAGGTGCTGTTGCAGTTATGAACACAATTGCAAAACTTCCTTTTGACTATGCATCTGATGGAATTTCTTATACTTTTGCTATCACACCAAATACGTTAGGAAAAGAAACTGACACACAAATCGATAATTTGAAAAATTTATTAGATGGATATTTTATGCAAACAGGTCACCATATTAATGTCAATATTTTTGATAGATCATTATTAGAAGATGCTATGGAACACCCTGAAAAATATCCTCAACTTACAATTCGTGTTTCTGGATATGCAGTTAATTTTGTTAAATTAACTAGAGAACAACAACTAGATGTTATCCATAGAACTATTCACGAGAGAATTTAAAAATTTTGAAACATTTTGGGACGGTCTTGTTTTGTTTCATTTTTGAAACATTTTAAGACCGTCCCGGAATGTTTCAAGAAAGGAACATAAAATGGAAAAATTAATTGGAAGAATTCATTCATTTGAAACCCTTGGGGCTGTTGATGGGCCTGGAATACGCTTTATTATATTTATGCAAGGATGTCCTTTACGTTGCAAATTTTGTCATAATCGTGATACTTGGGATTGCAGTGGTGGTAAAGAATATACAGTTGATGAAATATTCGAAAGAATAATGAGATATAAAAACTATTTTACTGTATCTGGTGGAGGTGTTACTGTAAGTGGCGGTGAACCATTATTACAGATTGACTTTTTAATTGCATTATTTACAAAGTTAAAAGATGCTGGTATTTCTACTGCATTAGATACTTCTGGTATGTTTGATATTACAGAAAAAATAAAAAATTTAATTAATTTAACTGATTTGTTTTTAGTTGATATAAAATGTATTAATGATGAAATATGTAAAGACTTAGTTGGTCATTCAAATAAAAAAGAATTGGAATTTATTAAATATTTAAATTTTATTGGTAAAGAAATTTGGATAAGACAAGTTATTGTTCCTGGTATTACTGATCATGAAGATGATTTATATAATTTACGTGATTTTATAAATTCTATTGAACATATAACCAAAGTTGACCTACTACCATACCATGATTTAGGTAAATATAAATGGATTAATATGAATGAAGTTTATCCACTTGAAAATATTAGAACAGCTAATAACAATGATATAGAAAGAGTAAAAAAAATCTTAGAAAGCTAAGATTTTTTTTATATCTTCAAAATTTTCTATTACAGCATTATATCCATATTCAAAACATTTATCAACTTTCTGATAATCTAACAAACCTACCTTATCAGTATAAACATCTAAAATATAATCACTCATTTTCAAACTTTTTTCAGAAATTTTACTTCCCATAATATCGATACACTTCATTGCAATATCCATAAGATTACTATCTTCTGTGACTTTATCTGAATGGAATTTTACAGATATAACTTTATCTGCTCCTTGCAATTTAACTTCATCAGCTGGTACATTATTTAAAACTCCTCCATCCATAAAAGCACAACCATCATGCTTACAAGGGCTAAAATATGCTGGAAAGCTACTGCTTGCGCGTATTGCTCTTCCAACATTTACATTATCTATATATTCTTTTTCTTCATGTTTTTCATTAGGTAAATTATTAGTAAAAACATATTCTTTTCCAGTTACCAAATCAACCGTAGGAATAACAATTGGAATTGTTATATCATTTAAATTTCTTATCCCTCTCCTCATAGCTAATTCATCACACACTTCTTCCATCTTTTCTCCATTATTAAATCCTAATAAACTAATTTTTTTACTAAAAATACTTGTATGAATTCCTGACAATATTGGTTTTGCATTTGCTCTCGAAATTATTTTTCCGTATCTTTTACACAAAATAAAAATATGATAAGGCGAATATCCCATAGCATACATAGCAGCAACAATACTTCCACAACTTGTACCGCCTATAATATCCGGCTTTATCCCATTTTCTTCTAATGCTTGCAACACACCAGCATGGGCTATTCCGCGTATTCCCCCACCTGACAAAGCTATTCCCAATTTCATCTATCACCATCTCCACACTCTTTTATAATAATTATTAACATATAATAAAATTTTTATACTTTACTTTTTAAACATTATTGCAAAGTAAATTTATAAAAACAAAAAAGATATTAGAAAATCTAATATCTTTTTTATAACTATTATTAGTCTTGAGTGTAAGGTAATAGTGCGATTTGTCTACATCTTTTAACTGCTAAAGTTATATCTCTTTGATGTTTAGCACAAGCACCTGTTGCTCTTCTAGGTAATATTTTACCTCTTTCATTGATAAATTTCTTTAATTGATCTGGATTTTTGTAATCTAGAACTAAGTTTTTATCTTTACATAATGGACATACTTTCTTTCTCTTTTTGAATTTAGGATTGAAATCGTCATCATTATTTCTATTATTTCTTCTATTATTTTTCTTATCTGCCATTTTGTTTCCCCCCTATCTTATATATCATTATAATATATAATTAGTTATCTCAAACTAATCACATAATGACAAGCACTTATTATAGCTTATCTAAATTTTAAAATGGTAAGTCATCTCCTGAAGATATTTCAAAATCAGAACCGTTACTAGCTGATGGCATTGTTCCGAATGTAGCATCAAAGCTTCCACCCATTTCTCCATCTCTCTTACTGTCTGCGAAATATGCTTCTTCTGCAACAACTTCTGTTACATAATGTTTTTGACCTTGTTCATCATCCCAAGTTCTTGTTTGGATTCTACCAATTATACCAACTTGTTGACCTTTCTTAAAATACTTGCTACAAAATTCTCCAGTTTTACTCCATGCAACAATATTGATAAAATCTGCTTGTCTTTCTTCACCAGGACGAGCAAATCTTCTATTTACTGCTAGAGAAAAAGATGCAACTAATGTATTATTAGTTTGTGTATATCTTACTTCTGGATCTCTTGTTAATCTTCCCATTAATACTACTTTATTCATAATTCCACCATTCCTTTCAAAAAAGGCCCATTTTATATTTTATTTAGTTTCGTCTTCTTTTCTTAAGTTCTAATAATAAGTCATCTGCTTAAAATTAGTCTTGTTTTACTGTCATGAATTTAATAACTTCATCAGTTATTCTGTAATTTCTTTCAAGTTCAGCGATTAAGTTTGTATTAGCTTCGAAATAGAATACTACATAAAATCCTTCAGCATTTTTCTTAACTTCATAAGCTAATTTTTTCTTTCCTAATTCGTCAACTTTTTCTACTTTACCGTCATTATTAATCAAATCTGTGAATCTTGAAATTAAAGCTTTCATTCCTTCTTCATCAACATTTGGATTAATAATGATAATACTTTCGTATTTGTTCATTATATTCACCTCCTTATGGATAATACAACCTACATTTTATATGTAAGTAAGGAAAAAAATAGAATAGTTCTATTTTTCAATAGTGCTATTCTATCATATTTTTCAGTATTTAGCAATAGATTTTCTAAAAATTTAACAAATAATTTTATGCTAAGAAATAACAATTACTTTATTCTTAATCATATAATTTTTAAATTTATTAAACGGTCCATCAACACAACTTGTTAATTCAACATAAATTTTATCTTCTTCTGGAAAAGAATGAATTGCAAAATGACTTTCAGAGAGTAACCATAACCCCGTATATCCATATGGTTCAAAGAAATGTTCACATTTATTCAACACATGAAATCCTGAATTTACAAGTTCCTTTTCGATTTCTTCTATAAAATTTCTTTCATCTTCATATTTTATCCATGCATTAAAATTGTTCATATATGCTTTCATCTCCAATTCATCTCCTTTCTATAAACTCGTATTTTCTAAGAAAAATTTCTTAAAAGTTTTACCAATTTTCAACTTCATAATTATAATACTCAATCAAGCTTGGTTTAAACATATCATTTACTTCAACCTGATTTAAATCAAACTGTTCATCCGCTCCAAATATAAATAAGCTTCCTATATTTTCCTTTGTTAAATATTTTGTTGGTACATTCAATTCCTTCATTTTTCTTTCTCCATTAAACATCAAATTAAATCCCCATTCTCCAAATGTTGGAACTTGTAAATGATATGGAATAACATTTTCAAACTGTGTTTTTGCTGTTTTATTAATACACCAAAAAGATTTTTTTGCATAGTAAGGACTTGTTGATTGTGTAACTGCTACGCCTGTTTCTGTAAGATTTGCTTTTATATAATTATAAAAAACATTTGTATATAATTTATTTAATGTTTCATTATTCGGATCAGGCAAATCTATTATAATAACATCAAATTTATCATCATTTTCCTGAACAAATTTATATGCATCTTCATTTATTATTTTTAATTTTTCACTTGTTAATGAATTATTATTTATCTTTTTTATTTCTTCATTTTCACTGCACAATTTAGTCATTTCAGGATCAATATCAACCAATACAATTTCTTTTACATCATCATATTTTAAAATTTCTCGTACAGCTAATCCATCTCCTCCTCCTAAAATAAGAACTCTATCATGCTTTGGAGAATGTAAAAACGGAACATGCACTAATGCTTCATGATATCTGTATTCATCAACAGAACTAAATTGTAAATTTCCATCAATAAATAATCTCAAATCATCTTTATGTTTTGTAATTACTATTTTTTGATACATTGTTTGTTCTGATAAAATTATATCATCCCTATATAACCCACCTTCAATAGATTTTGTAATTTTATCTCCTGATAAAAGTGAAATAATTATTATCGATAAAACTCCTAATACTAATATTTGTATTTTTTTTGCATTTTTTATATACTTCTTATATTTTAATAATATTATTAATGATACAAAAATATTAATAGTTCCTATACATAAAGCTGTTGTAATAAAACCTAATTTAGGAAATAAAAATAATGGAAATGCAAGAGAACCCACTAAGCCGCCTATATAATCAAATGTAAAAATATTAGCCAAATTTACTCTTATATTACTATTATTTTCTTCTATAATACGTGTTAGAATAGGTATTTCAAGTCCTACTAAAACACCTATTCCTATAATTAATACATACATTATTAAATAATAAATATTCGTATAAATATTACTTAAAAATAATACAAGTGTAGAGAAACCTCCCAACACTCCTGTTAAAATCTCAACAAATATAAATTTATTAAATAACTGATTTTTTATTTTTTTAGATAAATATGAGCCTATTCCCATAGCACTCATATATAACCCTATTGTTATTGAATATTGTTTTACACTATCTCCATTTAAATATGTACTCATACTACTTATAATTAGCTCATATATAATAGAACATATTGAAATAAGTAATGTTGTAACTAAAAGCAATCTTCCATCAAATTCTTTTTCTTTTATCTTCAAATTAGTTTCAGTTTTATTTGTATTAGATTCATCCATTTTATAAAACCCCACTCATTACTATTGCCATAGCTATAAAGTAACCTGCAACCATAATTCCTGCTGCTTTATTATGATTGTCTATTTCTTCATTTAAATTATAATGTTTGTTTTTTGACAAAACTTTATATCCTATAACAAAGAAAACCAATCCAATTAATAAATATATAATTATTTCTACAATTTTAAATAATATGTCATTCATATAAATTTTCTCCTCTCAACTCTTTCTAATTAATGGTTGCTTTATTTAATAACTGTTCTAATTATAATTGCAACACCAATATAAATTCCAGCCATTAAAAAACCAGCTGCTGTGTTTTTTTCTTTAATTTCTTTAGGAAAATCATATGGCACAAATAAATCAATTATAAATGTGCATATCATCATACAAAATAAACCAACCGCTCCATAAATCACTGTTTCTAAAATTTGACTCCATAAATTTTGAAAATTATCCATAATATTACTCCTTTTCTATTTTATTTTCCTGAACTAGTTCCTCCACCAGATGATTTTCTAGAATTAATACTTTGTTGTCTAGCTGAACTTAAATAACTATCATAACTGCTATTTGTTGAATTTGTTGTATATGTTCTATAAAATCCTCTTGTATGATATCTTGAACGATATGCATTGGTTCCTTCTGTAACATATTTCTTTTTAGAAACTTGAACATATGTCACATTATCTTCAGATTTATACACATATGCATATTCATAATTTGTAAAAATTCCTATTCCATCATCATCACTTGCATCTGTAACTTTTTTTATTTTTTCAGGTGCACCATCAATTATTTTTTTAACTGCCTCATCAATGCTTAAATCTGTTTTATATACTTTTGCTTTTTGATTATTTTCGTTATTTGTAACAGATGTAACATATGAAAAATCCGCACTTTTTTCCAAAAACTTTGTTAATGTATTTTGAGATGATAGGAAAGAACCTACTAACGCCAAAAAAGTCGGAACAAGTAAACACAAAGCAGATACAATTATAACAATAATATTTTCTCTTTTTTTAGGCGAATTTATTTTTACATCTCTTACTTCATTTGTAATTACAACATCTGTTTCATCCACATATTCACCTATGCTTTTTTCAACTTCTCCACTCCAATTTTCAAGTGAAATTAATGATTTTTTATCATCACTTATATATTCACTAAAATTAACCTTTTCATTTCTATCTACATCAACAGCTCCAAAATATGAATTTACTTTAGCTGTTCCTTTTTCAAACAAACTGTAATTCTTATTTTGAAAATTAAAATCCATTGAAGATTTAACAGGAATGTTAAACTTTTCCTCATAAATTGAATATTGCTTTTTTCCTTCATCTTCTTCAATACTTAACCACTTAATTTTTCCTGAATCACTTTTTATTTTATATTCTTGCCATATCCATGAATCTTCTACAAATTCAATCATTCCAACAACTACATATGTTTCATTTTTAATTTTAATAACTTGACCTTTTTTTAATTTTTCATCCAAATTTTAACACCTCATACTATAATCTAAAATTATCTTCTTCCATTTTTTTTACTTTTATTTTGCTTTTATCCACATATTTCCCACAACTAACCTCTGTCATATCTTGCCATTTTTCTATTGTAAGTAATTTATCTTTATATTTATATTCAAAATATTCCACATTTTCTTTTAAACCAACATCAGTATATCCAAAATATGTTTCAATTTTAGCATTTCCTTTTTGGAACAATTCATATATCTCACCTTCAAAAGACACCTGAATTTGTGGATATATTACTAAATTAGTCATTCTGTGTAACGCGTATTTTCCAACAGGTTCCACATCTAAATAAAATGTTTCTGAACTTTTTTTGTCTTGCAAAATATATTCTAACCAATAAGATGATCCTTCTATAAATTTAAGCATTGCTTTAACTATATATGTATTTTTTTCAATAATAATTTCTTGATTATATTCAAGACTTAATAAATCTTTCATATCAATCACTCCTACTTTTTCTTGTTTATTGGAACTAATAAATCTATTTTATTTTTATGATTTTCAATAATTGCATGACTAACCCCTCCACCAAATTCTCCATCAAGAGTCCAATCAACACTTCTGTCAAAATCAATTTGTAAATGTTTTGTTTTTAAATAATATATATTTTTTTGATCATATTTTTTTCTTAATATAGACATAAAAATTTTAATCAGTCCTATAAAGTTTTTAGGTTTTTTAATCAAAATCAACTCAAATTTTCCATCATTCACTTTAAATTCATTTCTCTTAAACCATTTAAAACTTCCTATAGAAATTGAATTAGTTATAGCACCATAAATAAATTCATCTTTAATGATTTCATTGTCTGTAACAATAGAAACCTGATAAGACTTCATTTTTTTCAATTCCTGAATTCCTTTTTTGTAATATGCTAATTTACCGTATTTATTCTTGTCTTTTTGATCTGTTGAATATGAAACATTTGTACATGTACCAAAAGCAGCAACATAATAGAAAAATCTATCATTAAAACTACCTATATCTGTTCCTATTTCTCTATATTTAGACAATTTTCGAGATAATTTATAATGACTTCTTGGCACATTTACAGTTCTTGCAAAATCATTAGTTGTACCAAAAGGAATAAAAGTAACATCAATTTTCTTATGACACTTTATAATTCCATTAATAACCTCATTTAAAGTACCATCTCCACCACAAACAACAACAGCATCAATATATCTGATGTAATTTTCAATAATCTGTTTACCATTGTTTGTTTTTGAAGTATAAATCACTTCTAATTCATAACCTTGCTTTTCCAAATTATCACAAATTTGTGGTATATATTTACTTACATTTCCCTTTCCTGAACAAGGGTTAACTATTAATAATATTTCCTTTTTCATTTTTCTCTCCATTTCAGTTCACATTATATCATCTATCGACAAAAATTGCTACATTTTTCACAAAATTTACACATTATAGAGTAGGTCAAAAGTCTACTTCAATACTGTTGGAATAAGATATACTTTTATGAAGTGGAGTTAAGGTGGGGACCGACAAGCTAGTAAGAGTTAGAAGATTTCGTGCAAAAAACATTAGAACCCATATCTAAGCAATTAATCTTGCACGAAAAATTCTTACTCTTAATTCGCAGTTGGGGCGAAACTCATAAAAGTATATCTTATTCCAACAGTATTGAAGTAGACTTTTGACCAGCTAAAATACTGTCACAAAATGTCGAATTATACATACTATATATTAAGCATGTATATATGCAATTTTTATGAAAGGATGATATAAATGGAATTTGAAAAAGATAAATACCCTATAATTGACGTTCAAGGAGTTATTTCTTCTGGAAAACAATTTGATATTGATATAACTTTACCAGAAGATAATCGTTCTGTTATTTACGGAATTATAAAAGATGCTTATGATGAACCAGTTAGAGATGCCGTTGTTAAATTGATTGAAGTTGAAAGAGATTGTGGAAAAGAAGAAAGAAAACCTGTAACTCATACTTTTACAGATAAAGATGGAGAATTTGTTTTTGGACCTTTATGCGCTAATAAATTTTATGAAGTTCACGTTTGGGCTAATGATGTAAAACACAGAAAAATTTGTACAACTTGCCCTCATAAAGGAAAATGTTTAAAAGGTGTTAAAATAGATTGTGATAAAAAAGAATGTTTTCCAGATCATGAAAAAGATGAGAAAGATTGCTAATTTTTCATTTTCGTTAATATAAAAAAACTGGCGGTTCAATTTATGGTGAATACTCACCTAATAAAACCGCCATCTATTTTTCTTTTAAAATCCCATCTTGTGCATCATTTTCTTTCCTTGTTTCATCATTTTTTTCTTATTAAATCCCATTGTTTCACCATATATCATTACTAAACCAGCAGACACCATTCCACCAATTAACATACCTTTAACTAATTTCATTTCTACATACCTCCTTGTCTTTTGTCAATTTTATTATTTGTATTTTTTTCTTTTATATACAGCTTGTAAAAACTGTAAATTTCATGAACTGCAATACATAACAAGAAAACTCCAAATAATTTCCTTAAATTTCCAATATTAATTCCATTAGCCAAAATTGATCCAAAAATCGCACCAATCACGCCAAAAAAAATTAGATTAATTCCAATCTTCAATTCAATATTTTTCTCTCTCAAATTTAAAATAATGGCAGTAACCGCTGTCGGAACAAAAAACAACAAATTAGTTGCCTGAGCTACACGCTGAGTGATCTCCAACCCTAATGTCAACAACAAAATAAGCACGGTTCCTCCACCAAGACCAATCGCAGTAATCATACCAGAAATCATTCCTATCAAAACCTCAACCAAATCCGATTTTCCTCCGTTTCAGCTTTCTATAAATAACTATCTCATAATCATAGAAATTCCAGCATACACTAAAAATAAAATAAATCCACTCTTCAAAAACTTATTTGAAACTTTTCTAAGAATTCTTGTCCCAATAAAACTACCAACAATTCCTCCTAAAGCACATTTTAATCCTAAAGAAAAATCAAACGATTTATCTCTATAATAAAAAAAAGCTGCCGCAATAACCATTGGTAAAATTGCAAAAACAGTAGTTGCTCTTGCCTTCTTCTCATCCATTTTCAAAAAATAAATTAGCGCTGGCAATACTACCATCCCACCACCAGTGGAAAAAAAGCCTGTAATAAAACCAGCACAAAATCCAACTATAGAATTTTTTAACATTTTCATTACACATCTACCTATAAATTATTAATCCTTATCTTAGTATGTGCAACTTTACTAAACTTTAACCAATTATTCTAGTAATACTGTCAATTAGAAACTTAACTTCGTCAATTTTGTTTTCTTCACCAAAAGTTATTCTTAGTGATCCTCCGAATGTGTTCTCTATCAAGTCCTATTGCAGTTAAAACATGTGATGGTTCTGACGAACCAGAACTACAAGCAGAACCTGCAGATGCACAAATGCCAAAGCTATCTAATTTCAGTAATAGCTCCTCACCATCTATTCCAGGAAATGATATATTAACATTTCCTGGAAGCCTGTTTTTTAAATCTCCATTAATTTTAACATTATCATATCTACTTGTTATTTCTCTTATAAAATAATTTCTCATTTTTAACAATTTACTATTATAATTTTCTAAATTATAATCTGCCAATTCAATAGCTTTTCCTAATCCAACAATTCCTGCTACATTCTCAGTTCCAGCTCTCTTATCTCTTTCCTGATGTCCTCCATCTTGGATTTTCTGAAACTCAACACCACTTCTAACATACAACGCTCCCACACCTTTTGGTCCGTAAAACTTATGAGCAGACATTGACAACAAATCAATTCCCAACTCTTGCACATTTATCTTCACATTTCCCACAGCTTGAACACAATCTGTGTGAAATAAAATATTCGCACTTTTTGCTATTTCGGAAATTTCTTTTATTGGCTGAATTGTACCAATTTCATTATTTGCAAACATTATTGTTATTAAAATTGTTTCATCTCTGATAGAATTTTTAAATTCATCTAAATTAATAAATCCGATTTTCATTTACATTCAAATAAGTAATCTCAAATCCATCTTTTTCTAAAGTTCTACATGTGTTTAAAACAGCTGGATGCTCTATTTTACTTGTAATAATATGATTTCCTTTATCTTTGTTCGCATAGGCTACACCCTTAATCGCTAAATTATCAGACTCACTACCACAAGAAGTAAAATAAATTTCCTTTTCTGTACACCTTATTGCTTTCGCAACTCTTGTTCTTGCTGTATCTAGTGCCTTTTTACTACGTCGCCCTATCGAGTATATTGAAGATGCATTTCCATAATTATTAGAAAAATATGGCAACATCTCTTTTAAAACCTCATCTTTAACAGGAGTCGTTGCTGCATGATCAAAATATAACAAATCCATTATTATCCTTCCTTGAATTACATATTTAGGTTTTTCTGGTTCCTATAAACCTTTACTCTTTCACATCACTTTTATTATTATTTTTATTCCAAATTCTATTCACTTAGAGTTTTATATTTTATTATATTTGCATATTTTTAAATTGTTACATTATCGTTAAAAACATTCCTATTATGTAATGATATGAAAAATAGGCTACTACAAGTGGCGTGACTATAATTATTAAACAATTGTCTAACAATTTTGTCCGTTTCACATATAGTAACCTATTTTCAAAAAGCTAGTTTTAGTAATTTACAAAGTCGCAGCTATAGTCTTCAAGGTGATATTTTTTCTTAATTTTTTCCATTTTGGATTCGTTATAGAATTTTCTTGAAACAACTATTGTAGTTGGATAATGAGTACCTGATCCAATTTGAATGGCACCTTTTTCCATCACAATAAACTCTTGCGCTTCCCCGCCATTCCATTCCTTAGTCCATTTAAATTTATCGATTATATCTCTGGCATTTGCTTCATGACCACATCCTTTATCATTGGAATAGAACTTTCCTTTTACTATAAAGCCAAATTTTCCTTTTATCTTTTCCATTGTAATTGTCTCCTTATTGATATTTGCATTTTAACAGTATTTTTTACAATTTCATTCAAAACTTCTTTGTACTCAGGATTAATCGTCCAATATGTTTCAATTATAACTTCTTCTAGCTTTTCATACTCTTTTTTCATCTCCTCCATTTTTTCTTCTTCGTTGTCCTGTGCAATTTTAAAACATAGTTTTCCACGATATGATGCGACAATTGCACACCCTGCAGTTATCATAAAATCATCTGCATCATCACTTGTAGACAACCTTAGTTCATCTAATTTTGGATATTTCTCACAATATCTGGTGGCATTTTTTCTATGACCATCTCCAGAATTTGGTAAAAACCGTCCATCTGGCAAAATAATGCCAGGTGTTATGATGATTGGCATTAGAAGCCCTCCTTTTATTAAAATTTTGATAACAGTATTATATCACTAATTAGATTTTATGTCAATCTTCATCAAATTAACAGCATACTAATATTTTTAAAACCAAAAGCAGTTATAGCACATTAACATTTTAATGTGCTATAACCGCTTCTAACATTGATATAACATCTATGTACTTTTAGGTATTTGCATCAGCCCAACGAAGCATTTTTATGCTTCTATATGTTTCTAAAATTTGAGAATATTTATCATACTCATCTTCCCAAATCTGACTAGGTACTTTATCAAATGCACTGAACATTTTTTCAGCTTCAGCTAAGAATATTATTTGCTCCTGTGGAGACATCTTTTCATATTTTTTTGAAAACTTATATAAAACTTCTAAATCTTGAATAGATTTTATAAATGTCCAGAAATCTTTAACATTCATTCCATACAATTTGATTTGAAGTATTGTATACCCTACTAAAGCTGCAATAACAAGTAATAAAATATATATAATAGTTAATATTACCATAATTACCACCTTCTTACTTCGTATACTTAATTATACCACATTTTCCATAATTTTGCAAACATATGTTGTCATTTTAGCAATATTTATAGTAATTAACTATATTATAAATAAATCAAATTTTAGAAATTATTAACAATAGCCTCTGCATCAATTCCAAAATACTTCATCAATTCAATGGCATTTCCAGATTTTCCAAAGGAATCTTTAACACCTAATCTAATAACTTTACAAGGATATTCTTCAGCTAAAATCTCACAAATTGTACTACCTAATCCTCCTATAATACTGTGATCTTCAACTGTAATAATTTTCTTAGTTTCTTTTGCACATCTAACAATAGCATCTCTATCTATAGGCTTTATAGTATGAACATCAACTACTCTAACAAAAATTCCTTTTTGTTCCAAAATTTCTTTAGCTTTCAAAGCCTCTGCAACACATACACCTGTTGCAAAAATTGTTGCATCTTCTCCATTACCAATTTGCTTTGCTTTTCCAATTTCAAATTTTTCATTTTCTTCATATATAACTGGAGTTGCTAATCTTGATAATCTAACATAACAAGGTCCATCAATTTTACTAATTTCATTAATTATAAATCTTGTTTCTACATCATCACTTGGTGAAAACACTTTTAAATTTGGCAAAGTTCTCATCATTGCTAAATCTTCAAGCATTTGATGTGTTGCACCATCTTCTCCAACAGTAACACCAGCGTGAGTTGCACATATTTTCACATTCAAATTTGGATAACAAACACTATTTCTAATTTGATCATAAGCTCTACCTGCTGCAAATACTGCAAAAGTACTTGCAAAAGGCACCTTACCACATGTTGCAAATCCTGCTGCTGTACCAATCATATCTTGTTCTGCAATTCCAATATCAAAAAATCTATCTGAAAATTCTTTTGCAAATAATTCAGTTTTTGTTGCTGTTGATAAATCTGCATCTAACACAACAATATTTTTATTATCTTTTCCAAGCTCTTTTAAAGCTTCTCCATAACTTTGGCGTGTTGCAATTTTTTTATCTATATTCATATTTAATCTTCCTTTCCTTTTAACTCATCAATAGCTAAATTAAATTGCTCTTCATTTGGTGCTTTTCCATGCCAACCAGCTTGACCTTCCATAAAAGAAACTCCTTTTCCTTTTACAGTTTTAGCAATAATTGCAGTAGGCATACCCTTTGTCATTTTAGCTATATCAAACGCATCAATTAATTGTTCAATATTATTTCCATCAACAGGGATTGCTTTAAAACCAAAGCTTTCAAATTTTTCTTCAATTCTGTTAAGACCTTTTACATCTTGAATATTTCCATCAATTTGCAAATTATTATTATCTACTATAACACATAAGTTATCTAATTTATATTTTGATGAAGTCATTGCAGCTTCCCACACTTGTCCTTCTTCTATTTCGCCATCACCAAGTAAACAATACACTCTACATCCCATGCTATCCATTTTAGAAGATAGTGCCATTCCATTTGCAACAGATAAACCTTGTCCTAATGATCCACTTGTCATATCAACACCTGGAACCTTATTCATATCTGGATGTCCTTGTAAATTTGATTCTAACTTTCTAAATGATTCTAATTCTTTTTCATCAAAATATCCTCTTCTAGCTAACGTACTATATAAAGCAGGAGAGCAATGTCCTTTTGATAACACAAATCTATCTCTTCCTTCTGCTTTTGGTTCATTTGGATTTATATTCATTTGATTAAAATATAAGACAGTTAATATATCTGCACAAGACAAAGAGCCACCTGGATGACCTGACTGTGCACTATAAACTGCCTTCAAAATATCTATTCTAATATCATTTGCAATTTTTGATAATTCATTCACATCTGTAATTTTCATAAATTTTCCGTCCTTTCCTTTTGTTTTTCTATGGTTATTTTATACTTAATATCTTGTTTTGGCAATATATTTTTTCTTTTTTAAATCCAGCCAATAATTTATTTACTAATATAACTTTATATATGTTGTTTTTTTTACAAATTTATAGTATAATAAATAAAGATTGTCGTGATTACAGACATATCACACTTATATGGGGGTGTAACTGGTTTCGACAGTTGTTTAGAAGTATGAATAGCGAGTAGTGGATTCTCGTTGGCCACTTAAATAAACGAGAAAATAAATATAAACGCTGATAATACAGAATTAGCATACGCTGCCTAAGTTGCAGTGTCGTCTTCTAATGGCTTCCCACGGCTATTAACAAGGCGTCGATAATGTGGGAAACGAACCTATTTCTTGCTATGGAAATAGTGGGTATTTTATAGCTACCTTGATTTATCGTTTGTTTGTTAATGGTATTTTAAGGGAAATTTAATAACAAACTGCACTCGGAGAAGTTTATATGGAAGAGCAATTGGACAGGAGTTCGACTCTCCTCACCTCCACCATAGAGAAATGCTGAGAGTTTATACTCTCAGCATTTCAGCATTTAATACTATAAATCAAAAAAATTAAATTATAATACAAATCTGCAACTTGTCGATTTTTGGAAAATTTTATTGATATACAATTGACATACCTATGTATAAATGATACACTTCCTTTAGTTGTTTGATACTTTCTTTTTAGTTGGGTGCATAGATTAGTAGCTGATACTTCTATGAACTTCGACTACTAATTTATGCACCCACTTTTTTCAACAAAGTTGGTGCATCTAGAATAAAAAGAAAGGAGATGGAACAATTGCTGGAAAAAATCTTATTTATGATACTTTCAGCAGGATTTTTCTTTTTTCGGAATAAGTTTTTTGGTACATAGTTGCTCTAAAAGCAAATATTCGCTGAATTATGAATCAGAAAAAAGAAAACTTAAGATTTATCCAAACTACAATGAAGATAAATCTCAAGTTTCCTCTAAACAAACGACGATTGAGTAAGGGCGCAGGCTCTTGCTCTTTTTTATTTCAATATGTATTTTATACATATTATTATCATTAGTCAAGAAATATTAAAAAAATTTTGTAAATGTAACATTTTCGTAATATTCCTGTAATAATTATAGCATCATTAATAAACTATGTCAAGAATTTGGGGATATTTCAACCTTTCATCGACTTACATACAGTAATTTTTTTAAAATTTTTCCAAAATATCTTGCACATCCAAAACAAATATGTTAATATAAATATTGTCAATATATAGGGGTATAGTGTTAATGGTAGCACATCGGTCTCCAAAACCGCCTGTGAGGGTTCGAGTCCTTCTACCCCTGCCAGACTAAATAGCCTTGCAGTGTCTTAATTGCAAGGATTTTTTTATACAGTCTTGCAAATTATTCAAATTTAACAAAGGATGGTATGTTATGGAAAAAATAAAAAAATTAATAAATGTAATAATAAAAAAATTTATGACAAAAGAAGTTATTTTTTATGCTATATTTGGGATTTTTACAACTATTGTAAACATAGCAACATTTTATGTTTTAACAACATTTTGCCATTTAGAAGAAAACATTTCAAATGTTATAGCAATTATTGTTGCAGTTATATTTGCTTATATCACTAACAGAAAATTAGTTTTTAATTCACAAGCATCCACTGCAAAAGATATAATATTAGAAATATTCAAATTCTTCGCAGCACGTTTCTTTACTATGCTTGTTGAATTCTTCGGATTTATGTTATTATTCAACGTATTACATATTCCAGATATGATTAGCAAATTAACAATTACAATTTTAGTAATTATTTTAAACTTTTTCTTAAGTAAATTTTTCGCTTTTAAAAATAAATAAGGTTACATATTTAAAGGTGAGGATTTGCCCTCACCTTTATTTTTTGTTTTTTCTAGTTATGTTTTATAATCTTACTATTTTTTTATTTTAAAATCCACACTTCAATCATTTTTCAATCTAATTAATTTTCAATTTCAATTAAAAAGGAGATTCAAATTATGACCTCAAAATTTTCAAATATTATCAAAGTTTATTTATCACTCATTCTATTTTTGTCTCTATTTATATCAATATTTTTCATTCCATTTTACAATAATACAAGAATTATTTCCACTCCATCAGAAGATACACCAATAAATAAAGTAATATCTCCAACAAGTGGTTTATGCTGGCCTCTCCCACGGTTATACTAGGATAAGTTCCCCATTTGGTTACAGAGGTGCTCCTACTGCTGGTGCAACAAACTTTCACGGTGGAATTGATCTACCTGCCCCACCTGGAACAAATATTATATCTGCAATCTCCGGTAAAGTTACATTTACAGGATTTATGGGAAGTGGAGGATGTACAGTGGTTGTCCAAAACGAACAATACACCGTGGTATTTCATCATATTAATCCAACTTATTTAGTTTCACCAGGAGATTATGTTACACAAGGACAAGTCATAGCCCAAGTTGGTCCAAAAAATGTATATGGTTTTTCTAACAATCCATATAAAGACTCTGAACGGTAACCCTACAAATGGTGCAACAACAGGCCCTCACTTACATTTCACAATAAAAATAGGATCGAAATACATCGACCCTATGTCATTATTTTAGTTACATATCTTCGTCGTCATCATCAGTTTGCTCTTCAAATCCAAACTCTTCACCAAACTCATCAAAAAATCCATCGCCACATCTTGACCTACAACTTGAACAATGTCCTGAACAAGGATTTACTTCTTCCCCACCATTCCAATCAAGCTCAATAGTATTTTGACACTCTGGACATTTAATTTCATTCTTAGACTCAACATCAGCAACAAATTCAGTATTGCAATATGGGCAAATAATTTCAAATTCAAATCCATCATCATACATATCGTTTTCAATTCCTGATACAGATGACTCAATTTTACTAACTTTTGCTTCAATTAGATTTTGCTTTTTCTCTATATTATCAATCTTATTTTTTATAACATCAGCAAGCTCATCAATTACACTAAGGTGCAACATAGAAACCTCTGTAATTTTTTTATTAACATATTCTAATTGTTTTTCATCAGTTATATTGTTTTCAATATCTTTAATTATTTCTTGAAACTTTTTACTAAAATCTGTCATAATCTTTCCTTTCTAAAATAAGCTTATATTATTTTATGCATTTATATACATAATAATATAAGCTTATTTCATATTATTGTTTGATTAAATTTCGTTTATTATAACTTTTAGCTATATTAATTCTACACGAATTATTAGTTAACTCTTTCCATGTAATCACCAGTTCTTGTATCGATTTTAACGATATCACCGATGTTAACAAATAATGGAACTAATATTTCTAATCCGTTTTCTAATTTAGCTGGTTTTCCAGATGTTGTTGTTGTGTTTCCAGCAAATCCTGGTTCTGTGTATGTTACTTCTAATTCAACGAACATAGGTGGTTCAACTGCAAATACATTTCCTTTGAATGATAATATTTTAACATTCATATTTTCTTTAATATATTTTAAAGCATCTCCTAATTGTTCTTTGTTTAAAGGCATTTGTTCATATGTTTCATTATCCATGAAATAGTATAAATCTTCATCATTATATAAGTATTGCATTTCTTTTTTCTCTATTTCAGCTCCTGGATATTTTTCAGATGGGTTAAATGTTTTTTCAATAACTGCCCCACTGATTACATTTTTTAATTTTGTTCTAACAAATGCTGAACCCTTTCCTGGTTTAACGTGTTGAAATTCAACAACTTTGAATACGTTTCCGTCCATTTCAAATGTTGTTCCATTTCTAAAATCTCCTGCCATATATACTTCTGCCATTGGTATTTCCCCTTTCAAATTTAATTTTCACTATTCATATTTCTATATAATACCATATGTTTCCAAAAAAAGCAAGTCTTTTTACGAATTTACCAATTTCAACCTCCCATATTCTGAGTAGCAAAAGGCGTATAATCACATAATGATGGACTGATATATATTACTTTAAAAATGTGGCTTAAGTGGGGACCGGCTAGCTACAGAGAGTTATAATTCCCCAGACCACATAAAAAATCATTTTATACTCAAATTTTCCCACAGCCATACAGCAATCGAATCAACTCGCCCAGGAATTATTACTCTCTGTGCGCTGTTGGGAAACATTTTTAAAGTAATATATATCAGCCCATCATTATGCGATTATACGCCTTTGGCGGACTACTTTTACCTCACAACCACATTCCTATTCTCATCAATCTCAATCACAGCCTTCTTATTTTCCTTTACCTTTCCATCCAAAATAGCCTCACTAATCTCATCCTCAACATAAGACTGAATAGCTCTACGCAAAGGCCTTGCACCATAATTCTTATCAAATCCTTTTTCAAAAATAAGCTTTCTTACACTATCATCAATTTCAACATTTAAATTATTAGCTTTCAATCTGCCTTCAACTTGACTAAGCATAATACCAATAATTTTCATTATATCTTCATCCATCAACTTGTGGAACACAATAATTTCATCAATACGATTAATAAATTCAGGCTTAAACTCTTTCTTAAGCTCATCCATTACATCTTTTTTTGTTGCTTCATATTGTTTGTTTTCTTCTGCTTTACTATCTGATGAACTCATTGAAAATCCAAGCATTTTTCTATCCGTAATCATTCTAGCTCCTATATTTGATGTCATAATAACAACCGTATTTTTGAAATTAACAGTTCTTCCTTGTGAATCTGTTAAACGCCCATCTTCTAAAATTTGTAACATAATATTCATAACATCTGGATGTGCCTTTTCCACTTCATCAAACAATAGTACTGAATATGGTTTTTGTCTAATTTTCTCTGTTAATTGTCCACCTTCGTCAAATCCTACATACCCTGGAGGCGAACCAATTAATTTTGATACTGAATGTGGTTCCATAAATTCAGACATATCAATTCTTATCATTGAATCTTCATTACCAAATAATGCCTCTGCTAAAGCTTTTGAAAGTTCCGTCTTACCAACACCTGTTGGACCTAAGAATAAGAACGAACCTATTGGTCTGTTTGGATCTTTTAATCCAACTCTTCCTCTTCTTATAGCTTTTGCAACCGCTTCTACTGCCTCGTTTTGTCCAACCACTCTTTTATGCAAAATTTCTTCTAATGATTTTAATTTGTCATTTTCATCTTGAGTTAATTTCTTAACAGGAATATTAGTCCAACTTGAAATAACCTCAGCAATATCTTCCTCATTTAAAATAGTAACATTTCTACTTGTTTTATTTTCCCATCTTTTATTATCTTTTTCTAATTTTTCTTTTAAAGCAATCTCTTCATCTCTTAAATTAGCCGCCTTTTCGAAATCTTGCACAAAAATTGCTTCTTCTTTTTCTTTTTCAATTTGAGCGATTTTCTCCTCTTGCTCTTTTAATTTTTCCGGTCTAGTATATGTTTTCATTTTCAATTTTGATGAAGCTTCATCAATCAAATCAATTGCTTTGTCCGGCAAATATCTATCATTTATATATCTAACAGACAAACTCACTGCTGAATTTATTGCTTCATCTGTAATCTTTACATTATGATGAGCTTCATATTTATCACGAATTCCTTCTAATATTTTTATAGTATCTTCTTCTGATGGTTCAAGCACAGTAACTGGGCTAAATCTTCTTTCCAAAGCACTATCTTTTTCAATGTATTTTCTATATTCACTAATTGTTGTAGCACCAATTAATTGAATTTCTCCTCTTGCTAACAAAGGTTTTAAAATATTAGCAGCATCAACTGCTCCTTCTGCAGCTCCAGCGCCAACTATTGTGTGGATTTCGTCAATAAATAAGATAACATCCCCAACCTTTTTTACTTCATTAAGACATTTCTTTATTCTTTCTTCAAAATCTCCTCTATATTTTGCACCGGCTATCATACTAGTTATATCCAGAGTGACAACTCTTTTATTTTTAAGTAATTCTGGAACATCATTTAAAACAATTTTTTCTGCCAAGCCCTCAACAACAGCTGTTTTTCCAACACCTGGTTCTCCTATCAAGCATGGATTATTTTTTGTTCTTCTAGATAATATTTGAATTACTCTTTCAATTTCATCTTTTCTACCAATTACAGGATCTAGTTTTCCCTCACGAGCCTGTTTTGTTAAATCAGCTCCAAATTGATTTAAAGTTGGTGTTGAATTATAACTTCCTATATATTTACTATCTAAATTATCATTCTGTGCGAAATCTTCTTCGTTAATTACTTTAGCAATCTCATTATAAACCTTTTGAGTACTAACATCTAAATCAAGCAAAATTCGTACAGCAACACTATCAGCCTCTTGCATTATTCCTACTAATAATTGTTCTGTACCAATAAACTCGCTTCCGATTTTTTTAGCTTCTTTGAAAGCATTTTCAATAACTCTTTTTGTACGTGGTGTAAAACCTAATGTTTCAAAGATTTCTATATCATTATCTATAATTCCTATTAATTCTTCAATTTCTTCTAATATTTTATCTGGAGTAACATTCTGCAATTCTAAAACTTTACTTGCAACACCATTTCCTTCTTGAGCTAACCCATAAAGCAAATGTTCTGTTCCTATATAACTATGTCCTAAACCTGTTGCAGTTTCATTAGCAATTTGTAAAGCTTTCTCAGCTCTATTTGTAAACTTATATTGCATATTTATATCTCCTTTCTTTTTTGTAAAATATATAATATCATAGAAAAGCTTGTAATTTCAAGGTTTTCACTTTTCTTTTTTCTTTTTTGTCATCTCATCTAAGCTTTTCGCTCTTTCCTTCTGTCCTTCTAAAGTCAACCACGCAAAATAAGAAGAAACAAACTCCCCGTATTTTGTACCATCTTCAATTTCATCATCATCATTTTTCATAAAATCACCTCAAAAATTTCTTATAAACTTATTTTTCAAATTTAAACTTTCTTTTTCAAATAAATTATTAACTTTATATTTTTTCTTATACATATTTTGAATTAATTTTTGAAATTTGGTTACATTAAATATTGAAATAATTTTCTTTAATTAAGAAATTTTTTCGCAGATGCAATTTAAAGATTTAATTGAAATTTCTACTTAAATTATACGTTCAATAATTCAAGAAATTTCCAGTTTAAAAAAATTATAATTGCACATCATAATATTGAAAAAGCGAGATAAGTTTTTTCAGAATACTAAATGTACAATTATAGGAGGTGAATATTATGGCAAACTCAAGCAATTCAAATAGAAAAGTTGTTCCAGCTGCTGCTGAAGCTTTAAATAAATTCAAATATGAAGTAGCTAGCGA
>JAFVGB010000028.1 GCA_017475185.1 Clostridia bacterium
TACTGCTGGCTTAGTCGGTTCTTCTTTTGGTTTTTCTTCTACTGCTGGCTTAGTCGGTTCTTCTTTTGGTTTTTCTTCTACTGCTGGCTTAGTCGGTTCTTCTTTTGGTTTTTCTTCTACTACTGGTTTAGCTGCTTCTTCTTTTGGTTTTTCTTCTACCACCGGTTTAGTTACTTCTTCTTTTGGTTTTTCTTCTACCACCGGTTTAGTCATTTCCTCTTTTGGTTTTTCTTCTACCACCGGTTTAGTCGTTTCCTCTTTTGGTTTTTCTTCTACCACTGGTTTAGTCGTTTCTTCTTTTGGCTTTTCTTCTACCACTGGTTTAGTCGTTTCTTCTTTTGGCTTTTCTTCTACCACTGGCTTAGGTGTTTCTTCTTTTGGTTTTTCTTCTACTACTGGCTTAGGTGTTTCTTCTTTTGATTCAGTTTTATTTACAACGTTTTGCATTACTTCTCCACTAAACCAAATACCTAGCCCAAAATAAGGAGTTCCATCAAACGTAAACTCATATATTTTCTCTCCTGGCGTACTCCAAGTGATTGTACCTTCCTCTTCGTTAATAGTTCCATCTTCACTTTTCAGTGTAATGTCCTCAAGTGGTACTCCTTCTACATCATGAACAGGAATCTTCACAGCTTCGTTCACTTGCACATCATCTAAAGTAATTCTCTGTTTTCTAATGTCCATTGTACTCCACTGAGATAATTGTATAATTGGCCTAATGTCACGAATCTCATTACCAGGTAACTTTAAGCTTATTAAATCTAGCATCGAAGAAAAAATGGAAATATCTTGAATTTTATTATCAGATAAATCTAACCACTGTAAATTTTTCAATTTACTTAATGGAGTTATATCCACTACTTTATTCCCTACCAATTCAATTTCGTTCAACATACTTATTTCACTGATCGCTTCTACATTGCTAATCTCATTATGATTTAATTTTAATACATCTAATTTCTTCAACTGATGTATTTCTTGTAGTGGCGTATCAGTAAGTTTATTATTAGATACATTTAAATTTTTCAACGTACTTAATGCAAACAACGGTTTAATATCCGTCACATCATTTCCACTTATATCTATTTTTTCAAGCTTATCTAATTTTGAAAGTGGTTCAATATTTTCAATTTGATTTGAAGTTAATTTCACAGCCTTCAAGTTTCTCAAATTCGAGATAAAGTCTACATTTTTCAGCTCAACATTATCTAAAACCAACTCTTCTATGTTCGTCATATATTCTAGACCAGAAATATCGGTAATGCCTTGATTTTTCCCATCAACTATTTTTAACGATTTAATTTGTTCTAGATCTTTTTTCGTTATAGATGATTCTAGGTTTGTTCTTCCTAAAGCATTTTTATTAATGAATTTTTGTAAATTTTTATCTTGAATAATATTTATATCTTCATGTTTTTCAACGATGTTTTGGTATACTGTTCCATTAAATCGTATTTGACTTTCAGCAGAATCTGTTTCTAATTTAAATTCATATACTTTTTCTCCTGTACTATTCCATTTAACAGATCCGTTATTAAGCGTCCCTTCCTCGCCCTGCCATTTAATATTTTGAACTATTTCACCATTTGAATCGTATATAGGAATTTTTATATCTTCATTTACTACTCCATCACTTAAAAAGATTTTTTGTCGCTGAAGTTTAATAGGAACCCTTTTCCCTAATTCTTTCACTGGTCTAATGTCACGAATTTCATTTGCTATTAAATTCAAAGCATATAAATTATTTAATTTACTAATTGGTGAAATGTCAGAAATATAATTTTGCTCTAAATCAAGTGATTGTAACTGTTGCATTTTTGCTAATGGTGTTAAATCTCTGATTTCAGCATTTGCAACTTCTAGTTCAACAAGATTCTTCAATTTACTAATTTCTGTCAGATTATCAATATAATTATTTCCTATCCATAACAAGCGTAAATCATCTAATTTCTCAATATCTGTCAGATCACTAATTTTATTATTACTTAAATATAATTTAGTTACAGAGCCCATTGAAAATAGCGGCTTAATATCCGTGATTTCATTTCCAATTAAATCTAACACCTTTACTTTTTTCAACTGGCTAAATGGTGTTAAATCACTAATTTTGTTATCACGTAAAGTTAAGAATTGTAGTTTTTCCAGTTGAGAAATAGGTGCAATATTTTCGATTGGATTTATATATAAACCTAATGTTTTTAATTTTTTTAAACTCGATAGTGGTGATATATCTTTTACATTAGACTCGTGTAGTCCAAACGTTTCGAGGTTTACCATATGCTGTAAACCTTCTAAACTTTCAATCCCCATTCCTAAGTACACCTTTAACTCTTTAATTTGTGCGGCGTCTTCCTCAGTAATAGGCGCATTTATATCTGTTCGTTGTAAAACATTTTTATTAATATATTGTTGTAATTTATTATCAGATATTATATTTTTTACTTGTTGTTGCTCTTCTTTTTTCTCTTTCGATTCTTCTATATTGTTATTTTCTGAGTGAACTGTATTTACTTCAAACTGCACTTGATACTTTTCATCATATCCCATAGATGGAATAAAAATATGCATTTGCATTTTATATCTTTTTCCTAGTTCTCCAATTTCGAACTGAATCACTTTTGTTCCATTTTTCCTCTTATCTTCTGAAAGTACTTTCACATCATGTACAGTACCAGGATTTCGACTATTTTCTACCTTAAGATATTGGAAGAAGTCACTATCATTTAGCGTAGCTGTTACAATTTTTTTACCGTTCTCAATTGTTACTTTCGGTTCTTTTATATACGTTGTAGCTCGCGATTCTTCATTTGTTTTCTCATTATATGCTTTTAAAACAACATCATACGTTCCATCCTTTAAAATATGCCCAGCTTTATTTACTTCACTTACTACAGCTGCTAGTGCCGGCGTAGAATATGTAGCAAATGGCAACGACAACGTCGCCGCTATTAACATTGCATTTATATGTTTTCTTTTATTATTTTTCACTTTAAACTTTCCTCCAAGTTATATAAATTGTAATTTCTTAACATACGATTTTTTAGTTATTGTTTCTAAAACAGATACCACTCCAATTAAGTTGACCACTCATTAACATCTAATTTATTTTCTTTTCAACTTTACATCTCCTCCAAAATATATAATTCAAAATGTAATCATTTCTCGAATAAATGATAATGATTTTCATTATCATTGTCAACTGAAAAAATAAAAAGTTTACAAAAAAATAACCCCTTAAAAAGGGGTTATGCCATTTTCTCTCCTGATTCTTCTCTAAAAAAGCTCTTCATCGCATGGAATACATCTGCTTTTTGCTTTAAAATATAATATCTGAAGTTTTCATCTTTAATATTTTTATAGGCTGACATAAGTGTACTGTGGCGATTGTACTGATTCACTTCCCCATATCCAAACATATTACACTTCTTCATTAATTCTTCAACA
>JAFVGB010000029.1 GCA_017475185.1 Clostridia bacterium
AACGGTATATTAAAAATTTGTATTCCAAAAAAAGAAGAAAGAAAAGAACTTCCAGAAGCAAAACATATTGAAATTAAATAATATTTATAAGGAAATGGTTTTATATAGAATCATTTCCTTATTTAATATATAAATTACAATAAGTATGAAAGTTTGAAAGTTAGAAATTAAGTTTTCTAACTTTTCCTTTTTATGTATGAAAAGTAAGCCTGAAAATCAAAAATAAGACATTTTTTATAATTAATAATAAAATTATATATTAAATTAAAAATTTCAAAATTTTTAAAAATTATGATTTTCGAGGTAGGGGGCAAAAATATGAGAACTTTATATATTTAATAAAAAAATAAAAATTACAAAATAAATCATAAATTTAAAATTAATATTCAATAAATAGAATTCTAAAGTTTGAAAAGAAGAAAAGAAAAAAATTTTAAATATAAAATGATAAATAAAACATAAAAATATAAAATTAAAAATCAATATAAATTATATAAAAGTATAAGAGGGAGGTACTAAAATATGTCTCTGGAGGGTATCAAAAACCGAAATACAACATTGCACAAAATGAAAGTAATAAGACTATTTTCTATGAGGTAAATTTTATGTATTAGTTTAGAAAAATTAAAGTGTGTAAAAGTCTTAGAACAGTATTGAAATAAGCAAATAGTGAACTTTACCTTTATTAATAAAATTCATGTTTTTCATAAAATGTCGCTGTTTAATATGATTGGTATAATCCGCTTCTTTATAAAATATAAATGATAAAAAATTGTTGCATTAATATATCTATAAATGATACAATATTTTTAGTAGGAGGAAATATATACATGATACTTTATAGGATAATAAATGAAGATGAATATAATGCAATTAAAGCTGGAAAAATTGATCTGTTAGAAAAAGTTCCAGCGAATGAGTCATCAGCCAGTACCAGTAGAGTTTATGAACAAGACAGACAGGATAATAATAATCAATATTTATATTTTTTTGAAGATGTTGCTGCATGTGAAAATGGCTGGAATGGTGACTATATTGTACAAGTTAATATTCCTGAAGAAAAATTAGAAAAAGGTTATGGAAGATATGCTTCATTAAATTCAGCACTTTCTTTGTATATAACTATGGATGAATATAGAATAAAAAAAGAAGATTTTATACCACAAGAGTTTATATTAGGAATTGTTCCAAAAGATGAAATTCCAAAAGACTGGTATGAAACCAGTGATAAGTATTTAGAAGCTATGACATCAGCTTTAAATCAAGTATATCTTAGTTTAGATTTTGTCAATAAAAAAGCTATAAAACTAGATGCTAGTGGATTACGAGGAGAAGCTATAAGCCATTTTAACATTCCTAATGAATTAAACAGAGTATGTCAAAAAATATACAAAGCTCTATATAGTAATTCAAATGATATTAAATCATATGAATATAATCCTAATGATATGTACATTAATTCCATGGCTCTAACAACAGTCCAATCCATGTTGCAAAAAATAAGTAAATCATATAGTGTAGAACAAATCGAAAGCTTATTTGAAGGAAATATTTCGAAAACAAGACTGTTTGATATTTTGGAAATTCTGACTATTGGCGAAATAGAAATATTTGAAAGTTGTCTTCATATAGCAGATCGTAATGAGATAGATTTAAAGTTTATGGTTTCATCAACCTTAGCTAACGCTGATATTTCAGAAGAAAATTACAATTCTACTAGAAAAGATATTTGTGCTTTTTTTAATGAATATGGAGATATTGTCCGTGCAGATGAAATTGTTAAACAAGAAGCTTTTAATTTTATTTTTTTAAGCGGAACTAGATTTAATTCTTCTAAATTGAAACTTTTCAGATTTCAATTTATCAGAGAAATTGGTGATTTTTTTGCACATTGCCCTGAAAATGCAACAGAAGCAGCAAAATTCTTTTTTGAAGAACAAGATGAAGCTCAACCAAATGAATATAATAGCATTCGTAAAAAATATATTTATGGTGAAATAAAGTGTTACGAAACTTTATACAGGAGCATAGAACAATATAACTCTAATAAAGAGGAAAATAGTATACCATTCAATTCTATAATTGATCTATTTAAAAAATTAGAAGAAATGGAAGTAAATTTTGGAATGTTCAATAGAGAACAAAAAGATTTCTTTAAGTCTAGTCAAATTTTAGAATTATTAAACAAAGAAAATCAAAATCCAAATTTTGAACAAGATATAGTAGATGTTTTACAACAATTTAATATAGTTTCTAAAGGTACATCACATATACCACGATTAAAAAGTTTGGATGAAGATAAAAAAACATCAACAAGTGTATTAGGAAAACAGGTAATGAGTGAAATTATTGATGTTACATATACAGATGAAACAGAAAGGCAAGAACAAATAGATATAGAAAAAATCAAAAGTAAAGAAACAGAAGAAAAATAATTAATAAAGGAGAAATTTATGACAAATACAGAATATGCTATAGCATACAAAGAAGTGTTTGAAATATTAAAATATATACCTCAAGAAGATTATAATAAGATTCCAAACGAAAAAATTGAATTATATAAAGCTATGCAAGATAAAAGTTATAATTTCAAATATGATCCATCTAAAACACTAGATGAACAGAATGTTACAAAACGAGCTAAAGCTATTATTGGACTATTATTTAGAGATTACTGGGCTGCAGATACTCAAAGAGAAAAAATCCTTGCAAAGCAAAAATATGAAAGGCAAAAAAATGAGAAAGAAAAAATAAAAAATTATCAATATGAAAATTTATTTACAAAGAATAGCATTTATAATACTTTCAAAAATAGTCAAAATGAAAAAGTTGTAGAACAGAAAGAAGAAACAAAAGACGCTTTAATTAAATATAATGACGGTAATTTTATTACAAGATTGTTTAATAAAATTAAGAGATTTTTTAGCGAAAAAAAGAATAATTATTAATTTTTAAGATTAGCTGATACATTAGCTAATCTTTTTTACTTGAGTTTGAAGTAAAATTTCTGATTGAGCCAGACACGTTAAAATGGATTTTAAGTCGTTTTTATAAAAAAAATATATAACTTATTGTTTGTAAAAATAACCAAATTTAAGAAGTAGGGGAATAGAGGATAAAAAAATATAAATTTAAAAATTTTATATAATTTTTTAAAATAGAAAATATAAAATTAAATTTAAAAAATAAAAATATAGAATATAAATTAGAAAGTTAAAAATAAAAAATGTCGCAGTTTAATATTAGGAAAAAAATGATAAAAATTTACAAAATTAAAAATAGAAAGCAAGTATCACAATTAACCTAAAAGATAGAAGAGTAGAGGGTTTGATAGGTTAAGAGTGATAAAAAAAGGAATATGAAACATTGCACAAAATGAAAGTTTTGTGCAAATAGGAGCAGGATAAAAATATAAAGCCTATATTTAAGCTCCTATCTCGTAATTATTGGTATATCTAGCTTTTGACTATATTATACTTATATTTATAACATCAAACTATATGTCTTTTATATTAAAACCTCTTAAAATCCATTTTAATGCGTTATTATTTTGTACTTATATAATTCTATTTCTAATTTTATATTATTCTTTTATTATGATCCTATTTTTTTATTATAATTTTTAGTATCTTATATTTTTTTCTAACAATCTTATATAAAATTTTTCAAAATCTCGAAAATCCTCATATTTCAATAATTAGCTCGATTTTATAGACAACAAACTATATGTCTAATTTTTAAAAACGCCTTAAAATCGATTCTCGTGCGTCGTTATTTTGGCAATTTTTTGTAGATTATTATAAGCCTGTCTAAAACTTAGTAATACCAATATTTTTACTAATAATTAATAACTTATAATATGTTTAAGTTTAAATTACAAAATTATTCAAACGAATAACTTGTTGTCTAAATTATAAAAATGTCTTAAAAACGATTTTGACGCGTCAGGATATAATTTAAAATCATAAACTAATATATTGTAATTTTAATTTCAAAATCTTATATATAATAATAAAATTATAAATAATAATTCTAAAAACAATTTTAAAAAAATATTTTATACAAATGCTCGTAAATTAAATTTCTAAATTAAAACTTTGCACAAAATTATAAATTCAAATTTATAAAATAAAATTTTAAAATTCTAAATTTATTTTTTAAATCTAATTTTATTTTTCTTTTTCATAATATTTATATATTTTCATTATATTCAACTTTATTAACCTTAAAATTACATATTTACTATTTTGATAGTTTTATATTTATTATTATAAAACCTTGAAACTGCCCTATCTCCCCTACTCTGTCATTTTTTAGTTATTAAAAAAAATAGATAGCTACTCAAAAACTATCTACTACTTTTTATAATAATTTAATTTATAAAACAAAAATTTTGCTAATTAACAAAATAAAAATCGTACTTATAAACTCAATAATTTTTAGCTCTTTATTTACATATTCAGAAATATTCTCATTTTTTTCTGATTTAACGTTAGGAATTGTCACTTTTGAATTCAACTTATTTTGTTGTGTAGTTTCAGTTGTATCAAGGTCTTCAAAATCTTCCAAAATCTCTTTGGCAATATTTTCATTTAATTTTGATTTGTTTGAATAATTTGTCGCAAATGTTGTTTGCATTAAAGGACACAATACAACAAGCATTATTAATATTATTATAATTTTTTTCAATATTTTTACCATTATTATCTTTCCTCCTCTTAGTTTTTGTTTTGTTATATAATATAAAACAGTAACTATCTTGTTATATAATCAATAATAATATTTTTAATTTCTTCTAACTTATCATTAAAACTCTTGTTTAAATTATCAACAATAAATCTATTAGGATGTTCAGACCAGATTTGTAATATATTATCATCTATATTTCTTGCTTGAACTATATTTTCGCTTCTAGCTTCATTGTTTTCTTTGGTGTAATATTCTTCTGCACCTTTAGCAGCAGTTGTTATATGTATAACCAAATCATAGCTATCACGAATGTATTCATAACTTTTTCCATGTTGTTCTAAAAGATGTTTCATATTATCTATACCAATATATGCTGCTGGCTCTATTATGCTTCTGTCACAAACAATTACATATGGTTTTAAAGCATTTTTAGCAATATTTTCCGCTTCTAATTCTTTTTTCAATTGATGATTAACTATCATACCTGCTATCTCGTAATCTGATTCTTTGCCAGAATATTCTTGTGATTTAACAATTTCTGTTGCAGTTTCATTTATAATGATTACATTGTATCCGTAATTTCGATAATTCATCATTTATAATTTTAAGTGCGGAGGTTTTTCCTCCACATGGTCCGCCTGTTAAGCATACTTTAGCTATTATCATAATTTCATCCCTTTTATAAAAAATTATTTATCAGCATATATGTCATTTTCATCGTCTAATTCTTTAGCATTCTTATATTTATCACATCTTTCAATAAATCTCATACTTGCTAAAGCAGAGGTAGTTCCTTCTATAACAGCATCTTTTCTTGTTATATATTTACCATCTCCAACGTCATGTAATCCTGTACAACCTCTTTTTCTAAGATATTGATCTAAATCAGTATTGTTTATTTCTTCTATATCTTCTTCTGGAATTGTCCATGAACTGCTCTTTCCAAATATATATGAATCATTTTTAGGATTGTATATACATACTACTTGTTCGCTAGAATATAGTGTAGAAACTTTACCATTAATAATTGTTTTATTTGTATTGTCTATACCGGCTTCACAACTAACATAATAATCAACATTTATATTTTGTTCTTTTAAAGCTTTTTCATATTTTTCTCTAATACTATTTATTCTATTATAGGCTCCTTGATATGTATCATTTCCAAATGGTTGATTTGGCACACCTGAATCTGTTTTATTGGAATATATTTTTAATTCGTATTCTTCTTCAGGATAAAACTTTACAAAAGATTCTCTAATTCCTTCAATCTTATCTGTAGAAGCGGTAGCTATAACTATATTGATTTTTTGTTTCTCCATAAAAACTCCTTTCTAACGTCCGTCATATGGATCTTTATCCCAATCACGAACTAATGTTTTAAATGGTTTTATTTTTGAATTTGGTTTGTCTAATTCATCAGGATTAAACAATCTGAAAATCTCATTAGGTTTGTCTTTTGTTACGTCTATAATATAAGATACATCGTCAATTGATACAAGTAAACATCTTGTATATCTAGCACCAATACCTGGATTATCTTCAATTTCTTTCCATAGTTTTTTTCTTGATTTTGCACCAATTTTAGTATCTACAATTTCTTTTAAATATTCAAACATTCCTGCTGAATCAAGATCATATTTTTCTTTTAATATTTTAACCGCATATTGTAAAAAACATATATCTTCTGACTCTATATTGTAATTTTCTGATAAGGCATCTTTATTTGAAGTAGAATGATTTTCATCTGATACACTTTGTTCTAAAATTTCCGCTTCCATGTGATCTTTGGCAACTGGACTTTTACCATCATTAAATTTAGTTAAAGCATTTCTAAATTTATTAGAAGGATCCTCCAATATTTTTATTCCTTCTGCTGTTAAACCTGTTTTTAATCTTGTAATGTCTTTTATTTGAGTAAAATCATCTAAATCTAGTGAAATATAATATTCGTTACTTGCAAGACCAACTAAGTAATGAGTGACAGCTTCGTCCCATAAAATACATACATCATAATTTGTATTACATCCAGAGTGTTTAAGCATTTCAGTAATAGACTTTGCAAGTATTCTAGAAACCTCAAAACAGTTTCTTCTATTATGCTTCTTTCTGTTTTCTTTCCATTCTGAATTTGTATCTCTTCCATAAAAATCAGGTAAAAAGTATGTATCATCATCATTCTTTTTAATATATGACAAAACATTATCATCATAAGTATATTCTTCACATATTTTTTCATATATTTTTAATATTCTATCTTCAATACTGTAATCACTATGATTAAGTTTAGTAATAAAAGTATTCATTTCTTCTGGTATATTCCATTCGTCAGGATCAATACTTATATTTATATCATTAGCTGTACCTGAAATACGGAAAAAGCCAACACGATCTGGATTCATAATTATTGTAGGTTTTCTTTTTAAATCATTTGTCACTAAATTACTTAGTTTGTTAATTCTAGTAATATTCATATAATAAACTCCTTTCTAATGATTAGCCGCCATAATATTTATAATCGTTTTCTTCTGCATTAAATACAAATACATTTTTATCTAAATTATCTAAATTGACCATAGTTAAAGTTTTATTAATACTGTCTAGTAAATATATTTGGTTCTTAAAACTAAAATATAGGCATCTTTCATATCTTCTTTCAATGTTTTTTGTATCTTCTTTCCAAATTTTTTCTATTTTAAAACCTTGTTCTTCAATTAATGTTCTAAGGCATTCAAAGAAACCTTGTGAATCTATGTTATATTTATTAATTTCGGTTATAACAGTATTAAAGTATTCAATAATATTATCTTCCTGTAAATTTGCTTTTGCTTTTTTTACTCCTGGTAATTCTGTTTCTTTACCTTTATTAAAATTGTCTACAACATTTTTGAATTTTCCGTTTTCATCCCTTAATATGTGTATTCCTTGAAGTGTTAATCCGAGTTTTAATCGAGTTAAATCTTTAATACTATTAAAATCATCTTGATCAAGAATTACACTGTAATCTTTGCCAGTTAATCCCACAACATAATGAGTATTTTCTTTATCACCAAGCATAAATGCTTCTAAGTCATATTTATTATTTATTAAAGTATTTATAGCTTTAGCATAAAATCTTGAAAATTCATAACAGATTCTTCTATTATGTGTTTTTCTTTTTTCAATCCATTCTTGTCCAACAATGCGACCGTACCAATCAACAGCAATATATTTAATATTATTTGGATCACTAATATCTCGCTTGAAGAAATATAAAACATTTGCGTCATATATGTAGTTTAAACATATGAACTCATATACTTTTATTATTTTTTCTTCTAAATTAAGTGTATTATCTAGCAATAAATCATCTACAAGATTTTGAATTGATGGTTCCATTTCCCATTTTACAGTATCATATTCAATCCATTCTTCAGATAATGTTCTACCTGGCTCTAATATTATTTTATAGTTATCTCCAAGATTTTCGCAGACTTCTTTATAAAATTTCTTAATATATTCATCATTATTCATTTTAAATGATTCTCCTTTTGTTATTGATTTTTTTGTTCCATTAATTTTCTATAAGTTTCTTCTAATTTATCATCTGCAACTCCAACGTTAGTTAGAATTTGTAAAGCATTGTTTTTACTTATTTTAAAGAATAAATCTTCATCAGCCTCTAAATGATGCTGAATTGTTTTATTTACACTACAA
Organism: Clostridia bacterium; assembly: GCA_017475185.1. The sequence goes on from JAFVGB010000029.1 coordinate 8,386, forward strand.
TCTTCATGTTTACTTTCTTTTAGCTTAATCATAGCTTCATTCATGATTTTTATTACAATAATTTCTTTCATTTGTTATCTCCTTTGTTTTATAAAATCCCTTTTAAATATTTTACATCATTTTTGTAAAAATGTCTATACTTGCTAAAAAAAGCACCTTTTTCAAGGTGCTTTTTAAATGTTATATTAATCATTTATAATTACTCTATTATAAACATATTCATAAGTCCAAATATTATTAGGATCACCATTAAATATATCTAATTTATCATCTTTTAAAGTACCTGTATATATAATAGGATCACCTATAAATGTTTCTGTCATTTCGAATTTGTCACCATCTAAAGACCATGTAACATTAAAGCTATAATCATCACGATAGTGTACTCCAGTACCATCTGCATTTAACTCTAAAGAAAACACTTCTTCAACTTCTTGTGTGTCGCCAACAAGTTTTATATATTTTCCGATATATGTTCCTGATACTGCACTTAAATCTTGTTTCTTTTCTTCTTTCTTTTCTTCAGTTTTACCACATCCTGAAAAAACAAACAATCCTGATATTAATAATATCATTACTAAAAATATACTTAAAACTTTTTTCATAAAATATCCTCCTCTTATGTTTTATTCTTTTTCATTATACATATAATGTTATAATTTGGCAACTATTTTTTAAGAAAAAAAACAGATGTCAAATCTCAAACATCTGTTTTTAATGCATATTTTTATTTTACAATTAAAGATTCACCAGTCATTTCTTCAGGTTTTTCAATTCCAAGAAGTTCAAGCATAGTAGGTGCTAAATCGCATAACTTTCCTTCACCTTCAGGTTTTAGTTTTAAGTTTAATCCATTATCAGATACAACAGAGAATGGAACTAAATTTGTTGTATGTGCTGTGTGAGGTTTACCTGTTTCGTAGTTTACCATTACTTCACAATTTCCATGGTCAGCTGTCATTAATAGGTTACCATGAACATCTTTAATAGCTTTTAATATTTTACCTACACATGTGTCAACCGCTTCTAATGCTTTTATAACCGCTTCTAATGATCCAGTATGTCCTACCATGTCTGGATTAGCAAAATTCAAAATAATAGTGTTATATTTTCCAGAATAAATTGCATCTACTACTTTACCACATACTTGATAAGCACTCATCTCAGGTTGCATGTCATATGTTTCAACTTTAGGAGATGGAACTAAAATTCTGTCTTCTCCTTCATATTGTTTTTCTTCTCCTCCATTAAAGAAGAAAGTAACGTGAGCATATTTTTCTGTTTCAGCTATTCTTAATTGTTTTCCACCATTTTTGCTTATTACTTCACCATATGTATTAATGATAGGTTCTTTCTTAAATGCTATTTCTACATTAGGCATTGTTTCATCATAGTTAGTGAAACATACATAGTATAAATCCATTTTTTCAGTAGCAAATTCATTAAATTCTTTATCTACTATTGTTCTTGTAATTTCTCTTGCTCTATCAGGTCTAAAGTTAAAGAATATTACTGAATCGTTATTCTCTATTTTAGCAACTGGATTTCCATTTTCTTCAATAACAACAGGTACTACAAATTCATCTGTAACCGCTTCGTCATAAGATTTTTGAATAGCGTCTAAAGCAGAAGTATTCTTGTTACCAGTTCCTCTTACCATTGCATTATAAGCAAGTTCAATTCTATTCCAACGTTTATCTCTATCCATTGCATAAAATCTTCCTGATAAAGAAGCTATTTTACCTACACCTAATTCTTTCATTTTGTTCTCTAGAGCTTCTACATATCCTTTAGCAGATTGAGGAGCGGTATCTCTACCATCTAAGAAACAATGAACATATACATCATTAAAATTCATTCTTTTAGCTAATTCTAATAATCCATATAAATGTTCTTGGTGTGAGTGTACTCCACCATCAGATAATAATCCTAAAATGTGAAGTTTAGTGTTATTCTTTTTACAATTTTCAATAGCATTAACTAATACTTCATTATTAAAGAAATCTCCATCTTGAATAGATTTTGTAATTCTTGTTAGTTCTTGATATATTATTCTTCCTGCACCAATGTTAGTATGTCCAACTTCAGAATTTCCCATTTGTCCTTCTGGAAGTCCAACTGCTAACTCACTTGCAGCTATTTTTGTTGTTGGGTATTCTGCCCATATTTTTCTGATATTAGGAATGTTTGCTAGCTTAACTCCGTTACCATCAAATCTTGGATTATCTCCAAAACCGTCTAATATCATAAGCATTGTTAAATTGTTATTCATATACATTACTCCTTTTCTTTTAAGCAATATTATGCCTTGTATTTTTTACCACTAATCATTATATGACGTTTTTTTTAATTTGTCTATAAAAATGTGAAAACAATTTCAATTTATTTATACTTGCTCTGTTATTGACTTTTTTTAAATCAATGATAAAATGATTTTAAATACTATCTTACAAAAGAAAGGATCGATATATATGATGATTAATACAGAAGGTAATCCAACTTTTTTAAATTCTTTTTTGGATTATACTGCCACTATTTTGAATAAATCTCCTAATACAATCAAGGAATATAACTATGACCTTAATAACTTTTTAAAATTCATTCTCGTCCATTTTAAAATGGTAAAAGCTGATGATATTAAAGAAGTAGATATACATGATATGAGTATAGATACAGTAGCTAAGATAAAGCTTGAAGATATACATTCTTATTTATTTTATCTAAAGAATAATTTCCAAAGTAAAGCCGCTACTCGTGCTAGAAAAACAGCTAGTATTCGTGTATTCTTTAATTATCTATCTAATAAGGCCGGATTAATTGAAAAAAATCCTGCACAGAATTTAGAAACTCCCAAACAAGATAAACGTGTTCCTAAATATTTGTCATTAGATGATAGTAAGAAACTTTTAGAAGCGGCTACTAATATAGATGATAGAAATAAAGAAAGAGATTTTGCAATTATTACTTTATTCTTAAACTGTGGTATGCGTCTTTCTGAATTGGTTGGTATTAATATGAAAGATATTAATTTCAATGATTGTAAGATGACAGTTATTGGTAAAGGTAATAAAGAACGCACTATTTACTTAAACAAAGCTTGTATAAATGCTATTAATAGTTATTTAGCTGTTAGACCTCATGATAGTGTTAAAAGTGATTCTCGTGATGCGTTATTTTTAAGTGAACGTAAAGAACGTATTAGTAATAGAACTGTTCAGTATATTGTAAAACAAGAACTACGTCGTGCTGGATTAGATACCAATAAATATTCTGTTCATAAATTAAGACATACTGCTGCTACTTTAATGTATCAGTATGGTAATGTTGATATTAGAGCTTTGCAAGAATTACTTGGACACGAAAGTATTTCTACTACTGAAATCTATACACATGTTGCTAATGAACAAGTACGTAATGCTGTTGAAAGTAATCCTTTGTCTGATTTTTAAGCAAACGATATACTATTATTTTGCAGTTTCAATTATTAAGACAACGTCTTATATATATTCAAATAAAAAACGCCTAAAAATTGATTTTCGACAATCTATTTTTAAAGCGTTTTTTATTATATTTTATTCTCCATTCTTTTAGTATTAAATTATAACATTTTAATTATTTTATTGGAATTTTTAGTTCTTGACCAACACTCAAATTACTCATTTTTAGGTTATTTGTGTTTTTTAGATCATAAACAATGTCTCTTATATCTTTATCCTCATAGTATGCATTATTTTTTTGTTCTGATTCTGCAATTTTCCATAATGTATCTCCTTGAGTTACATATATAGTTTTATAATTTATATTATTACATGAATACGTTATATTTACTATACACGACACTATCATTAGTACCGTCAATAACAATATTGTACTACTTACAACAAATTTCTTTACATTAACTATTTTCTTCATATTAACATCCTCCTTTTGTTACGAACAACTTTTTGTATATCTTGATTATATAAGAACTTTTGTTCGTTGTCAATATGAAGTTTAAAATTTCTTAAAAATTATTTTCGACAAATTTCGACATAAAATTATGTTCATAAAATAATAGGTTGAATTTGTTCTAATTCTAAAGATTTTTCTAGTGTTTCTATTATCATTTTAGGATCAAATACTAATGAATTAGGTTTGGTAATTGGATTATCTTGTCTAAATGGAACAAAATAATAATGCTTTCTATTTAATAATTTTCCTATGTTCTCTGCACTACCTGATAGAGCATCGTTTGTTGAAATGGCTATAACTAACGGACGTTGATTACGTAAATGAGATTTAGCTGCCATTGCAACAGGAGTATCTGTAATTCCATTTGCAAGTTTTGCAATAGTATTTCCAGAACAAGGTGCAATAAGCATAATATCTGTCATTTTCTTAGGTCCAATAGGTTCCGCTTCTTGTATAGTGTGAATTATGTCTTTATTAGTTATTTTTTTGATTTTATTTATATGATCAGAAGCGGTTCCAAATTTCGTGTCTAAATTGTAACTGTTATATGACATGATTGGAATTACTTCTGCCCCAAGTTTAACTAAATTTTCCATTTGCTCAATTGTCTTTTCAAATGTACAAAATGAACCAGTAAGAGCAAATCCTATTTTTACATTTTTTAAGCTCAATATTTTCCCTCCTTTACAACATAAGTTATATTATCATTTTATGAAATTATGTAAATAAAAGTTCTATATTTTAGCTTATCTAATATTTATAATAAAAAGAAAATGGCACTCCGCATAACGAAGTGCCTAAAAGGTTTGTTTTTGTCATATCACCATATAATATACAACTAAATCAACTAAAATAATTCCATCTGCCGTCCCCATAGAAAGATAAATATCCATGCTGATACTCATCTGGATGTTCAAAATAGTAGGTTACGGCCTGCTTAACCGACTCTGTAACTTCAGATGAAAAAGAAGTTAAATTAACGTATGACCATGCTCCTGAAAATTGTATAGGTTGTGTTAAAACTTCATATATTGTATTTGGATAAAGTGGAGAGTTAACACGATTCATAATAGTTTCTATTACTTTAGCTTTTTCCTGGACAGAAACTGTATTAGAACCGTACTCATGCCCCAGAGCATTACATAATAGGATATAATCACTGTCTGAAATAGCAGGTTCTTCGATATAGTCTTCTATATCGTAAGTACCATACTCTGGTACATAAACACCATATTCATCACAATAGATATATGGTTCTTCTGTACTAGGTTCAGTTGCTTCTTCAACGTAAATTTCTTCTTCAACTTCTACTGGAACATCTTCACTTTCTACTTCCTCTAATACAACTTCTTCAGTAGTTGTTGTTTCAGTGGTAGTAGTTAATGATGTAGTTGTTGTGGTTGATGTAGTAGTAGTAGCTGTTGTTGTAGTAGTAGTCGATGTTGATGTCGTTACTGTAGTTGTCGTTGTCTTCATTGTCATCATAGGCAATACCGATTCTTTCGGTCCAGCTGCAAATGCAGTTAATGAATTTGACAGAGAAATGAGCTTCTTTTTATGTACGCTTATCTCTGTTGTAGCTGCTTCTGATGACTTAGTGTCTGATTTTATCGGAACATAAAGCGTCATCTGCATCATTATTGTAATAATAGCAGATACAATAATTGCTATTGCTCTTTTCCGATAGATACTTCGGACACTGGGTGAATTTTTTGACATTTTTAAAGTCACACCTTTCCATTTGCGCTATAAATCGCACACGCGCAAATATAAAATAATTTAGACGTGTTTTTAAACACATCTGAATTATTATACCATATTATTGTAAACTTGTCCAATTTATAAAATAAACTACCATAAATAGTAAAGAAAAATCCCCTGGCTTATAAAACCAGGGGAAATAAATTGCAGAATTATGTCATATCAATAAAGTCTTGTATAATATCGCTCACCATGTGGTGGCGATATCAATCTGATACGGATTACTGTATGCAAATGTTCCAGTATCGCATACAATTGCCGTACCTAAGGAAGTTTCTACTAAACTTCCACGAGGACGAATGTCAAAGCTGGCGGCACACATTATGTAGTCGCCGAACATTTTGCATCCATCCTCACGAACCCAGTAGTTATAATAATAACCACATGAGTTCATTAGTGAAATCACTCCGGTCATATCGAGATTGTAAAAAGTCTCTTTACCGGAAGGTCCCTGAACAGTTCCTACCCATGAAGAAAGAACTGGACCATCGTAAGAATATGTAACAGGTGCTTCAGTTGCAGGCTCTACATATTCTTCCATATAAACTGGTTCTTCAACATAGGGAATTTCTTCAACCACAACTTCAGCTTCAGTTTCAGCTTCTGTAGCAATTTCTTGAACTTCAGCTTCAGTTGTAACTGGTTCTTCTGTTACAGGTTCTGTTGTTTTAGGTATGTTAGCTTCATAGTTTTCAATTTGTTTTGCACACTTGTGGGATGATTCTGTTATTGCTTCTGAAACACTAGTACTACTTAAAACTAACATAGTTTTAAAATCTTCAAAATCAAATTGATTAGATTCGGTCTCAGTTTCAACAGATTCATTTGTCATTATAGACATAGTTACTTGTTCTACTTCTTCGTGCATCGCATAAAAAAGCGGTACGATAGAGTAATTTTCTTTTGGTTCTACACTGTTCTGCAATTTTTCTGTCTGAGCAAATACGGGATTTGCTTTTTTTCTTTCTGTGTTTTTTGCGGGTGCTCCGAGATTTAATGCGAGGCTCCAAATAACAATGATTGCAATGTTTAAAGCAAAAATTGCGCACATTATTTTGTCATTCCGACACATTCGCGTCACATCATTTCCAGTCGTTTCCTGCATTATATACACACAACCTTTCCTCATGCCAATACTGTAAGGCATGAATTATAATGAATTTTATGCGCTTTTTTAGCACATGGTGAATATTATAACATATTAAATTGTCTGTGTCTACCTTTTTACATAATATTTTTAATTTTAACCATAAAAAATATGCTTATAATCATTATAATTATAAGCATATTACTTAATTATTTAATTAATTTCATAGTTTCTCTAGCAATAACTAATTCTTCATTAGTTGGGATAACCCATACTTTAATTCTAGAATCAGGAGCGGAAATTTCAATTTCTTCTCCTCTTATATGATTCTTTTCTTCATCTAATTTAACTCCTAAGAATTCTAAGTTTTTGCATATACCGCTTCTTCTGTTAAATTGGTTTTCACCAACACCAGCTGTAAATACTATGTTGTCTACACCACCCATAGAAACCATATATTTAGCTATAAATTGAGCAATATTTAAATCATAAGCTTTTAATGCTAATGCTGATCTTTCATCACCATCGTTAGCTGCAGCTTCAATATCTCTTACATCAGGAGCTTGACCTGAAATACCAGCTAAACCAGATTCTTTATTTAGAATTCTATCCATTTCTTCTGGTTTGATTCCTTCTTTTTTCATTAAGAATGTAACTATTGATGGATCTAAATCTCCACTTCTAGCACACATCATAATTCCACCAAGTGGTGTTAATCCCATACTAGTATCTACAGATTTACCACCTTGAACAGCACATAAACTTGCACCTTGTCCCAAATGACAAACAATTGTTTTTACATCTTCAACAGGTTTATTTTCAAGTTCTGCAACTCTTTGAGATACATAATAGTGAGATGTACCATGGAAACCATATTTACGAATTTTATATTCTCTATAATAGTGATATGGTATAGGATATAAATATCTTTCTTCTGGAATTGTTTTATGGAATCCGTTATCAAATACAGCAACGCATGGAGTATTTGGCATTAAAGATTTGCATGCTTCCATTCCCATTGCAGCAGCCATATTGTGAACTGGTGCTAAATCTGCAATTTCTTTAATTCCAGCGATAACGCTATCATCTATAATAATAGGATCTGCATATCTTTCTGCTCCTTGAACAACTCTGTGTCCTACGGCATTAATTTCATCTAAACTGTTTACTACTTTATAATCAGCTTCTGTTAATTGCTTAATGATAAACTCTAAAGCTTCTTTATGAGTAGGAGCATAGTTTTCAATAACATATTTTTCTCCATTTACTTTGTGTGTAATAAAAGCTTTAGGGTCTCCAATTCTTTCATAATTACCTTTTGCAATTACTTCTTCATTTTCCATATCTATTAATTGATATTTTAATGAAGAACTACCACTGTTTAATACTAATATCTTCATATTTTAAACTTCCTTTCATAATTGGTTATTTCGTTTCATTTTATATCATAGATTTATATATTTTGCAACTTTTTACATTTTGCTTTTAACATCTCTAGCAATTAGTAATTCTTCATTAGTAGGTACAACAAACATCTCTACAGAAGAATCAGAAGCGGAAATTTTGCCTTCTGAATTTACAAATGTATTATTTGCTTCTTCATCGATTTTTACACCTAAAAACGCCAAATAATCGCAAATTTTCTTTCTCTCTTTTGCATCTTTCTCACCAATACCTGCAGTAAATGTAATAATGTCAACTCCTTGCATAGAAACCATATATTTAGCAATGAATTGAGCAACATTATATGCAAAAGCATCTGTTGCCATAAGTGCATTTTTATTTCCTTGAGCAGCTTCAGCCTCAATATCTCTAAAATCAACTGATACTTCTGAAATTCCATAAACACCAGATTTTTTATTTAAAATCTCATCCATTTCATCAGGAGTATGATTTCTTAATTTAGCTATATAAGTAACAACAGAAGGATCAATATCACCACTTCTAGTTCCCATAGGAATTCCACCAAGAGGAGTAAATCCCATACTTGTGTCAACTGATTTTCCATTTTTAATAGCACAAATGCTTGCACCTTGACCTAAATGGCAGTTTATAATTTTTAAATCTTCAATTGGCTTACCAACTAATTCAGCAGCTCTGTTAGCTACAAATTGATGTGATATACCATGGAAACCATATCTACGTATTTTATATTGTTCATAATATTTATATGGAATAGGATACATATAACTTTCTGGTGGAATTGTTTTGTGAAATCCTGTATCAAAACAAGCTACATTAAGCTTACCAGGCATAACACTTAAACAAGCTTCCATACCTGAAATAGCAGCTGGATTATGTAGTGGTGCTAGGTCTATAATTGATTTTAAGCCGTCTAAAACTTCTGGAGTAATAATTACTGGGTCTGTATATTTTTCTCCTCCATGAACAACTCTGTGCCCAATAGCATCTATTTCATCTATTGATTTAATAACACCATATTCTTCACTTAATAATCTTCCTAATACAAATTTAATTGCTTTTTCATGATTAGAAACAGGACGTTCAAATTTATGTTTTGCTTCTCCTACTTTATGTGTTAAAAAAGAATTACTTTGTCCTATACGTTCAAAGTTTCCTTTCGCTAAAACTTCTTCTGTTTCCATTTCAATTAATTGATATTTAAGTGATGAACTACCACTATTTAGTACTAATATTTTCATTGCATTCAATCCTTTCTTTTTTGAAACATTTGGGGACGGTCTTTTTTGTTTCATTTTTGAAACATTAGAGTGACGGTCCTGCAAACCTAATTATATATCTAATATTTTTCTTAATTCGTCTTGTGTTTCTGTTAAATCTTTTGCATTATTGATTTTATATACTTTTATATTAGGATACTTTTCTTTAATTTCATCAGCCATTTTTAAATACTCACGTTGTTGTAATACACTGTTATCACGGCTAAATTTAGCATATGCGGGTTCTACTTTACCATCTCTTTTTAATCTTTCTTCATATAGATTTTCATCTTCAAGATATACTGTTATATAATATATGTCAAAATCTAATTTACTGAACTGTTCTAATAAATCATTATATACTTCTGTGAAAGAATATTCTTTTTTACCTAATCGGCAATAGTTTTCTTCTGTAAAGAATGTTCTATCAAATAGTAAGTTTATATCTAGATTTTCCATTTTTTTCATATATTCTAACAAATCATAATACATTTTTCTGTTTTTTTCTAATCCTGTTGGTGTAGAATCGCTTATTCCACTTAGTCTATATAAATTAGTATGTTTTACTACATTTCTTAAAAAATCAGTTGTAGTTGTTTTTCCAGCTCCTTGAGCTCCTTCTACTATAATAAGTTTAGATTTTGCCATTTTATTACTTCCTTTCCAATTTTCGACATAATAATACAATTTTAGGAGTTAAAATTCAACATTTAGAACCGTCCCCAATGTCTAATTTTGTGCTTGAACTGCAGTAATTGCAATTACACCTGCTATATCTTCTGCAGAACATCCTCTTGATAAATCATTTACTGGTTTAGCTATACCTTGGCATAATGGTCCATATGCTTCAGCTTTTGCTAAACGTTGTACTAATTTATATCCTATATTTCCTGCATCTAAGTCAGGAAATATTAATGTATTTGCTTTTCCTTGTACTGGACTTCCAGGTGCTTTAGAAGCGGCTATTTCTGGAATTATTGCTGCATCTAGTTGTAGTTCACCATCGCATATTAAGTCTGGAGCTTTTTCTTTTAATAATTTTGTTGCTTCTACAACTTTGTCTGTTAATGGTGAATGTGCACTTCCATATGTAGAGTAAGATAGCATTGCTACTTTTGGTTCTACTCCTACTAATTGTTTGAAACTATTAGCTGATGATATTGCTATTTCTGATAAAGCATCGGCATCTGGGTATTCGTTTAACCCGCTATCTGAAAAGATAAATATTCCATTTTCTCCATATTCGCAATCAGGAACTACCATTACGAAGAATGCCGATACTAGCTTTGTTCCTGGTGCAGTTTTTAGTATTTGCAATGCTGGTCTTAATGTATCTGATGTAGAGTGACATGCTCCTGATACTAAGCCATCACTATCACCGTTTTTTACCATCATCATTCCAAAGTATGTTTCATCTTTTAATGTTTCTCTTGCTTTTTCAATTGTCATTCCTTTTGCTTTTCTTAGTTCATAGAACAGTTGAACATATGTTTCGTAGTTCTCACTCTCTATTGGATTTATTATTGTTGCTTCTGATATGTCTAAATTGTTTGCACTTGCCATTTCTTCTATTTTGGCTCTGTCTCCTAATATTATTAGTTTTGCATAGCCTTCCTTTTGAACAATAGAAGCGGCCTTTAATGTACGTATATCACTTCCTTCTGGTAAGACTATTGTCTTAATTTGCTGTTTTGCTTTTTCCTTGATTGTTTCAATAAATGACATATAAATTCCTCCTTATAAATCATAATGATAACCTCATTATATTAGGAAATTAAAAAAAGTACAAGGTTATTTGAAAAAGAATTGTATTTTTTGTATGGTATTGTATTTTATGTAAATTTATGATATAATTAGTACATCATTCGAACAGAAACAAGTTTCTATTTATGAAAGGAGGATTCCAAATGGAGTTTAGACCTGAAAATGAAGAATTGTTTACTACATGTTCATCACAGCTGCTGTGTACAGATTGTAGGTTACGGGTAGGATGCCCTATTCGTTACTCTTTCTATCGTGGAGAGATTGCTACTGAAATTGCCTTACAAGAAGCTGAATTGATGGTTCAAAAACCTTTCGGAGAAGACAGAGCTTTTGATGCAGCTGCAAAGTTTAGGCACAAAATCCTCTGTGAAAGGGGCGCTCACCCTGGAGGATATTCGTACACATAGCAATAAAACAGTCAGATTTATAATCTGACTGTTTTTGCTATTTAACTATTATTCCTAGCAACTTAGATAATTCCATTGCTTGATATTCATCAACTATAATCCCTCTTAGATCTTGTGGTAATACTACTATTCCTGTTATGTCACAAGTAGAAAAATCTATTCCGCTTAAATTAGTTTTATATAATTGAATTCCTATCAGATTTGAATATTGGAAATCTACTTTTTTCAACAATGCTTCTTGTATACTTGCATTTGATAATTTACTGTTTATAAATGTAGTTGATTGTAAATTTGTTAATGCAAAATTTGCATACGAAGCATTACAATTATCAAAATATGTATTTTGCATAAATGTATGCGTAAAATTACATCCAACTATTTTACAATTTCGGAATGTCACTCTTATAAAATTACAATCACTAAAATCTGTATTTGAGAAATCACAACTTTCAAAAGTTACATCTACAAATGTTACTTTATTAAACTTTGCATTAAGACATATTGAGTCTGCAAATTCGCATGTATTAAACTCAAAATTATTTGTATCTATATGTGCTTCATAACATCCTTTAAAACGTAATCCTTTTATATCTGTCATATTTAACTTTGCTTGATTTATTATTTTTTCTAGGCAATTACATTCTGGTAAGTCATATTGATTTATTTCATAAATTCTGTTTGTTCCAGTTGCACCCAAATTACTCATTCTATAATCTACCCAATCATCCATATTTTACTTCCTCGTCTTTCCCTTTATTTTTCTGCTGTATTATTACTATTTTCGACATTTGAAATATTCCGGGACGGTCTTGTTTTGTTTCACTTTTGAAACATTTTAAGACCGTCCCCAAATGTTTCAAAATTATTAATTCTATTAAAATATAACTTTTTATTTTAGTCAATATTTTTTTAAAATTTTATTATTTTTTAGTTTTTGAAATTTTTAATTTTTAATGTATATTTTATTAATTTTTTTCACATAATATTTTTGAGAAATCGATTGGAGGTGTTTCTTATGTCAGAAAAGAATAATAATAAAAACAACCAAAATAACAATAAAAACAATCAAAATAATAACAAAAATAATCAAAATAACAATAGAAATTGTGATTAGTTTTAATAAATCAAATATAACAAAAAAGATAATAAAAAGAATTTCGTCTCTTTTTATTATCTTTTTTCAGTATTACAGTATTATTACAACATTTTTTTCAAAAACTTTCCTGTATAGCTTTCCTTGACTTTAACAACTTGTTCGGGAGTTCCAGTAGCTATTACTTCTCCTCCACCTTCCCCGCCTTCTGGTCCTAGATCGATTATGTTATCACATGTTTTTATTAAATCTAAATTATGTTCAATTACAATAATTGTGTTTCCTGTGTCAACTAATCTTTGTAAAATATCTACTAATCTATGAACATCTGCTATATGCAATCCAGTTGTTGGTTCATCTAAGATATATAATGTTTTTCCTGTAGCCTTTCTTGAAAGTTCTGTTGCAAGTTTAACACGTTGTGCTTCTCCACCTGATAAGGTTGTTGATGGTTGTCCTAGTTTAATATATCCTAATCCAACATCATACAATGTTTGAATTTTTGTTTTAATTTTTGGTATATTTGCAAAAAATTCTAAAGCATCTTCTACTGTCATATCTAATACATCTGCAATAGTTTTTCCTTTATATTTAACTTCTAACGTTTCATGATTGTAACGTTTACCTTTACATACCTCACAAGGTACATAGATGTCTGGTAAAAAATGCATTTCAATTTTTAATAACCCATCTCCATTACAGCTTTCACATCTTCCACCTGGAACATTGAAACTGAATCTTCCTTTTTGATAACCACGCATTTTTGCTTCATTGGTTCCAGCGAATATATCTCTTATTAAGTCAAATACCCCTGTGTATGTTGCTGGATTTGAACGTGGTGATCTACCTATTGGAGATTGATCGATATTAATAATCTTGTCTATATTTTCTAATCCTTTTATTTCCTTACATTTACCTGGTTTTACATGTGAGTCATATAATTCTTTAGTAACTGATTTATATAAAACTTCGTTTATAAGTGTACTTTTACCTGAACCTGATACTCCTGTAACGCAGTTAAATAAACCTAAAGGGAATTTTACATTTATTTTCTTTAAATTATTTTCTGTTGCTCCAACTACCTCAATATATTTATCTTTTTGTGGTTTTCTTCTCTTTTTAGGAACTTCTATTTTCTTAGTTCCACTTAAGTATTGCCCTGTTATTGATTCTGGAACTAATTTAACTTCCTCAGCAGTTCCTTGTGCCATTACATTTCCACCATGAACACCTGCTCCTGGTCCAATGTCTATAATTTGGTCAGCAGCATACATTGTATCTTCATCGTGTTCTACTACTAGCAATGTATTTCCTAAATCTCTTAATTTTTTTAGTGTTGCAATAAGTTTTTCATTATCTCTTTGATGTAATCCTATGCTTGGTTCATCTAAGATATATAATACACCTGTTAAGCCTGAACCTATTTGTGTTGCAAGTCTAATTCTTTGAGCTTCTCCTCCCGATAATGTTCCAGCACTTCTTGATAATGTTAAATACTCTAGTCCAACATCAATTAAGAATTGAAGTCTTTTATTCATTTCTTTTAAAATTGTTTCAGCAATCATTGCATCTTTTTTTGATAATTTAAGACCATTTAGATAATCTTTTATTTTATTAATTGACATATCTGTTAATTGGTTTATATTTTTATTTCCAACTGTAACTGCAAGTACTTCTGGCTTCAATCTAGCGCCTTTACATTCATCACATTCGCACTCACTCATGTACAATTCATAAAAGTCTCTCATACCTTGTGATTTCGTTTCATTGTGGCGTCTTTCAAGTGCCGGAATTACTCCTTCAAATGGTGATGTGAATTTACGTACTCCAGCTGGTGATGCATATTCAAAATCAATTTTTTCGTCACCGGTTCCATATAGTATTTTTTCCAAAAACTCACGAGGAAGCTTTTTAATAGGTTGTTTTATATTAACACCATAGTGTTTACCAATGCTTTCAAAATACATTTTTGCCATTGTATCGCCTTTTTTCATTGTGCTTGCACCAAAAGCTTTTACTCCATCATACAAGGTTTTACTTTTGTCCGGAATAATTAAATCTTCGTCCATTCTCATTAAATAACCTATGCCTGTACATTTTGGACATGCGCCAAATGGGTTGTTAAACGAAAACAATCCAGGAGTTAGCTCTGGGAAACTGAATCCGCAATCTGGGCATGCGTAGTTTTGACTAAATAGTATTTCATATTCACTTGGCTTATTAGAAGTGTCTTCAGAACCTTTTTTACCTCTACCAGATTTGTTTGATAAACTATCATATTGTAAAATATTTAGTCTATCTATCAAAGCTTTATCCTCACCAATATCCGATGTAGTTATTAACACTAGGTTGTTTGCATTTTTTAAAGCTACTTCTATTGATTCTGTTAGTCTTGCTCTTATTTCCGCCTTAACAACAAGTCTATCTACTATTATTTCTATATTATGTTTTTTCTTTTTATCTAAATTGATTTCATCAGATAAATCCATTACTTGTCCATCTACTCTGACACGTACAAAACCTTGCTTTTGAAAATCTTGAAATAGTTTTGTATATTCTCCTTTACGTGCTCTTACAACAGGTGCTAATACTTGAATTTTTGCCCCTTCAGGTAAACTCATTACAGAGTCTACAATTTGATCTATTGATTGCTTTTCAATTTTTTTACCACAGTTTGGACAATGTGGAACACCTGTTCTAGCATATAATAAACGTATATAATCATATATTTCTGTAACTGTTCCAACAGTTGAACGAGGGTTTCTTGATGTTGTTTTTTGATCTATTGAAATAGCTGGTGATAAACCATCTATTGATTCAACATCTGGTTTTTCCATTAGTCCCAAAAATTGTCTTGCATAAGATGAAAGACTTTCTACATATCTTCTTTGCCCTTCTGCATATAATGTATCAAATGCTAATGAAGATTTTCCAGAGCCTGACAAACCAGTTACAACAACTAATTTATCTCTTGGTATTTCTAAATTAATATTTTTTAGGTTGTGTTCTTTTGCACCTTTGATAACTATTTTATCATTCATTTTATACTACATACTCCTTTATTTAATTTACATATGTCACATAAACATAAAAACACAAGTTTACGTAACATTGAGTTCTTTCTTAATAAGTGTTAAATTAATTATTTTGATGATTATATCATAAATTTAAAAGCTTGAATAGTGCTTTCTTTACATAATTTTAAAATAACCTCCGACGCGTCAACTTGTTATGTATATCTTTGTTTTCTTTATTATTGCTCAGTTTACATATTATAGTCATAATTCCTGTGGTGTCAACTTTTTATGTTCCTTTTGTTCCTCCTCATTTGCATTTTTCTCCATTTAATGCTACAATATTGTTGGTTATTTTTAACTAATCTTTATTGTAAAGGACGTGACTATATGTCTCATGCTGAAGCTTTAAGAATGTTCAGAATTGCATACCATAACTGTTTTCGTTCAGAAGTAGCAGACAATTCTGGAATAAACCGTGATCATCTAGCAAAATTAGAACGCGGTTTTACCCCAATCACTCCTGCCGTTATACGGAAATTAGCAGGTTTTTACAATGTCGGATGTGTTCCTTTTACACGTTTATTTAACGAGTTAGATGATTACGACATTACAAAACCTAAAGATTACCAAAAAGCTATGGTTAAGATATCGAACTTCTTTATTAATAATCAGCTTTAAATAGTCCCAAAAAAAGACTTGCTTTTAATGCAAGTCTTTTTTTATTTACTTAACTCTTTAATCTTATCTCTTAATTCAGCTGCCTTTTCAAATTCCATTGCAGCAGCATGTTGCAACATCTCATCAGTTAATCTATTTATCAATTCTTCTATTGTTGTGTTTTCATCCAAATTATATTCTTCTTGTGCTTCTTCTACGATGCTGGCTTTTATTGTATCACGTATAGATTTCTTAATTGTTTGAGGTGTAATTCCATGTTCTTCATTATATTCCATTTGAATTTTACGTCTTCTATTTGTTTCTGATATTGCTTTTTCCATACTTTCAGTAAGTTCATCTGCATACATTATAACACGTCCATCTGTATTTCTTGCGGCACGCCCTATTGTTTGAATTAAGCTTCTTTCTGAACGTAAGAAGCCCTCTTTATCTGCATCTAGTATTGCTACTAGTGATACTTCAGGAATATCTAATCCTTCTCTTAATAAGTTAATTCCAACTAAAACATCAAATTCACCCATACGTAAATCTCTGATAATTTCCATTCTTTCTAATGCTTTTATATCTGAGTGCATATATTTAACCTTTATATCTATGCTTGATAAGTACGAGGTTAAATCCTCAGCCATTTTTTTAGTTAAGGTGGTAACTAATACTCTCTCTCCTTTTTCAACTGTTAAATGGATTTGTGAAATTAAATCATCTATTTGATTTGTTACAGGTTTTACTTCGATTTTTGGATCTAGTAATCCTGTTGGACGAATAATTTGTTCTACAACATTGTCTTTAGAATGCTCTTTTTCATAGTCTGCAGGTGTAGCACTTACAAATACTACTTGATTTATTCTTTCCTCAAATTCCTCAAATTTTAGTGGCCTATTGTCAAATGCTGATGGTAATCTAAAACCATAATTTACTAATGATTCTTTTCTTGCTCTATCACCATTATACATAGCTCTTACCTGTGGTATTGTTGCATGTGATTCATCTATCAATAGTAAGAAATCATCTGGTAAATAGTCAAATAATGTAAATGGAGGTGATCCTGCTGGTCTTCCACTTATATGTCTTGAATAATTTTCTATGCCTTGGCAGAAGCCAGTTTCTATCATCATTTCCAAGTCAAAGTTTGTCCTCTCCTCTATTCTTTGGGCTTCTATTAGTTTACCTTGACTTTTAAAGTATTCCACTCTTTCCTTTAGTTCAGCTTCAATTGTTTGAACTGCTCTATCCATCTTGTCTTTTGTAGTTGCGTAATGTGAATTTGGAAATATCATTACATGATTACGTATTCCTATTGTTTTGCCTGTTAATGGATTTATCTCTGATATCTTTTCTATCTCATCACCCCAGAACTCTACTCTAATAGCACTCTCTCCCCTATCTGATGGGTAGATTTCTACTATATCACCTTTAGCTCTGAATGTTCCTCTTTTGAAATCTAATTCATTTCGTGTATATTGCATGTTTATTAGTTTTTTTAATATTGCATCTCTGCTTTTTTGCATTCCTGGTCGTAATGATATTATTAAATTTTCATAATCTATGGGATCTCCTAAACCATATATACATGATACTGATGCCACAATAATTACATCTCTTGTTTCAAATAGTGATGCTGTTGCTGAGTGACGTAACTTGTCTATTTCATCATTTATTGATGCATCTTTTTCTATGTAAGTATCTGATTGTGGAATGTAGCTTTCTGGTTGATAGTAGTCATAGTAAGATACAAAATACTCAACATTGTTCTCTGGGAAGAACTCTTTGAATTCTGAATATAATTGTCCTGCTAGTGTTTTGTTATGTGCTAATACTAAAGTTGGTTTTTGTACTTTTTCTATTATATTGGCCATTGTGAAGGTTTTTCCTGAACCTGTAACTCCAAGAAGCGTCTGGAATTTCTTACCTTCTTTAATTCCTTTTGAAAGGTATTCAATTGCTTGTGGTTGGTCTCCTGTTGGCTTATAATCTGAATGTAACTTAAACATGTGTTCACTTCCTTTTTATAAGATTATTTGTCTTTCTATAATAAGCATTATATCACACAACAAGTAATTAAACAATATAAATATTTTCCCGCTTCTTATACTTAAAAGATACTTCCTCCGCCTATTACTTCTCCAGTTGTTACATCTATAAAATAACTAAACCTTTCATCATTTGGATTAAAATCTTTATCAAATCTATTTGGAATATCGTATACAATTATTACTAACCAAACCCTTCTAACACGTGATTCTGTGCGATAAAATACCCAATTTTTGTATTCATAATCAGAAGATGAAGTTTGCTCGTGCAATTGGTCATAGTCATTTGTTCTGAGATATGCACAACCATTCATTGCTTTAATACTCAACTTTGTTTCTATATTTTTTATTTCATATTTTGTTGTAATTTTTTGTTCTTCTTTTAGAGCTATTTCTTTAGCTTCCTCTTCTGTAATCTTAATCGGATTATTTTCGAATTTCTTATCAATAAAAATAAAACATATTATATCATTTATTTCCGGAATAAACGATATCTCGATTCTTTCATATGGATTTACTACACCTTCATACTCTTTATAAAAGGCAACATCCCAAGTATATGATTCACTATCTGAATTCATATTAGAACTTACTTTTATGTATTTATATTGTTCCGTATCATAGCCATACTTTTTAGCTAATTCCCTAGCTGTCTTTTCAGCTTCTTTTTGGGAAGTTCTGTATTTTTGTATTTCTTTATTATATACTTTGTTCTCATTTAGTATGCTGAATGAACCTTCTCCATTAGCATCAAAATCTATAAGAATTTTTTGTTCAGTCTCAATATACCATTTTAAATCATAATTATCAGGACTTCCTTCTAATTTTATCGTTTTTATTTTATCATTACCATATCCGAATTTCTCCAATATCTCCTGTCCCTTTTTCCTTGCTTCTTCTTCAGACATTGTATTTTGTTTAGTTATATTTTGATTGTCATTATTTTCTGCATTTTCCCCAGTAACTTTTTGTGGTGTTTTCCATATATTTTTTTCATAATTTTCATATGCGACACTTGCAGCAAAAACTATTCCTGAGGTTGCAAATGTAATAATTAAAAATGATGCAACTTTTTTTAGGATTGAACCATGAGTTTTCTTTTGGCTTAATCCATTTTTTATAATTGTATCTAATTTATCTGGAGTTTGCATCTGTATGTTTAAGTCATTATATAATTTTTGATCTAATTTATCCATAAATTTCTTGACCTCCTTTTATCATATCTTTTATTTTTTCTTTTATTCTTGTCCTCTTTGTCTTTACAGTATTTTCCTTTAACTTTAATATTTCTCCTATTTCTTTATCCGTAAATTTTTCCACATAATATAAAATAATTATCATTCTATCTTCATATTTAAAGTTATTTAAAATAAAATTGAAATCTAATATAGTTTCAACCTTATCAAAATTTGAGTCACTTACTGAACTATACGCTTCAATCTTTTCCAACGATATACAATCGTTTTTATTTGCTTTTTTATAAGAATACTTACTTGTATTTATTAAAATTTTTATAATCCACGGTTTAAAGCTTTCTACATTCTTAAGCTTTTTTATTGAGTTAAAAGCAATTATCATTGTTTCTTGTATTGCGTCATATACATCTTCATCATTTTTCAGCCTTGCCTTTGCTATTTTATATAAGTCAGTTTTTATTGATAATATGAGTTCTGTAAAGGCTTGTTTATCTCCTTGTTTTGCTTTTTTTACTAGATCATCCATTCTTATTTTCCTCCTAATCATATCTTATTTGCAAACTTGATATACCTATAAGAGATATTTAACATATAAAAAAGTTTCATTCTTTTTGTTTTTTCTTTATATTACTTTATTATAATAAAAATAAAAAGCCGATAAATCAAAATTATTATCAGCTTTTTATTATAATATTTCAAAAATCACATAACCTGCAATTTATCTTGCAAGCGGTCTTATAATACACTCACCATTAGCAATGACAATTTCATAATTCTCAAATTGTAGAATTTCTGCATCTCCATCTTTTTTGTTTTTCCAAGCGTATTTTCTCCACTCTTCTATTGATACCAAATTCTTTTCAATAGCTTCTTTTATAGACATATTTTCTGCATTTACAGTTCTAAAGTTTGTTTCTTCTAAATTTAAATTTTCTACATATATTCTATGTCCATCAAGTTCTCCTACATATTCTCTTGACTGATTTTTATCGATTGTAATAACTAAAAAATGACTGATACCATTCTCGTTATATTGTTCCGAAAATAGCCATTTAGCACCGAAAGAAAATATGTAAACTATTCCAACTATTCCTATTATTAATATAGCTATTAAAATAATTACCTTTTTCTTCACTATAATTTTCGCTCCTTTACAAATCACTCTTACAATATCTTTTATTAATAGATAATCACATTATACAATAAAAGACAAATGAATTCAACTAATCGTCTGCCTTTAATGTTGTTTACTATTAAAATTTAAAAAAACACCACAGTAATAGCTACAACCTATATAATAATAAAAAATTGATTTTTCAATAATTATTCTGCAAAAAAAGCAGCCCCTTGTTAGGAGCCGCCTTTTTGAAAAGCTGTTACATTGTTTATCATGTGTACAGACTCTTAAACGGGTCAAGTACAACATAGAGATTTTTATTTGATGATTTGTTTGTGAGTATTTTTGCCCAACCATCTTCATAGATGTTGGTTGTAGCAATAATATCTCCATTGTTTAACTGGCAGACAACATTTGAATTGTCTGATAAGTCTTTGGTCGAACGAACATTCCATGAAGTTCCAACAAACATATAGGTTTTTGAAGTTACCTTTTTAAAGGCTGCTTCATTTTCTATTCGTATATATTGGGATTCTTTTGTATTAGAACGACATATTTCATACCATTCATTTCCCATATACTTTTTAATAAAGAATATATCATCTTTATATAAGTAGCCTATAACATTGTTTGAAAACTCAGGAGTTGAACGAACATTCCATGAACTTCCAACAAACTCAACACACTGCCAATTTGAATATGTAGCATTTGCTGTTGTAGTTGTTGTGCTTGTAGAAGATGTTGTTGATGTTGTTGTTGTGGTTGTTGACGTTGTAGAAGTTGTTGATGATGATGTTGTTGTCGTGGTTGACGTTGTTGAAGTTGTTGATGATGATGTTGTTGTCGTGGTTGACGTTGTTGAAGTTGTAGTAGTTGTTGTTGTGGTGGTGGTCACCGTAGTAGCTGTTGTTGTATCTTCGATTGTATACTTTCCTACTTTTTCAAAATACTCAAGACTATTGTCTCCAATATATACATAAGCATTTTTTAAAGTACAATCTATGATGCAGCTATACCAGTTTCCTAGCCGTTCTACTATTGCTATAATGTTGTCAGTTACAATAAAGTTTTTCTCTGGATACAAGTTACCATCATTGAAACTTGGATCTGCATGAAGGAACCATGATACTCCAGTAAACTTTACCAGATCATTTTTATCGAAGCCTTTTTCATCATTTTTAGTTAAAACTTGCGGTTCGATATTACTATCTTCTTCAACAATAACCTCATAATTAAGATATTTTTCTGCTGATGCATCCGCATACATGCGAAGTACAATACTAGCGTCAATTCCATCAATCGCTCCATCATGATTAACATCAGCCGCTTTTTCAGGAATGTCTGTTGTTCTACCAGCACCTAATTCGCCATATGCCCGTAATATTAAGCTAGCATCGCTTCCGTCAACCATTCCATCTCGATTTACATCTCCCACAAACCATGGAGAAATTGCATTTGAGTTTAATACTGAAACACCTCCAAAAGTAATGATTAATGCGAATAAACTTATGATTGTATAAACCTTAATTTTCATTACATTTTCCTCCTTTGTAAATTTCACAGCTTTCCGTAAATGAAATGTAATATAAATATTATACCATTTATTTATATTTATGTCAACCAAATGGTGCTTTTAATTTACAATAGCAAAAAAGCAAAGTTTTAAAACAAACTTTGCTTTTTTATTCTTATGGTTCTGCTTTTACTACAATATTTGAAAGTGTACCTTTGAAGTATCTCATCGGATTACCGTTTTTTAATGCTGTTCCTATTGTTAATGGAACATTATGATACTCAGTGAAATTAGTGTAATTATATACTTCTTTTTCTTCTCCACCATTAATACATAAATACATCTTTTTGTTATTTCTATATATTCTAACATGTTGGACTTCTGTCTGCCTATTAGATGCACCTGTGCCTGTTCCACCCTTAGAATCGAATCTAATTGTTCCATCTGTATATATCCTATAAACAAATCCTGGATATGTATTTCTTCCTTCGTCTTTTCCGTTTAATAATACTGCTTGATTAACATTTCCACTTCCTATAGAATCTATATTGAAAGAAACCTCAAAATTCTTATCTATGTTTTCTGCAGTAAACATTTTTAATCCAGTGTCTATGTAATCACTTGTTCCATTAAATACATATGGTTCAGTATGTGTATATACAACTTCCATTGGTTTTCTAGCAGGATTAAAATCCTCAATTACTGCATCATTACTTATAAACTTAACAGACATATTAGACAATGTTCCTTTAAAATATCTATATGGATTTCCTGTTCCATCCATACTAGCTCCAAATGTGACTGGAACATTAAATGTTTTTTCGTTATCATTAAGATAAGTATTAATTTTAATACATTTTTCTCCATTAAAGCTATAATAAAGTATATCATTTATTCTAATAATTCTTACATTTTTAACAGTATCATCAATAAATACATCTCCTGATGAATTGCTAATACTATTTGATTCAAACTTAACAGATCTTGTATTTGTTGTAACTGAATATTTAACAACGCATCCTGGCCATGGTGTACCAGATTCATCCATTGAATTCATTAAGGCATTGTGATTAATATTGCTGCTATCTACATTATCTATATCAAATGAAATAATGAAATTTCTATGGATATTTTCTTCTGAAAATAGATATATGTTAGTATTTAAATAATTATTTCCAGTAAATACCACTTCTTCAGGATGTGTATATTTTTCTCCTGGAACATCTTCATCTGGCATTTCTAAGATTTCAAAACCTTTTACATGTATTGATGCTGTTGTAACTTTCCCTATATCCTCTGAATCCACGAGATCAGCATCACTTATCGCTTCGCCTGGGGTTGTTTCAAAATCCCATTTCCAATAAATTGTCTCATCATGTAAGCCATGAGAATTTTTGTCTACATATTTAGTTATATCAATTATTGCCCTTTTAGGATCTTGACTAGTTCCTGTTCCACTTCTTGTTGTGTCCAACATCTCATTAAACTGTTCATCTGAGTAGAATTTTAAATTTGTTGGGCAATTTTCAATATCAATATCTAAATCGTATTGAAGATGAACTTGTGTTCCCGTTGTATCTACTTTTATATCAATTTTACCAAATGTTCCTGGTGCAATTACATCAGAATTAACTGTACCGATTCTCATCAATTCTAGTCATTGAAAAATTAATATTGTTTAGATCTTGTTCACTATTGCCTATTACTTTAAAATACCATTTAGCAATATCAGCTGATGCATTATTTCCTTGATTGCTCCTATACTTAGCCCATGCATGCATTGCACTTGAAATTAATATTGCTACAATAACTAATAATAAAATGACTATTAATAAATTAACTACAACTTTTTGCTTTTTCATAATATCTCCTATTCTTATATTAATTTTTTGTATATTTCAATAAAATATTGACAGATTATACTAACTGCATATATTATTTCATATAAAAACTTTTTTGTAAACAAATTTTAATAAAAAAAACAGGGTATTAATTTACCCTGTTTTTTTTATTAAAATTTGTATCCCATAGATTCGAACATTTCTTTCATAGAGTCTTTTGTTAACTTGTCAGCATTTTTATCATAGTCTAATCCATAAGATTCTGCAAAAGCTTTTACTTTCATTGTAACTGTTACTTTCTTTCCGCTTTGTTTTACTGTGATACCGTCTTTTTCTCCTAATTCTTTTTTGAAAGATTCAGTAGCTTCTTTTGCATCATCATTTGATTTGCATTCATAAATCATTTTAATTTCAGTTGCTTTATCATTTTTATCATATTTGATTTCTACTGTTGATTTTACATCATCTTCTTCAGCAGTACCAACTATTTTCTTTTCACCACATCCAGTTAAAGCTAGCATTAAAACAACCATCATTAAAGCTAATAGTACACTTTTTGCTGTTTTTTTCATTTTTTCACCACCCTTCTATTTTATATTTTCATTATATCTATAAATATGATAATTGTCTAGTCCAAATGTAAACATTTTTTTACAAATTTCGAAATAAAATATAAATATTAGAAAAACACAAAAAATACTAGACTTATATTAAAAGTTTTGATATGATAATGTCGTACAAAAAGATGAAACTATATTTTTATAGTAAAATTTAGGAGGTCTATTAATATGAAAAAAACATTGAAATTATTTCTAATATTAGCTATTGTAACAGCTTTTTTTATGAATTTTTCGGTATTTGCGGCTGAAACAGAAACAAATCCTGCAAACAATACTTCATCATCTGCAACTGCTGATACAACAACAGAAACAACAATTACATCAAATAGTCAAAACGACAAAGCAGCAGCACAAGTTACTTCTGTTTCATCATCAAATGAAAGCGAATTATCAATATCTGATATATTGAATATCTTATTAATTGCAACAGGTGTTGTTATTATATTATTAGCAATTGCAATTTTTATAAAAATAAAATAATATTAAAAGTTAAGCATACAAGCTTAACTTTTTTTATATATTAAAAAAACAAATATTTCATACAATATACTTATTCTTACATTTTTTAATTATTCTGAATATTTTAAATTTATTTATCAATACTATTATTATATACAACTATTAATTTGTATTTTTGTATAAATAAAAAGGAGGAAAATCATGAAAAAAAGTATTTTTATTATTTCATTTATAATATTATCTCTATTTTTTTCATGTTCATTCGTATTTGCTGAAAATGCTGGCGAACAAGTTGTTAATGGTATAAGAGATACTGTTGGCGGTGTAGAAAATGCTGCTGAAGATGCTACTAATAATGCTGGTGGGGCTATAAAAAACGGTGCAAATGCAGTTAAAGATACAACTGAAAACGCAGCAAACGATGTAAAGAACACTGCAGAAAATATGGGAGATGATGTAAAAGAATCTGGTGAAAATATGGGAAATAACATTCAAAATACGATGAACGATAACAATAATGAAAATAACCAAGGAAATGATTCATATACAGCAACACGAACAGCTGCTGAAAATAGTGCTAACACTAGCAATTCTGGTTGGATGAATAGAGATATTTGGACTTGGATTGTCGTTGGAATTATCACTATCGTAATTATTGCACTTATATGGTATTATGTTAGCAGAAACAATCATTAATAAAAATACACATTTAGAATAATATCTAAATGTGTATTTTTTATGATTTAAGTGCCCTTTCTATTTTTCTTTGAGCCTCTTTTTTAGCAAGATCTTCTCTTTTATCATAAAGTTTTTTCCCTTTACCAATACCTAACTCTACTTTTACTAAACTTCCTTTAAAATATAAGCTTACAGGAATTAATGTGTATCCTTTTGTTTGTATTTTACCAATTAACTTATTTATTTCTCTTTTATTTAATAATAGTTTTCTATCTCTTAAAGGATCTTTATTAAAAATATTTCCGTGTTCATATGGGCTTATATGCATAGAATATATGAATACTTCCCCATTTTTTATACCTGCATAACTTTCTTTAAGGTTTACTTTTCCTTGTCTTATAGATTTTATTTCTGTTCCTGTTAGAACAATTCCTGTTTCAATTGTTTCTTCTATATTATAGTTATGCCTTGCAACTGGATTTTTAGCAATTAATTTATTCATAATGTTACCATTCCTTTTTTCATTTTTTATTATTATAGCATTTTTATTAATTTATATCAACAAATTTCTAAATCTCCAAAATTATATTTAATTCTTGCATTAAATTTTTATATTTAATATAAAAAATATCCTTGTCTTTTATTTCTTGAACGTTTTCTATTTCTGAGATAATAGTATTTGCACTTTCAATGTTTACTTTTTTGCCTTTATATTCATCTCTTTTATTTATGATATTTGAAAAACTCATTTTTAAATCATTATTAGCTTGCTGTAATTTTTCCCATTCTTCTAAGGATATATATTTATAACACAATAACAACCTATATTTTGTTTCTAAAACTAGTTTTTCATTTTCTATTTGGCTTTTTGACGCATATTCTGGTAAAAGTTCATATAAGTTAATTAAACAAGATATTGCACCGAGATTTATCTTCATTTTTTACTGCAACTGCTGCCAAATCCATGTTGGTAGCAAATTTTGTCAAATTGTCATTTGCTACTCCTATCTCTTTTAAATCTAATGATATAGTTGTCCAGGCTGTATATAAATTTTCAATTTTTCCTTTTATTTCTTTCCAATTTACAGATTCTTCTTTACCAAGAATATTGTCTGGTTGTAAAGATATTTCTGTAACCTCCTTACTTTCTTTCGTGTTTTTCTTCTCTCCAGATTCTTTATTTGATTCTCCTTCTGATTTTGATTCATCTGAATCTTTTTCTATATTTTCAACTTCCTGTATTTCTACTTTATATTTTTGATAATTAATATTGTTTAGTTCATTTATAAGTGATACAAGTTCTGTATCTAAATAAAATATTTCTGTTTTTATTTTTTTATTTAAATTATTTTTTTCATTTACTAAATTAGAACATCCTGTTAATATCAGTAAAATAAGAAAGATATAAAAAAAACAAATTTGTATTTTGAAAAATTTTTTCAAAAAATCACCTCTTATTAATATCTTTCCCTAAAAATTACCTTTTATTCTTATGCATATATATTCATAAATTTAAAATACTAATATATAAATAGATTTTTTGATTAAGAAAGGAATTAATATGCAGTCAATAGTTCGTTTATATAGTGTTTTACCAAATGAAATAAATAAATTTTTATCACATTTTTACGGTACAGACAATTCAAATACGATTGATTCGTCATCAAAACAATGGCAAAAAGAATACCCTAACCCAGTTGAAACTGCTGATATTATTCGGTGCTTATATAGAGAATTCAGATGACTATGATTTAACAATGTGGATTAGCATCGATAGTGGAGTATTTATTAAAATTACAAAAGACAATGCTGATGAAGTTATTAGGTACTTATATGAGCGATTTCCATATTAAAAAGCGTTATCATGGTTCTTTTAATTAAGAATCCTAATAACGCTTTTATTGCTATTTACTCATTGTTTTCTGATAAATTATTATTTTCTTGAGTGTTATTTTCACCTTGAATATTATTTTCATTTTGTACAACTAATGCACTGTTTTCATTTTGAATTACTGAAACATTGCTTTCTTCTTGAACACCTGAAACATTGCTTTCTTCTTGAACATCTGAAGTAACATTATCTTCTTTAGCTACTTCCTGTAAAGCTCCGCATTTTGGGCAAAATTTTGCGCTAATGCTTATTTCTGAAGCACATTTTTTACATATACGTAAATCTTTTAAAGATAACATTTCCATGTTCATATCTTCTATTTCTTTTGCATATGCATCAATTTTTGAACATTCATCTATTAATTCGTTTTTAATATCAATATTTTCTTCTCTAATATGTTTTTCATATACCTTTTTACCGATTTCAGCATATATTTTTTCAATCTTAGATTTATCTTCATTTATTAGAGATTTTAATTTTAACTCTCTAGTTATTTTATTTGTTTTTTCAGCAGTATTTTTACATGTTTCACTAGCCTTTTTACTTAGATCCTCAAAAAATCCCATAATAAACCTCCATTTATTACTATTATTATAATTATTTTTATAAAATTTATTCAACATATTTATTATATTTATGAAACATTTTTATATATTTATTCTGCTTTCTTTTCTCTATTCATTAATATCTTAACTGCATCTTGTGGTTTTAAATTATTATATAAAACATCATAAACTGCATTTACAATTGGCATTTCTACATTGTATTTTTTAGCTAATTCATATGCAACTTCAATATTATCAATACTTTCTATTGTCATGCCAACTTCTTTTTTTGTTTCATCAAGTGATTTTCCAGCTCCAATTAATTTTCCTGCTTTTCTGTTTCTACTGTGTTCACTTAAACAAGTAACTAATAAATCACCTAATCCACTTAATCCATAAAATGTATCTTTTCTTCCTCCCATTGCAACACCTAGTCTTGTTATTTCACCAAGTCCTCTAGTAAGCAATGCAGCAAAAGAGTTGTCTCCTAATCCCATTTGAGCGACAATCCCAGCACAAAATGCTAATATATTTTTTAATGCTCCTCCTGTTTCAACACCTTTAACATCTTCTGATGTATATATTCTCATTTTGTCACACATAAATGTATCTTGGATTAATTTTTGAACATCTTTATACTCAGAAGCAATAACCATTGCAGTTTCAATTCCTATTGAGACCTCTTCTGCATGACTTGGACCAGATAATACTCCTACTTTTACTGTTGGTATTTCTGCTTTTATTACTTCATCTAATGTTGATAGTGATTCTTTTTCAAATCCTTTTGAACATATAATTATTGGTTGATTTGTTACATATTTCTTATATTCTTTAACAATGTTTCTAGTAAATTTAGATGGAGTAACATGTAAAATAAAATCTGTATCTTTAATTGCTTCTTCATAACTCAATGTACAAATTATTCCATCTGGAATTGAAACATCTGGTAAAAACATGCATTTTCTTTCATTGTTTATTAAATCTGCCTCTTCTTTTGCAAAAGACCAAATTTTCACTTCATTACCTAATTTTGCAAGATGTATTGCTAACGCTACTCCCCAACTTCCACTGCCTATTACTGCTATTTTTTTCATACTTTTCATCCTTTCTGTGTTGCCCCATCGTTTTTTTCTATTGTAATTATTTAAGGCTTAACTTATTTTCATTACCATTGTATAGTCTTTTGATGTTTGATCTATGGTTAAATATTACTAAAGCAGCCATTGCAATACCAAATATTATATAGTTATACTCACCATCTATGTAGTTATCTTTTATAAATATTGTTAGCACTGGGAATAAAATTGCAGCCATTATTGAACCTAATGAAACCATTCTTGTTAATGCCATTACTACTAATGCAAATACTAAGCATATACCTCCTATAAGTGGATTCATTACTAGTAAAACACCAAGTGAAGTTGCTACTCCTTTTCCACCTTTAAATCCAAAAAATACTGGAAATGTGTGTCCAACAACAGCAAAAAATCCTGCTATCTGAACTAATATAGCTGAGTTTGCTTCAGTTGCAATGTTTCCTACTATAAATTTAGCAATTAATATTGCTAATACCCCTTTTAAGATATCTAAAACTAATGTAAGAGCTGCTGGTCCTTTTCCAACACTTCTTAACATATTAGTTGTTCCTGCATTTCCACTTCCTTTTTCTCTTACATCAAATCCAGCCATTTTTTTACTTATAATAACTGAAAAATTTACACTTCCTATTGCATATGCAATAACTGCCATTAAAATATATGTTGCCATCATAATTTTAAATTCCTCCTTTGTTTTTTATCTGTTTTTAAAATTTTTCGTTTTTCTTTTCTCTAACTATAATTCTGATTGGTGTTCCAGTAAGTACAAACTCTTTTCTTAACTGATTTACTAAATATCTTTCATACGAAAAATGGAACAATTGCTTATCATTTACAAAAACTACAAATGTTGGTGGTTTTGTACTTGCTTGTGTCATATAGAATACTTTTAGTCTTTTCCCTTTATCTGATGGTGGTTGAACAATTGCAATTGCTTCATTTAATACTTGATTTAATACTG
The DNA here is from genome assembly GCA_017475185.1 of Clostridia bacterium. The sequence continues at coordinate 38,773 of JAFVGB010000029.1, forward strand.
ATGTTGGTACTCTCATTGCATTTTGATCTGCAACTGTATTAATCAACTCATATAACTTATTAACTCTTTGTCCTGTTTTTGCAGATATAAAAATAATTGGTGCATATGACAAATATGATAATTTGTTATAGATTTCTTTTTTATATTTCTCTGTTGTATTTGTGTCTTTTTCATATTCATCCCATTTATTTACCGCAATAATAATTCCTTTTCCTGCCTCATGTGCTTCTCCTGCAATTTTTGCATCTTGATCAGTTACACCTTCATTTGCGTCTATCATTAAAATACACACATCAGCTCTTTCGACCGCTAGTAATGTTCTCATAACACTGTATTTTTCAAGATTTTCTGTTACTTTATTTTTTCTTCTAATTCCCGCTGTATCAATAAATACATATTTACCGAATTCATTTTCAAATTCAGAATCTATTGCATCTCTTGTTGTTCCAGCTATATTACTTACAATTACTCTATTTTCTCCTAGAATTTTATTAACTAATGATGATTTACCTACATTTGGCTTTCCTATTATAGCCACTTTGATTATAGTGCTATCATCTTCGTCGTTATCATTTTTTGGAAGTTCTTCATATATAGCATCTAATACATCACCTATACCTATTGCATTAACTGCTGATACTGGGTATGGATCCCCTAACCCAAGATTATAGAATTCATATATATCATCCGATATTTTTCCAAAATTATCTGCTTTATTACAAGCTAATACAATTGGTTTATTTGATTTTCTTAACATTAAAGCAATTTCCTTATCTGCTTCTGTTACTCCTTGCTTAAAATCTGTTACAAAAAGAATAACATCTGCTATTGCAACTGCCATATCAGCTTGAGTTCGCATTTGTGATATTATTATATCTTCACTTTCTGGCTCAATTCCTCCTGTATCAATTAAAGTAAAGTCCATTCCTCTCCAATTTGCATCAGCATATATTCTATCTCTAGTTACCCCAGGAGTATCCTCTACTATTGATATTCTTTTTCCTACTATGTAATTAAAAAATGTAGATTTACCTACATTTGGTCTACCTACAATTGCTACTGTTGGTTTTCTCAATTTTTTCACCTCTTTTATGGTTATTATTTTATAACATTTTATCTAATTAGTCAAACATTTTTGAAACTGTTGACTATTTAACCAATAAAAAATAACACAATTGATAATTGTGTTATTTTTTATTATTCAGCTTCATTTACTGAAACTACTTGTTCTCCATTATAATATCCGCAACTTGGGCAAGCTCTGTGTTGCATCATCATTTCATGACAGTGTGGGCATTCAACTAAGTTTTTAGCTTTTAATTGCCATGTAGATCTTTTTAAATGTGTTCTAGCTTTTGACCATCTTCTTTTTGGTTGTGCCATGTTAATTCCCTCCTTATGTTATCTAGATTGTATATCTATAATATTAATTTATACCGTTTTTTAATGTCACTTTAAAATTATACTAGTGTTTGTTAAATTTGTCAATAGTTGGATAGTAAATTTTTTTTAAACATTTGGGGACGGTCTTTTTTTTGTTTCATTTTTGAAACCAAAAAAGACCGTCCCCAAATGTTTCACTTTAATTTGCTTTAACTTTACTTGAATATTTATCATAAATATTCCCAACTTTTTCAATACTTTCAATTAACTCGCTATATTCGATTTCTCTAGCATAAAAATATGTTTTTTGATAAACTTTCCATCTTTTAATCATATCTTCATCATTTCTTAATAATTCCAATGTATGTTTCCAATCTTTTATTAAATCTAAAGATTCCCTATGCTCTGATGTTAAATTAATTGCAACTGTTAGAAGTTTTTTATTTATATTTTCTTCTTGAGTATTTATTAACATGTATACATCATAAAAATCCCTTATTCTTGTACCTGTAATACCTCTTTTTATCACTGCTTCAAACTTTTCTGCTAAAATTGTTTCAAGATTGTATGACCATACCGGAATTTTACGGTCTTCTAACATTAAGTTGTAATCATATTCAATTTCTTTATATGTAATTGCATCTCCTGTTGTTATATCTATTTTAAATATTACAGGCATTGCATTTTTAAATTTAGCTTCAAATGTAGCTCTGTAACCATTATAATCATCATCTTCCCTTATTAATTCTATTTTATTCATCTTAAATGTTATATCATCATCTAATTCTATACTGCAAATTTCATTTAGTATTTTTGTTGCATTTTCTTCTGTTAGTTCAAACCCTTTTACCGTTGTGTCCATATCCATTGTTGATCTACTTGACATTCCCAAAATTGCTGAAATTAACATTCCACCTTTTAAAATAAAATTATCTTTATATGGCGATAACGCTATTCTTTCTAGTAATCTTTCTAACATATATACTTGTAAAACCGATTGTGGTGCTACCTTCTTTTCTTTTGATAGATTGTTGATTTTTGCTTTAAAACTCATTACATTTCCTTGCATATTTTTTCCTCCGTTTATTTTATTATATATCTTAGTGTAATTTTACATCAAATAAAAATAAATTCAACAATTATATGTAGAAATTTTCAATTTTTTATAAACTAAATGACATAAGAAAACCGCAGGTGAAATAAACACACCTGCGGTTTAAGTCCTTAAGCAAGGATTTTACAGATTACCAGATCCAAGCGAATTCAATCGCCTTAAGAATGTCCTTGGCAAAAAACTCTATCCTTCCAATGGCCGGATCATCAACGTAAAAAGTATTTTCTTTTTTCTTATCGAGCTGTTCAATATAATCAGTGCCAGCACCTACAATGTTGATGAAGTTTTTACCTGTTTCAAGATCGTTGCCTGGATAGTCGATGTTTCTAACAAGAGCAGTAACTATTGTGCCCCTGTCAAGTGCCTCAAACATCTCAGCATAATGAGTAGCTCTTCTCAGCCCCCAGTGATCGAAGAGTTGATGCCAGGTTCCTTTTCCCGGCTCGTAATAACCTTTCTTGCCTAATATATCAGCAAGGTCTTTAAGGTCTGTTGGATATCCCTGTACAGCAAGTCCCTGTTTGAAGCAGCATACTGCGCAGCCACCATCTTTAATTGTAGTACTGTTGTATGGCAGTTCTCCGCAGGTTGTTGTAGTACCTTTTTCGTATTCATGATACTCGTCATCATACTTGCTTATTGGAGGTATATATGCAGGAAGCACATATGTATCCATAGGAGCAACAAATTCTGCTACCGAATCAGCAAAAGCCTGCTTGATAGCAAGATTAATTTTCTGGTTTCTGTCATAGCGCTGCGGTAATTCTATCCGCTTTGAAATATTCTCAATCTGTTTCATAATGAAACCTCCTTGCCCAGAGTAGCCTTAGCTCTAGGACTTATAAAATTTAGGCTATACCTCATTATACCACAAATATACATAATTTGCAAGATTCATCCTAAGTGTACACTCATTCATGCTCTAGCCGATAAAGAGGTATTGGCAAATTATGCCAATACCTCTAAATACATTTTTACAATTTTTAAAATTTTAAACTGTGTAGCATACTCATATAATAAATTTAAATTTTTGTCTTTTCTTTTCATATATTCTTTTAAAGCTGTATTAAATATTTGCGAATCAATTTTGTTTCTATCTCTGATAATATCACATATTGTTCTTTCCATATCATATAATCTTATTGTTGTTCCATCTTCTAATTCTTTTGTAGTTAACCCTATTTCAATCTTGTCTTTGCTAATATAGTGCGAATTAATCATATCATTTGAAATACGTACATTACTTGGAAATGTCATATCTAATTCAAATGGAGTTCTATCTGTTAAATCATAAAAATATAGTGCAGTATTATGGGAAAAAATTCCTGTTTTGTATTGCTCACCCATAATATAATATTCGTTTATATCTTTGTCGGGTCTAACATATAATCCTCTTGATACTTTTACCAAATATCCTTCATCAACAAGATTTTTTAGATATTGTCTATGTATTTTGTTTTCGTCTATGATTTTTGTTGTGATTATGCCATTGTTTGATTCAATTAATTGTTTGATTTTATCTGTTCTTACCATAATACTCACCTCCTTTTTTGACTTTCAAATACATTTTATATTCGTTATGTATTCAGTTGTCATTTGACTATCTAATACATATTATACACCATATGTATTCATTTGTCAAATTTGTGTGATATTCTTTATATAAATTATATTCGGTATATTTCGCTTTTATTCATTGATTAGATACTAAAAACAAGAAAAAAGAGATAGAAATTTTCAACAATGTCGAAAATTCCTACCCCTTTTTGTAAATTAGTTTGCCTTTAAACTCTTAAGTTTCTCTGTTGCTACAACTTTAACATGAACATCCTCATCTTCCGCAAGTTTTTCAATAATTGCCTTTGTAACATTAGGATTTCGTGCCACCTCTACCCTGATTTTCCATGACTCATCATTAACAAGTATAGCTAGCACCTCTTCAGAAGAATTAGAATGCATAGCAACTGCCTCTCTAACATTCCAATCACTATCTTTTGCAAGCTTAAGTAAAATGCTGCTCGGAGTTTTAGGATTCTTTGCTACACCAAGTCTGCACCACACATCATCTTTTGCAAGCCTTGCTAGGATTTCTTCGGAAACTTTACTGCTGTAAGCAACCTTAGATCTGACCATTGCATCATTATCAAGTGACAAAGCATGCAAATCAGCGTACAACGTGTTTTCGTTTTCAGCCACTTCAGCTCTAACATCCGAATCATTATCTTTTGCAAGTATAGATAATACTTCTGAATCAGATATCTGCTTTGCTAGTTCTTCCCGAAACATTGGACTGATTTTGCTTAAGTCAAGTTCAACCTTAACTACCATTATTTTTTCCTCCTTAAACAATAGTTTTGCGAGAATTTGCTGATTCGCTATTCTTATTATAGTTCGTATAGCTACGAATAATCATGAATGTATTATAACAAATCAGCGCGTGAAAGTCAAGTTATGTAAATTATCTTTCAGCCCTTAAATCTTCATATTTTGCTGTGTCAAAATTCTCACTTTTGCATAAACTAAAACTGGAGGTATTTATATGTGTGGAATAGTAGGTTTTGTTAATTTAACAAAAGATATATCTAACAGTAAAAATATAATAACATTAATGAATGAATCAATTAAGAAACGTGGTCCTGATGAAGATGGATATTATTATAGTAAACATTCTGTACTTGGACATAAAAGATTAATAGTCATAGACCCTGATGGTGGCAAACAGCCGATGACTGTTAAATATAATAATTGTACTTATTCTATTGTTTATAATGGCCAGTTATACAACACTGATGAATTGCGAGATGAATTGATTGAAAATGGGTTTAAATTTGAAACATATTCAGATACAGAAGTTCTACTTAAAAGCTTTATATTATGGGGATATGATGTTGTAAATAAATTAAATGGAATTTATGGTTTTGCGGTTTGGAATGAAAACAAACAAGAATTGTTTGTTGCTCGTGATCACTTTGGAGTTAAGCCTTTTTATTATACTTTAAATAATAATAACTTTGTATTTGCGTCAGAAATAAAAGCAATTTTGGCTTTTCCCGGTGTTGAAGCAAAATTAGATAAGCAAGGAATTTGTGAGTTATTTGGTCTTGGTCCAGCTCATACTCCTGGAACTGTTGCATTTAAAGATATTTATGAATTAAAACCTGGTTACTTTGGTATTTATAATTCAAGTGGATTGCATATGGAAAAATATTGGTCTTTGATTAGTAAGCCACATGAAGATAGTTTAAAAACAACTTGTGAGAAAACTAGATTTTTACTAGAGGATTCAATTAGAAGGCAATTAGTATCTGATGTACCATTATGTACATTCCTATCAGGTGGATTAGACTCTAGTATTATAACTTTGTATGCTGCTAGTTATTGTAAGGATAAAGATTTAGGCAATTTGACTACCTACTCTGTAGATTATAAAGATAATGATAAAAATTTTATCAAAACGGATTTTCAGCCAAATTCTGACAACTATTATATTGACATTATGAAAAATAAATTAGGAACCAATCATAAAGTTGTTATGCTTGATACACCAGAACTGGCAACTGCATTAGAAGATGCTATGATTGCGAGAGATTTACCAGGTATGGCAGATGTTGACTCTTCCCTACTTTTATTCTGTCAAAAAGTTAAACCTGAGGCAACCGTTTCATTGACAGGAGAGTGTTCTGATGAGATATTCGGCGGATATCCATGGTTCTTTAGAGAAGATGCTTTAAATAGTGGAACTTTCCCTTGGTCTATTGCTTTGTCAGAAAGACAACAACTATTAAATCCTGCAATTGGTGAACATGTTAATTTGAAAGAATATATTGATTATAGATATTATGAAGGCTTAAAAGATGTTCAAATATTAGATGAAGATTCATTGGAAACAGCTGAGAAAAGAAAGATATCTCATTTGACAATGAATTGGTTCATGCAAACATTGCTTGATCGTTCTGATAGAATGGCTATGTATAATGGATTTGAGCTTCGTGTTCCTTTCTGTGATTATCGTTTAGCTGAATATGTATGGAATATTCCCTGGGAGATGAAAGCTTTGAATGGTCGCGAAAAGGGATTATTGCGCTATATTATGAAAGATTTGTTACCAGAAGAAATCGTTGACCGTAAAAAAAGTCCATATCCTAAGACATGGAACCCAACCTATTTAGCTGCTGTTAAGCAGATGCTTACTAAGATTATGATTGATAAGAATGCTCCTATTAATAATTTGCTTAATAGGGAATATATTTTGGAAATTCTTGCAACAGATGGCAAGGCATTTACTAGACCTTGGTTTGGTCAGCTTATGACTGGTCCTCAGCTTATGGCTTATTTGTGTCAAGTTAATATGTGGCTTGAAAAATATCAGCCAAAAATTGTTTTTTAAAATAAGGGACGGAGAAAATTTTAAAATTTTAAAATCTTCTCCGTCCTCCATTTTAAAAATCTAACCTAACACAGCACCAGCTGCACCAAATACTCCGGCAGCTGCCAATCCCATAATTACTCCTGCTAATACAACTCCAGCCATAACCGCTATAATACTTTTCTTAAAATCCATATCTAAAAAGCTTGCTGCTAAAGTTCCTGTCCATGCTCCTGTTCCTGGTAGTGGAATTCCTACAAATAAGAATAGTGCAAAATATAAACCTCTTCCTGCTTTTTCTTGTAATTTTTTACCGCCTTTTTCACCTTTTTCATAGCAAAAAGTAAAGAATTTTCCTATATATTTTTTATCCTTTCCCCATATTAAAACTTTTCTTGCAAAGAAAAATATTACAGGTACTGGTAGCATATTTCCAATAATACATATAATATAAAGTGGAATTGTAGGAATTGCTCCTCCCATCCATGGGCTTAACCCTAGTGGAACCGCTCCTCTTAATTCAATTAATGGTACCATTGAAACTAAAAACACTAATATATATTTTAACATTTGTATATTCACTCCTCATATTTTATAATCAAACTTTTATTATTCTACTATAAGTTTTATTAAAAGTCTATAAATTATATTCATTTTTATTTAAATATTTCATTCTAATATTTAAGACCATCTCAAAATGTCTCAAAAGTTTTATCTACAAATCTAACTTTACCTCAATATTCTTTTCATCATACTTTCTATATTTAACTCCACAGTAATCTAGCATTTTCTTAGCAACAATGTTTCCGTCAGTTCCATTATACTTGTCCGATTTATATATAATCTCTTTTATTCCAGATTGAATTATGGCTTTAGCGCACTCATTGCATGGAAATAAATCAACGTATATTCTTGCACCTTCCAATTTTGAACCTTTGTTATTTAGAATTGCATTTAATTCTGCATGACATACGTACGCATATTTTGTATTTATAAAATCTCCTTCTCTATCCCAAGGCATGTGGTCATCATCATATCCATTAGGTGCTCCGTTGTATCCTAATGATAATATTTTGTTATCTTGGCTTACAATACATGCTCCTACTTGGGTATTAGGGTCTTTACTTCTTCTTGCTGAAAGCATGGCAACTCCCATGAAATATGAATCCCAACTTATATAATCTTCTCTCTTTTTTACCATTATTCTTCCTCCTTTAGCATTATCGAAATCATTATATAAGTTTTTTTAATATCTGTAAATACATTTTTTATAATATAAAAGATAAAGAGGTTCTCTTAAAAAAGAGAACCTTTAAAAAGGCAATATATGATTAGTTTCTTCCACAACATCCGCAGTTTGTAAACAATAATAAGAAAACTATAATAAAGAATAAAATTTCACTATTGCATCCATCTCCTCCGAACATTCCACCTAAAATTCCGTTATTTCCGCATCCACATCCGCATCCACAATTTCTTCCTTCTTCTGGCATAATCTTCTACCTCCTTTTTTATTTTATATGATATAGTATGCAAATCTTCAAAAATGTGTTACAATATAGTTTAAGTTAGTGAAACAAAAAAACCGTCCCAAAATGTTTCAAGAAAGGATTCGATATGAATAAAATAGAATTACTATCTCCTGTTGGAGATTTTGATTGTTTAAAAGCTGCTGTTCAGTCTGGAGCTGATTGTGTTTATTTTGGTGGTGAGCTTTTTAATGCAAGAGCTTCTGCCAACAATTTTAGTGACGAAGAATTAAAAGCAGCTATTGAATATGCTAAATTAAGAAACGTAAAAACTAATTTAACTTTAAATATTTTAATTAAAAATGATGAATTTAGTGATGCTATTACTCTTGCAAGAAAAGCCTACGAATATGGAATTGATGCTATTATTGTACAAGATTTAGGATTGGCTAAAAAACTAATAGAACTTTTCCCAGATTTACCTATTCATGCAAGCACTCAAATGACCATTCATAACTTAGATGGTGTCTTGGAGGCTGAAAGACTAGGTTTTAAAAGAGTTGTACTTTCAAGAGAATTGTCTGTTGATGAAATAAAACATATTTGTGATAATTCAAATATTGAAATAGAAGTCTTTGTTCATGGTGCTTTATGTATTTGCTACTCTGGTCAATGCTTACTATCTAGCATGATTGGTGGTCGTTCAGGAAATCGTGGTAAATGTGCTCAGCCTTGCAGATTACCTTATGAATTATTAAAAGATTCTACTGTCATAGATAAAGGGCATTTACTTAGTCCAAAGGATCTATGTTCGCTTGACCTACTCCCTACTCTTGTAAATCTTGGAATTACATGTTTCAAAATTGAAGGTAGATTAAAAAATCCAGAATATGTATCAACTGTTACAAGAATCTATCGAAAATATATTGATTTAGCACAGTCTAATAAACCTTATGTTATAGATGAAAAAGACAGAAAAGATTTGTTACAAGTTTTTAATCGTGGTGGATTCTCTAATGGATATTTAGACCCAAATCCTAACAAAAAATTCATTTATACAGATAAGCCTAATAATATGGGTATTTTTATTGGTACAGTTTATAATTTTAATCCAAACAAAGGATATATTACTCTAAAGCTAGAAGATGATATCTCAATTGGAGATACTGTCAGTCTTGAAAAAGAAAAAGGCTCTTATACTATTTCTGAATTGATGATTGACAATAAAAACGTGCCTACTGCTAAAAAAGGTGATATTGTAAAAATTGGTAGAATTAAAGGTCGTATTAATACAAATGACAAAATCTTTAAGATGAGTTCTAAAGCTTTGTGTGATTTAACAAATGAATATGTTAATAATGAAAAAATTAAACAGAAAATTAATTGTAGAATTATGGTACATAAAAATGAACCTGTTAGTATGCAAATATATACAAATTGCAACGATATCAACTTTACCATTACTTCGGACTTAGTACCAGTTGAAGCAACAAACACACCTATTACTTCAGATAGAATTGTTCAACAAGTTAATAAGCTTGGCGGAACGCCTTTTGAATTTGAAAAAATTGATATTGTTTTAGATGATAATTTATATGTGCCTAGTATTAGTAAATTAAATCAGCTACGTAGAGACTGTATCTCAGAATTAGAAAGAATTCTATTAAATAAGATTCATAGAAACTGTAATGAACCTATTAATAATAATGAACCCGCTTCTGAATCTATTAAAATAAAAGATAAAAAAGCTGTTTCAATTTTATTAAATGTACTAAACATTTCAGAAGACTATTCTAAGTTACAACATATTGATAAAGTTTACATTCCACTAAAATACTTTTTTATGAAAGAATATAAAACTAAAATAGATGAATTATCTAATACAACAAATTGCTATATTTATATGCCATCTGTTTTAAAAGATTCTGTTATGAAAAAAGTATCTAATTCCATAGCTGATATATTGGCTAACTATATGGTAAAAGGGTTTGTAATATCAAATATATCTCAAATAAATCTTTTTAAAGATTATCTTTCTACTCATGAGTTTATTGGAAATTATACTTTAAATGTGTATAACAACCATACTGTTCGTGAATTAGAAAAACTTGGAATTTCTTGTATTACCCTATCACCTGAATTAGACAAGAATTCTTTAAATGAGTTTTACAGTACCATAAAAACTGAAGCTATAATATATGGTAATATGCCAGTAATGACCACAAATTACTGTTTAATTTCTGGAAGTAATTTTTGCTTGGAAAAATGTAGCGGTAATTGCAATATTTCTAACCATGAATATTATTTAAAAGATAGACTAAATATGAATTTCAAGGTTATTCCAGATTCATTTTCTAAAACTACTACTATCTATAATAGCAAAAAGCTAAGCATTGGTATTGATGCAGTTAATGTTGATTACATTAGATTTAGCTTTATCGATGAAAGTGTTGATGAAATATGTAGTATTATTGATACATTTAAAAATGGTAGAATTATGGAAGGAAAAGATTATACTAATGGAAATTTTAAAAGATTTGTGTAGTAAAAAAATTAAAAGAGTACTTATATTTCTATAAGTACTCTTTACCATTTATTTAACAATTTTTTTCCAAATAATACTAAATATCAACACTCCAATATACACCATAACAATACTAGCTCCTGTCGGTAAATTTAATAATGATGAAATTACCAATCCAAATAAGAAACACATTATTGAAATAATCACAGACATTACAGCCATTCCTTTAAATGAATGTGTTAACTTTCTTGCAATAATAGCGGGAAAAACTATCAAGCTTGATATTAATAATGTTCCCATCATTCTCATACCAATTACTACTACTAATGCTGTAAACAATGCAATTAAAAATTGATAAAATGTAACATTAATCCCGCAAACTTTTGCATGTTTCTCATCATATGTAATCATAAATAATCTATTATAAAAAAATACATACGCAATCACTAACAAAACTGATAAAACTACGCTTATTATAACATCAGTAGTTGACATTGTTAAAATACTTCCAAACATATAATTATATACATCTATATTAAAGCCACTAGTTAAAGATGTTATTATAACTCCAAAGGCCAGTGCTCCTGCTGAAACAAGTGCTATTGTTATATCACCTGATTCTCCTTTTTTCTGACTTATTATTAAAATTATAAATGATGCAATTATAACAATTGGAATTGCAACATACATTTGTGGTAAATTAAGTACTAACGCTAATGAAAGTGCTGCAAATGCCACTTCTCCGAGTCCATGGCCTATCATCGAATATCTCTTTAAAACTAATATAACTCCTATCAAAGCGGCACAAAATGAAATTGAAATCCCACATATAAGTGCCCTTTGCATAAATGGATATTGTAGTAAATTTATTAAAAACTCCATTTTTTATTTCCTTTCTTAGATTTTTTCATTTTTGAAACATTTTGGGACGGTCTTTTTTTCAATTCTTCCATTCCTTAATATTTCCATCAAATTTTACATTTGTTGCCATGCATATTACTCTAACATTTTCATTTTCTACTTCATCTAAATCATGTGTTGCCATAATTATGGTTAGATTTGATTCTTTATTTAATTTATTCAATATGTCATAGAATTCTCTGGTAATATTGACATCTAAACCGCTACATGGTTCGTCTAATATCAGTAATTCTGGCTTTCTAATTAACGCTCGTGCAAGCATAATTCGTTGTCTTTGTCCTCCAGAGAGTTGTCCAATTTGTTTATTTACAAAACTTTTTATTCCAAGCACATTACATATTTCTTCAAATTTTTTATGGTCTTCCTTACTGTAAAATGGCAAAACTTTGTGTTTCTGAACTCCGGTCATTATTATTTCTTTAGCTGTTGCTGGAAAATCTAAATCCACCAAATTATTTTGAGCTAAGTATGAAATTTTTTCTGGGTTTATATTTTTTATTATTTCACCAGAATCTTTTTTATTCAAACCTACTATTGTCTTTATTAAAGTACTTTTGCCTGAACCATTTTCTCCAATTAAACAAATATAATCACCTTTTTTTATATTAAATGAAACATCTTTTATTGCAATATGCCCATTATATGTTGTTGTGATATTTTTTATTTCTATTAAATTCATACCAAATTCCTTTCTTTTATGAAAATTTGTACGACCGTCCCTCTAATGTTTCAAAATTGAAACAAAAAAAGACCGTCCCCAAATGTTTCATTTTAAAGCTTGTTTTAAATTTTCTAAATTTTCTTTCATAATACTTACATATGTTGCTCCATTGTTTATTTCGTCTTTTGATATATTATGTACAGTATTGAAAACTAACATTTTTGCTCCTGTTGCTTCTGATATTGTTTGGGCTACATTTCCTGACGTGTATTCTTTGTAAAAGATAACTGGTAAGTTGTTATTATTTATGTAGTCTATTACTTCTTTAACTTGAACCGTGCTAGGTTCTGACCCTTCTCCACATGTTTCATATGCACTAATAAAATCAATGTTGTATCTTTCTATAAAATATGCATATGCAAAAGCTCCTCCAAATGCAATTTTCGGATTTGATGAACTGTTAACAGTTTGCTCGATTTCTTTATCTAATTTTGCAATTTCGTTTATGTATTTTTCCGCATTGTTTTTATAATATTCTGCATTATCTGGATCTATATTGATTAATTCTTTCTCAATGTTTTTCGCCATTTTTATGGCATTTTGAGGGTTTAACCATATATGCGGATCATATTCATGATTATGTTCTCCTTCATCATGGTTATGGTTATGCTCATACTCATGTTCATGTTCATGCTCATCGTTTTCTTCCATATGTTCTTCTTCAAACTCTTCGGAATGGATTAATTCTACTGATTTAGATAAATCAATTACATTTATATCTTTTTTCATACCAGAGATAAGATTCTCTGCCCATGGTTCCATTTCTTTTCCTGTATAAACAAATAAATCAGATTCATTTATCATTAGCATGTCTTGCGGTGTTGGTTCATATGTATGGCTCTCTGAGCCTGGTGGTAATAATAATTTAACATTTACCTTATCTCCACCAATTTGCTTAGCAAAATCGTATTGTGGAAATAGAGTTGCAATTATTTCAATTTTTTCACCATTTTCCTTTTTTATAGGATTTTTTATATTAATAATTATAGCTGTTATTATAAAAAATACCATTGTTAAAATTGTTATAAATGCTATATTTTTTTTCATTTTATTTTCCTCCTAAATTATTCTTTGATTTACAATCTTTACAGATTCCATAAAATACTGTTTTTACATTATCTAATTCAAATTCATGTTCTTCTGAAATATGATGTTGCACTTCTTTAAATTCTTCACATTCTAAATGAATAATCTTGTTGCATTTTTCACATTTTAAATGAAAATGATTAACACAATTTTGTTCTTCTATAAACTGATAACAACTGCAATTTCTTCCTTCGACCATATATTTCTTTACAATGTTTTGCTTTACTAAATCGTTTAAAAATCTGTAAACTGTTGCTTTTCCAATGTTTTCTCCTATTGAATTAAAATAACTTAATATTTCTTCAGCAGTAATATTAGAATCTTTATTTAATTTCATGTATGACAATATTTTTTCTCTTTGCTTTGTATTATATTTTCCTTTCAAATTCCTTCACCTCTTGTACTATTTTTATTATACAATTACATTTCAATTTGAAACTGAGTTTCATTTTACCATTTTTATGTAATCATGTCAATACTTGATTAATAATAAATTAAATAAAAACGGTTCAAAATAATATAAAAATTACTTTGAACCGTTTTTTGTTTTAACTATTTCTGCCTCTGCTTTTTAGCTTTTCTTCTGTTAACTCTTCTAATCCATTCTGCTACTTCTAAACAAAGAATTTTATCAATATTTTCTCCATCATGAAGAACAGAATAAATATAGCCTTCTCCAACAGGTAAACCTTTTTCGGTTAACATTTCAGTATCAATATCAACCATATAGCACTCAATATCACCTGCTTTTTCTGGTCTTTCATCGTAAATCGAAATGTTTTCTACCTCTCCTGTTGCAAACTTTTCACTTACAGAAGAAAGGCTCATATAACTTATCATTTTCATCCTTAACACTCCTTAAGTTAGCTGTTCGAACGAATGTGAGTTACAGATAACTTATGCAACCGAACGCACGTGAGGTTGTATTCCTTAACTCAGCTGTTCGAACGAATGTGAAATTGTATTCCTCTATTTAGCTAATGTTTCACCATCCAAATAATCTCCAGGCAATTTGTCAAAAGTAATGCTATCACATGTAATTGATACAACAACATCTCCGCATTCATCTGTCCGATAAATCTCGACATTTTTTTCTTTTAAAATATCTACTGTTTCTTTGTTTGGATGTTTATATCTGTTGCCTACACTACATGAAATTAATCCATATTCAGGATTTACTTTTTCAATAAACTTCCGAGAAGAAGATGTGTTTGATCCATGATGTCCGAGCTTTAGAATTTCGCATTCTGACAATGTATCAGAATTTAACATATAAGTTTCAACTTTTTCTTCAGCGTCGCCTGTCATCAATAAATCCATTTGTCCAAACGTAACTTTAACAACGGTTGAATAATTGTTTAAATCGTTTTTAGCTTCTTCTGGAGTTAATTGACCAACCACTTTAAAATTGACTTCTCCTAACTTAAACTCATCATTTATTTTAGGATTTATTACTTCAACTCCGTCTTCATCAATCTTGTCTATTATTGCTTCGTACCAGTCTGATGTAACTAAATCATCATTAATTTCAGGTAGATAAATAACATCATAATCAAAAGAATTTAAAACGTTATTAAGACCTCCTATGTGATCGTCATGTTGGTGAGATCCCATTATAAATTGTAATTCTTTTACTCCTTCTTTTTTTAAATACTGAATTACCTTTTTACTCTCTGACTTTGTACCGCAATCTATAAGTCCATATTGCCCTTCATATTCGAACAAAAAACTATCTCCTTGCCCACAGTCAATCATATGAACATATAAAGTACCGTCAAGATCAGTAATAGCTGGATTAGAAGTTGAGCTCTCCTCTACTTCTAATATAATTGGTGTGTTAATTGATTCAACAACATAGTAATACTTATAGTAATACCATATGCAGAAAATAATTAGTGTCAATGCAAGAATCGCATAAATAATTATCTCGCGTTTCTGTTTCGTTTTTTTCCGTTTGTCATTTGCCATTTCGGAAAGCCTCCTTTATAAAAATTTACGACAATTATAACACAATTATAATTGTTTTGCAATTTTACATAACCACAAAATAATTTTGTGGCGTCAACTTTTTATGTTTCTTTATACCATATAAAATAAAAGAACATTTATAAAAATGTTCTTTATAATATATATATATGATATTTAAAACTTATACTAATACTCTACAATATCTATACTCTCTATTACAACTTGTTCTAACGGTTTATCACTATCATCTGTTTTAGTTGCCGCTATTTTATCTACTACATCCATTCCTTCAATAACTTGCCCAAATACAGTATGTTTTCCAAATAAATGTAAACTACCTCCATATTTTTTATATGCCTCTAATATATTTTCCGGATAGCCATATTGTTTTAACATTGTTGCCGTACTTTCATCATACTTGGCTTGCTCTATAAAGAACTGACTTCCATTTGTATTTGAACCTGCATTTGCCATACACAATGCACCTCTATATGGAACTAAATCATATGAGAACTCATCTTCAAAATCTTTTCCCCATATACTATCTCCTCCAGTTCCTGTGCCTGTTGGATCTCCGCCTTGTATCATAAAATCATTTATAACTCTATGGAATATTACTCCATTATAATATCCATTTTTGGCATGTGTAATAAAGTTTTCTACTGCCTTTGGAGCTACATTAGAGAAAAATTTTAGTTTAATATCCCCATAATTTTTTATATGCATTATTGCTATGGTTTCTCCTTTTTCAGGTGCAGCCACTTGCTTTTCAGCACTTGCCACAAAATTTATTGATTCTACATCAATTTCTTCACTTGATGATTCTTGTTCATTATTCTTTGTATTTGCATTAGAAGAATTACTGTTTGTTGTCTTATTTCCTGTGCTTGTTGTATTACTTGTATTTTTATTGTTGTCACACCCAGTTAAACAAAACATTATTATCAATATTGCTCCTAAAAACAAACAAATTTTTAATCTTTTCATTTATTCTTAACCTCCTAATACTCTTCAATCTTAACATATAGTTTTTCTTCAGCACCATATAATTTTTCAACCTCAATTTTTGTAATTTGAGTATCATCTTTGAATGCAAATTTATTCATAGAATCCAGCACAATTTTTACAACATTATCTATATCAGGCTTTTTTGTTGGACTTATTCTATTATCTAGCATTTGCTCTTTCATAACTTTACTAGCAGATTTTGGTACTTCAAAATATGCAGTAATACTTACTTTTGCTCTACCTTCCATTGTTTTATATCTTGGATATTTTAAAAGAAAATATTGCTCAACCAGACTTTCATAATCTTTTGTTCTAGTTGGAGTATATACTTGACCTGTATAACTATTTAATCTTGGTCTTCCTTTTCCTATAATTTTTGCTGGAACTTCAAACTCATATATCATACTCCATTCTCTCCTTTTATATTATAATTATCTTCTAATTCTTTTCAATCATTTGGTTAAAATTACTTTTTTCTCCAGCTGGATAACTATAATCAAAACATATAAATTTATCATCTACTTTATAAACATAACATTCTTCAGTATATTTTTTTTCATTGTTTTCAAATGAAAGTTGTGTTTTTTCAAATTTGAAACCATTAATATCTACTGTTTTTACCTCAAATTCTTCACTAGTATTTATCATATTATTTAAATATTCTTTTGTAGAATAGTCTTTTATATCATCTCCAGAATCTATAAAACAATATACTATTCTATCACCTTCTTTATTTAGTGCAATGATTTCATATG
Organism: Clostridia bacterium; assembly: GCA_017475185.1. The sequence continues at coordinate 56,088 of JAFVGB010000029.1, forward strand.
CTGTATATTGACTTCCATAATAAGTAGTTATTTCATTATCTGTTAAAATTAATAAATCATCTTTTGGAATAAACTTCATTTTGGCATCTTTAATTATATGCTCAGATTCATATTCTTCTGTTTGTTCATTATTGTTCAATGAAACAGTTGAATTAGAATCATCTTTGTTTGTTTTATTTGATTTTTTATTATTTGAAGACGCTGCTACCGCTATTATAATACTTATTGTTACTAAGATAACAACAATTACTATTCCAATTATTATTCCGTTTTTTTGAACATTACTGTTTTGATTCTTTTCTGAAAAATAGTATTTTCCTTTTGATTTTTTTATTATTCTTTGATTTCTTAATAAATTAAAAATCTCTATAGCTCTTGTTTCTGTTACATTAGAATTTAAATCTGCCATAATATCATCTTTATTTACTGCATTGATTTTATTCATAGCATCATACTTTAAGAAAACGTCTTTTGCCATTTGCATTTCCTCTGGTGTAACTAATTGTTGTGCATTAGAAAGATTAATTTTCAAATCTTCTCTTGATACTCCGTCTTTAATTTGTTTGTTTAAATTTGCGATAATACCACTGATACCCAATGCTGTAAATATTAATGAAATTACATAATCACGTATAAACGCATTTCTTACCTCTGATGCACTATATATTACAGATAAATTTGCGAAGCTTGCATCATAACCATCAGTTGCTAAGAATATTAGTGGTGCTATTACAAATGTAGAAACTGTAACTGCTATAATTGATGAAATAGCAACAATAACTGGAAGTTTTTTGTCAATTTTTGCCTTAGTAATTCTATAACCATAATAACTTGCTATTGCAATAAGTACAGACAATATTGCCACAATCATATTTCCAAATGCATAAACTAAAATCCAAGGAATCGCTCCTATAAAAGCTCCAACTAGTGCTCCAATTATTCCTAATAAAAATTTATTACTTGTTTGTTCTTCCATTTTTCATTATATACTTAATCATAAATGTTAAGTATATTCCTCCTTTTTATTAATTAACTTTTTCAACTAAAATCATATTATATACATAACCTTTATATCCAGTTTTTATCATTTTTGAACTTATTAGTTGATAATCTTGATTATTAAATTGCTTATTATAATAATCTGAGTTTTCATTATCTATTACCCATATTCTGCCATTACATTCATTTAAGAAGTCTAAATTTGTACATACACTAAATTGTTCTCCAAATGCTCTATATGCTGCTTCTACTCCCCAATTTGATGGATTATAATATATTTGCTTATTATTTGTATAATTTAATGCTATTACAGTACCTGTTCCTAATTCTGTTTCATTTATTACAATAACATCATCTTGTTTTACATTTTCATTTAGATAAGATATTTGTGTCATATTATTTTCTTCATATGCATCTTTAATCTGTTTGTAATTGCTTATTCCTGCGAGAACTAGAGTTATTATGCAAATTGTTAATACAAAATATTTATTATTCTCTTTTGATAAATAATAACTTATAAAGAAAATAAATAATCCTGTTATTACGAATAAATATCTATAATATAGAATTGATGTTTTCATTACTGCTGTAATTATAACAGCTGCCAAAATAACAGCAAAATATATTGCAATTGAAATAATTGCATATATATCATTTTTCTTTTCATCTTCATTAGATCTAGTTTTCTTTATTCTTTTTGAATAGAAAATTTTGAATATTATATATATGTATAATGCAATAACAAAAATAAAACCTATTATATCTTTTAAGTTTCCTGAAAATTGAGTTCCAAATAATTGGAAAATTGTTTTTGGAAATTCAAACCCTATCCAAAAACCTTTTGAAACATTTTTTAATTGTGTTATAAAACACATTATCCATGGAATATATGCGATTGCTTGAATGATTCCAAGTACAATAATAGTTATTATGTCTTTTTTTCGTTTTTCTTTTATTAAGTAAAATAATAAAATGCAATTAATTATTCCAGCGGCCATTAATCCGTAATAATGTGTATAAATACACATCAAGCTAGATATTCCAAATATTGCCCAATCTTTTATTTTGGCTTCACTTCCATTTTTAGCTAATCTATAAGCATAAATAGCTAAAATTGTAACTACTAGTATGGCTAAAGAGTACATTCTTACTTCTGCCGTATAAATGCATATTACTGGCATAAAGTAAGAAAAAAATGAAAATAATGCTCCTGTTTTTTCTCCAAAATCCTTTCTAATATGTGAAAAACCTAATATACCAAGCATTGATATGCAAAATGCTGAAAATACTCTATATCCTATGATAATACCATTTAATCCAACGCCTAAACCATTCAAAATTAAATAAATAATATGTAAAACGTAATAATATAAAATTGGATGAACATCATTTCCTCCAATTGTCCATATATCTGCAAATGATTTATTTGCTAACCCTACTGAATATGCTTCATCAAACCACAAATTTGGGTGAAATATGCTTATACTATTAAATATTATTCCTGCAATTATAATTACTATATGTATGTTCTTTAATTTTTTCATTCTCTCATCCTTTCTTATCTAATTAGGGATAAGTTCATATTGAACTAATCCCCTAAACAAATTCCTATATTTCTTGCTGTTTTTACTAAATCATTGTCCATATTTACTTTTCTAATATTACTTTCTGCTGTATTTCCTGAAACAGCTCCAATTACTTTATTGTTTCCAACAACATCTTCTAATGGAACACTATCTAATTTTCCATCTTTTATTACTGTTAAAACGTTGAATTTTCCTTCTAATGCAAGTTCCATAGCTTTAGATCCATATTTTGTTGAAAGAACTCTATCAAATGCAGTAGGTGTTCCTCCTCTTTGGACATATCCTAAAACTGTACATCTTGCTTCAAGACCTGTTAACTCCTCTAATTGTTTTGTAATAACTTGTCCTATTCCTCCAAGTTTTGTGTTATCTACTCCACTGCCATTGTCTCTTGTTCCCTCAATAGTAATATTTCCACCTTTTGGCATTGCACCTTCTGCAACAACAACAATACTGAATTTTTTACCTTTGTCTCTTCTATGATTAATTTTTTCAACAACTTTATCCATATCATATGGAATTTCTGGAATTAATGCTACATCTGCACCACCTGCTATTGCAGACTCTAGCGCTATCCAGCCAGCATATCTTCCCATAACTTCTAAAACCATTATTCTGTGATGTGTCTCTCCTGTTGTATGAAGTCTGTCTAATGCATCTGATGCAACTGAAACAGCTGTATTATATCCAAATGTTATATCTGTACATGCAACATCATTATCTATTGTTTTTGGTACCCCAATAACATTAATTCCTTTTAATGAAAAATCTCTTGCTGATTTTTGTGTACCATCTCCGCCTAATGTAAACAAACAATCAAATCCATCATTTTTTATATTTTCAACACAGATGTTTGATAGGTCTTTATATACCACATCTCCATTTAACTCTGTTACCTTATAATTAAATACATTTGCATTTGTTGAAGAACCAATGATTGAACCTCCTTTAGGTAATATTCCTGAAGCAGCTCTACTGTCTGATGTACTTAAAGATATATATTCATTTTTTAGTAATCCTCTATATCCATCTATAAATCCATAACATTTAACGCCGTGTTCTTCTGCTGTTTTTACTATTGCTCTTATAACTGCATTAAATCCTGAAACATCCCCTCCATTAGCTAAAATAGCTACTTTTTTTACCATTTAATTTCCTCCTTTGTTTTTCCATTGTATTCTTAATTATTATACCAATAATTTCAAATTTTACAACAGTAAATTATAAAAAAAAGGAGCTTTCGCTCCTTAATTTTTATTGAAATACTTGTTGCATACAAGTATAGACTTTTTTTGGCCAAGAATTAGGATTACAATAACATGTACCAACTCCAGTAATTGTTGATCCATGATAAAAACTAGCTCCTGGTGTTAAATATCTTTGTCCTAATAACTGTATCATTGCTTCAAATCCTGCTTCATCTGATGCATATGGAATTAATTTTCCTTTATTCATTAAACTTGAATAATTATGAGTTCTTTGATGTTGTGGTGCAGAACACCATGCAGATTCAATTCCACAAACGCCTAATACAAAAATTTCATTAACATTATATTTTTGACAACATTCCCAAATCCAACCAGCATTTTTTGCTAAAATTTTAGTTCTATCATACTTCATATTTTGAACTAATGTAATGAAATCTGATTTTGATAAACCTGTTGTTTTAGATACATCCATATTAAAACTTATTTTAACATCTTCTAATTTTATATATTGTTTCAATTCTTCGTATTCATCTGTATTCTTTGCTGAATTTTCATCTGTATCTATATATAAAATTTCTGGTTCTGGTATAATTTGTCTTGCAACTTGTGAACGACTTGATATTTCATTAATTACCTCATTATCATTTTGCATCACTGCTGCAGCTCTGATTTCTTGTATATTTACATTTCCATTTTCTTCATTATTTGTATTTTGTTCTGTTAAGTCACTATTTTGTTCTGCATTTATTTGTATATTTGCCATATTTTCTGTTTTTTCATTATTTGCAATTTCTTCTATATTGTTTTTGTTATTTACTAATTTTAAAAAGTCTATACCTGCCATATTCAATACTGTACCTACTATTATAGTAACCAATAACATCAATATAATTACTATCATAGCAGTCATTATTTTTTTGTTTTTCATTTTTCATACATCCTTTTTTATTTATTAAACACATTTATTATTATACCATATTTGGGATTATATGTCAAAAAACTTACGCATTATTAACTCTATTAATTGCTTCTTCAATAGTTATAGTTTCTTGTTCTCCAGTCTCCATATTTTTTAAAGAAACCGTATTATTTTGTATTTCATCTTCTCCTATAACAATTACAAATGGAATATTTAATCTGTTTGCATATTTGAATTGATTTTTTATTTTAGCATTATCTGTATAAATTTGTGTATTAATTCCATTTTCTCTTAGCTTTGTAGCAACTTCTATACTTTTACTAAAATCATCTACCATAGATATAATCATTACTTTAGATATTGATCTATTTCCCGCTTCTATAATTTTATTATCTGTTAATTGGAAAAATAGTCTTGTAAGTCCAATGGAAATACCTACTCCTGGCATTTTTTTATCTGTATAATAACTTGATAAATTATCATATCTACCACCTGAGCATACACTTCCTAATTGTCTATACTGATTTAAGAAAGTTTCATATACTGTACCTGTATAATAATCTAACCCTCTTGCAATTGTTAAATCAATTTTATAATTTTGTACAGGAACACCAAATAATTTTATATTTGTTGCAACTTCTTCTAATTCATTTACACCTAAATTAAATAGTTCATTTTCTATATTCAACTCTCTTAAAGATTTTATAGTATCTTCCACGTTTCCTGTAATTGTAATAAAATTCATAATTGTATCTATTTTGTTTGATTCTACATTTAAATCTTTAATTTCTTTAATAACATTATCTTTTCCAATTTTATCAATTTTGTCTATTATCCTTAGTATATCAACTGATTTATTACTTAGTTCTAAAGATTCAAATAAACCATTTAATATTTTTCTGTTGTTAATACTTATTGTAAAATCGTCAAATCCTAACTCTTTGAAAGTATTATATATAATGCTTGGTATTTCTGCATCATTTATTAGACTTAATTCGTTTTCTCCAATTATATCTACATCACATTGATAAAATTCACGATATCTTCCTCTTTGTGCTTTTTCACCCCTATATACTTTTCCTATTTGATATCTTCTAAACGGAAAAGTTAAATTAGGATAATATTCAGTTACATATTTTGCTAAAGGAACTGTTAAATCAAATCTTAAAGCTAAATCTGAATCTCCTTTATTAAATCTATATATTTGTTTTTCTGTTTCTCCACCAGCTTTAGCTAATAGTACCTCTGATGATTCTATTATTGGTGTATTTAATGGTAAAAATCCAAATTTTTCATATGTTTTTTGAATTTTTTCCTTCATTTCATTAAATAAAATTTGTTCATTTGGTAATAATTCCATAAATCCTGGTAATGTTTTTGGTTGTACTTTTTCGTTCATTTTTATTCCTCCTTTTTTATTTAAGGAAATTTACATTTCTTTCTAAAATTAACATAAATTTCCTTTGTTTGTCAAGACTACTGTCTATTGTTTTCTAACTTTAACTATAAAACATTTAATATTCTCCTCTTATATTAAACTTTTTCTTGTTTCCTTTTATTTTATGTCTTTCTTTTAATTTATTTTCTATATCCTTTATATTTACTTTTCTATTATACATCAAAACTAAAGTGTGGTAAACTAAATCACAAATTTCTCCTATAAAATCTTCTTTATTATCATTTTTCGCAGCTATAACAGTTTCTGTTGCTTCTTCTCCTATTTTTTTACAGATTTTATCTATTCCTTCATTTAGTAAATAGTTTGTATATGAATTTTCCATTGGGTTTTTCGCTCTATCTTCTATATTTTCATATACTACATCTATTATGTTTTTATCATTATTTTCTTTTAAAGTACTACACTCAGAGTTTTCTATTATTGTATTAAAAAAGCATGAATAACTACCTGTATGACAAGCTCCTTTTCCAATCTGTTCAACTTCAATTAATAATGTATCATTATCACAATCTAAATACATTGATTTTATATTTTGAAAATTTCCTGAAGATTCCCCTTTGTGCCATAGCTTTTGTCTGCTTCTTGAAAAAAAGCATGTTTGTTTATTATCTAGCATATATTTATAACTTTCTTCATTTACATATGCTAACATTAAAACCTGTTTTGTTTTATAATCTTGAATTATAGCTGGTATTAATTTCATTTTATTAAAATCTGGTTTCATGTTCACTCCTCCTTTTACAATTCATTGTTTCTAATAATGTCATCTAACTTGTCTATCATATTATAAATTTCCTCTGTTTTTTCTCTGATGCTTTTTTTATTAACTATTAATCTAGTACTTATATCACATATTTCTTCAATTACCTCTAATCCATTTGCTTTTAATGTATTTCCAGTTTCAACTATGTCCACAATAGCATCTGCCATTCCAACTACTGGGCCTAATTCAACAGAACCATCTAATTTAACTATTTCAACATCTTCATTTTTTCTTTCAAAAAATCTTTTTGCAATTTCTGGATATTTAGTTGCAATTATCTTTTTTCGATTAAATTTTTCTGTTTTGTATGATGGATATGCTGCTAAACAAAATTTGCATTTTCCTGTCTGTAAATCTAGTAATTCATAAAAGTTATATAGATCACTTTCCAACAAAGTGTCTTTTCCAACAATTCCAACATCTGTAATACCATTGTTTACAAAGTTTAAAACATCATTTGATTTTGCAAATACAATTTCTAAATCATCTTTCGTTTTAATCATTAATTTTCTATCTTTATTAATAATTGGTTCTATATCATAATTTGTATTTTTTAAAAGTTCACAAAACTTTTTTTCAATTCTTCCTTTAGTTATGGCTACTTTTAACATATATGCCACGCTCCTTTCTTTCAATAAAATTCGGAATAATTATGTTGCTAAAATAAAAACAAGATACGAAAAAAGACTATTTGTAAGTTATAATTCCTACAAATAGTCTTTTTTCGTATCTATTCTTTTAGAATATTTTTAAACTATCGTAGGCACAGAACTTTAAGCCTGTACCTACGCATGAATATGCATTAGTTACAAGCTCCTACGATGATGATGTAGTTGGTTTAAAAATACTCTTAACTTCATAATTATTCCTCTTTCCATTTTTTGGTATATTAAAATCTTAACACGATTTTTTCTTAATGTCAATCCTTTATTTTAAACTTATATGAATATTCTCAACATCTACTCCGATTTCTCTACAGACTATATTTTGTATTTTAGCTATATCTGCATCAGATAAATTCTCTGCTTTAATAATAACACTTGTGCTATTATCATTTACAAATATTACTACATCTTCAAAACCAAGATTCTTTATTAAATTTTCTGCAATCATTATAGAATTTTTCTTATTATTAATATTAGTTATCTCTTGTGTTGATGTATTTTTTTGATCTACTGGTACAGTGTCGCTTTTAGCTATGTTTTGATATGTTTCTAACATTTGTGAATACATTTTATCTCTTTCTAATCTTGATGCTACAAAATAATCTGTACTATATACTGATGTAGATGTTGTTTTTGTTGAGTTTAAAGAACTTGTTGAATCGTTAGTACTACTAGCAGAAGTTGTATCAGCCTTGGTTTCTTTTTCTGTATTTGTACCACTTTCTGCTGTTTCTGTTGTGTTTGTTTCCTCAACTTCAGTATCAGTAATATTCTCTTTAGTGTCTTTTACCGTATTATTACTATTAACAAGTTTTGCATCACCTATGCCAGCCATTTTCTCAGCATCCATTAAAGCACCGGTTTCTACTGTATTATGAACATTAGCTGTGTATGTCACATATCCAACAGTTATTAACATTAACGCTAATACTGAAATTATAATTTGATTTCTTTTTAAAATTTTCATAATAAAATCTCCTTTTTTCTATTTCATATCAAATACTTGAATTTTATGCGTAGGAAGTCCAGTTGCAGCCTCTACTGCTTGTATTATATTACTTTTTACTACTCCATTATTAGCTCCTTTTGCCAAAACAACCGCTCCTTTTATCTCAGGTGAAATTATATTGCTAGTTATAACATTTCTTTGTCCATTATTTTCTTCATATACAACTTCCTTTTTGCTAGAATTTTCATTTATTGTTCTCACACCTCCTTGCGTATCTTCTTCTTGTGTAACACTTTGCTGATTATCTTCATTATACATTGGTATTACTTTATTAGTTTTTTCATATGTAATTAAGACTTGAACATCTTCTACACCGTTTAAGTTCCTTAGTATATTTTCTAACTGATTTTCTAAATTGTTATCATCTTTATAATTTACTGGCGAATCAATTGTATTCTCAGATATATCTGTTACTTTTTGTTTTGTTTTTGTTTCTTTTTTATCTCCATTCCATATATAATTAATAAATATTATTGTAGCTATCAAAATTATCACAAATACAACTAAATTCTCGATATTTTTTTTATTTCCTTTATTTTCAATTTTGGATAAGAATATGTTTTTTAGATTTCCCATCTATACTCCCCTTTCCATTTTATTTTTTAGTTAACCAAAATACTGTTTTCACTAACTTCATATACTCTGCTTAAATATTCTTTTAGTTTTCTCTTTTCACTTTCATTAATAACAGATTCTTCCTGTTTTTTGTCATCTTTTCTACTTCCGTCCTAACTCTATTTTTATATTTTCTATATTCTCGACAATTGTAGATGTTGCTTGTCTATTTTCTTTTATATTTCCTTCATTTTTTTCATTTCTTGCAATAATTTTTATTTCTATTTTGTTTAATGTATATTCGTTATTATCCAAAATTTCCAAATTAATATTTCCTACTGTATATCCTTTTTGACTAACCTTAGATTTAATATCAATTTTCAAATTTTCTTCATACATTGTTTTTATAGTTTCATTATTGTTAACATTTAAATTTGATGCTTGTATAGTATTATCTTTATCATTTTCTTTTATATATGTATCTAAATCTATTAAACTTCTTGATTTTCCTTTAAATTTAGTTATTATAGGCGAAACAATACTAAACAGAATAAATATTCCAACAACAACCTTAACATATTTTCCATTACCGTTATTTGGTAACAACATTTCAATAATAGTGGCTATAATTACAGATACAATTATTCCTTGAGCCCATGATGTTATAAATTCCATATATATCACCTCCATTATCCATACATTGCACCACTATTTGAAATTTTTATAATTAGTGTAATTCCTATAATTAGCATCACTGATACACTGCATAAAATCGCTAATAATAATTTAAATGTATCTCCCATATTTGCAAGCAATTTGATAATTTTTCCATCGGCAATTGGTTGGCAAATTGCTGAGCCTAAATAAAACATTAACATTAATGTAGTTAACTTAAATATTGGAACAATGCATATTCCAATTATGACAATCACTCCAACAACACCTAATGCATTTTTCAGAATAATGCTGCACCCCATAACAGTATCTACTGCGTCACCTAAGATTTTTCCTACAACTGGAATAAAGTTTGATACAGCAGCCTTTGTTGTTTTAGCAGTAACTCCATCAACACTACTACTTAAGCTTCCTTCTAACGAAGCTACTCCTACAAATAATGTAAGAATTACACCTAAAATCCAGATAGCACTTGATTTCATAAATTTAGCTAACTTATCTATTTGTACTTTTTCAGATATTTGAGAGATTATGCTTAATGATGTTGAAACAAGAGTAATAGGAATTATCACATTAACAATAAAATTACTTATAACTGTTACCATAAAAATTATTATCGGTTGAATCATACTGGCTGAAGCAATACTTCCAGTTGTAATCATAAGAGTAATCAATATTGGTATTAAAAGATTTATAAAAGCCACCAAATTTTGAATTGATTCTTTTACCATATTAATGATATCTGCAAAACTAGTCATTATCAAACCAGCAATCATCATGTACTGAACATAATATGCAACTTGAGCAACGCTTTTATTATTTAAACCATCACTTATACTTTTTAGTATTCCATGAATAACTATTATTACTATAATGCTACTTAAAATAGCAGCAGAATTTAGAACTTCTTTTCCGTAAAGTACCTAGTAAAAGCTTAATTAATTTTACATTATTAATATTTCCTGAAATTGCTGTAGATAATAACTCGTTTAAATCAATTCCGTGGTAACGATTTCTTTGTATATTTTTCAGCCTCTTTTACAAAATCTGTAATATTTAATGAGTCTTTTTGTGCTTTCATTATTTCATTTTTAGCTTCTATTTTTTCAGAATCATATGCAGCATAACTAGTGCTATTAAAACAAATACTTGGTTTTGTAAAAGCAATTAATTCCATTAAAATAAAAAATATAAATATTTTTTTCATTATTTCACCTTTATCTTTTGAAACAATTTTGGACGGTCTTTACTAGTTTGATATTTAAGGTAATATTTTTGTTATTGTTTCTAATAAACTGGAAATTATTGGAATAGAAACAGAGATTATCATTATTTTTCCTCCTATATCCATTTTAGTTGCAATCGCATTTTCTCCGGCAATCCTTACAAATGCTTACTGCAAATTCAGTTAAAATTGCAATTCCTGTTATTTTTATAAGTAATGTTATAAATGTAGTATTTATTGATGTTTTATTTGCTAAATTATTAAGAAGATTTATTATGTCGTAAAGTTTGTCAAAAACTAAAATTAAAATAAGAATACTAGCTGCCAGTGATACGTAAACAGCAAATTCAGGCTTGTACTGCTTTACTATAATAATTATTACTAATGCAATTAATCCAATGCCTATAATTTTAATTATATCCATCTATTTTATTACTCCTTTAATTTTGAAACAATTAGGGACGGTCTTTCTTAGTTTCATTTTTGAAACAAAACAAGACCGTCCCCAATTGTTTCAAAAAATAAAGTTATAAATTAAACATAGTTTTTACAGTTGTAAATAAAGCACTAATTTCCTTTATAACCATTGTTAGAACAATTACCAACCCAGCTAGAGTTGTCATCATGGCTTGATCATCTCTTCCTGCTTTTACAAGAACCTGATGAAGAACCGCCACTAAAATTCCTACACCCGCAATTTTAAACAATAAATCTATATTCATATATGTACCCTTATTCCTTTCTTTTGGTATTTTTACAATTAATTATTAAACAAGTACAATCACAATAATTAAGCCAATAATCGCTCCTAGCTTTTTATACATTTTTTCATTTTTATTTTTTTCTTCAACTGCATTACTTATTTGATTTTCTAAAAATGTATTTACTAATTCAATCTGACTAATTTGCCCATCTATATCAGTTTTTCCTAACAATTTTCCTAAGGTTTTAAGACAATCAATATCATCTTTTTTTAATAACTCTTTATTATTATCAACTGCTTTATCCCAAGCCTCGCCCGCAGACATATTGTTGGTTTCGATATTTTTAACAGTATTTGAAAATATTTTTCCTGCTTCTCCAGAAATTTTCTTTGATATATCTGTAAAAATTTCAGAAATCGTCTCAAAGGAAAAATTAATTTTCACTTCAAATATATTTAAAGCATTTTTTATATCTTTTAAAATTTTCACTCTATTAGAATATTTTTTTGAAATTAGTATACCTATTAAAGTGCTTGTACAAAAAATTATTAATAATAATATACATTTAAGTAAATACATACTTGTCACCTCTTTATATAATATATTCAATTACTATCTATTTTAGAACAAAAAAAAGAAATCAAAACGTTTGTTATTCGTTTTGATTTCTTTGATCAGATTATTCATTATTTGATTTTACTATACTAGATTGAAAATCTACAACTGCACTTTCAAAAGTTGAAGCTTTTGCAAACTCATAAAGTTCAATCTTAAAAATAAAATCTTCAAAATCCAGTACTGCCTCATTAAAATATTTTTCATCTGTTTCGAGCCGTGGCTGTAAATTTTGATATTCTTCGACTACTGATGCAAATTTTTGAATTACATCTTTTATTTTTAATGACGTTTGGTATGTAATTCTTTTTTGTGCATAAACATCGTATAATTCGTCTAATTTTTTTAAACACTCTTCACTTAGTTTGATATTTAATACATGTAAATTGTATTTAATTTGTGAAACTTTTTCTAATATAAAGCTAGCATTTTCTTTCCAGTCACATTCCTCTTTTTTCATATCACTTTCGTTTTTTATCATAAGAAAATACAAGAATCTTATAATAAACATAAATAGATGTATTATGCAAAGAATTAATGCAACCCATTTGGTTTCATCAAGTATAAAAAATGCCCACATCCAACTTAGTGTTAGACAAAAATACGTAAAGACAGATATTAAAACCCGTTTTTTCTCAGGCTTGGATGTTGTATTTAAAATATTCAAACCTGCTAGAACTAGTATACATACCATGCACAAATTTTTTGCTTCCATATTAACCTCCTAAATTATTATTGGAGTAATATAAATTAGCCCTGACCTAGCTATCCAAAATAAAATAATAGTGTACTGACCTCTAATTATAAAATTATACACTATCTAATATTGGGATTTTCCCAACAAATTCGTAGTTATTTTATCATAATATTATGTTTGTTTCAAGCTAAATCAACCATCATTATAAGTATTTCTATAGCTATTTCTCATATTTTTCCGAAATATTTTTATATAGCAATTTTAAATAATTTGGATTTAATCCTGCATCTAATCCTTCGTCAGAAATTCTTTTTAAAACTGTATCAACAAATTCAACAGACCCAGGGTGTTTCACAACTGGACCTGGCTTTTCATTGTTTGTCCAATACTCAAATGGTTCTTCTTTCGTCCATTCTTTTCCTTTATATGCCATTCCAGCTGCTATTTTATCGCATACAGCTTCTACAATATATTTATATGGCATAAATACCGGTATTCTTTTATTTCTATCCATGTCTTCCCAATACTCAAAGTGATGTTTGTTTCTGCCTTTATGATGTAACCATGATAGGCTATATCCATTTAATTCTCTGCATACACGTAATGGGCTTTTGCTTCCATTATAGTATTTTACACTTTCGAAAAATTCGGTTGGAGAAAACTTAGATAAGTCATGTAGAAATCCTCTCCATGGAATTCCTGCTTTAATTGATAATTTGAACACATACCACCTATGTTTATTTACTAAACAAAAATGTTTCCAGATTTTTGTAGCTAAATTCAATTCTTTCATTTCGTTCATTTTGTTCACCTCTTACTTTTTTCGCAACTATATAATATCACAATTTTTCAATTTTGACAGATAAAAGTATAAATTTTAAATAAAAAATAAAGACCGTCCCAAAATGTTTCAAATAACTTTTTTTATCATTCCTTTTTTCTGTCCATCTAAAAAAATGATTCTTTCAAAAATTCCTAAATTTATTAATTTGTTTATCTCCGGATTTAATTTTAAATCTTGAATACTGTTTCCATGTGCTGTAAAAATTCCTTTTACTCCTGAACATATTGCATAATTTATTACTTCACTGTCTTCTTTATTGCCGAATTTCATCAGCTACAATAACTTGTGGAGCAAGCGATCTTACAGCCATTCTTATTCCAATTACTTTTGGCACATTATCTAAGACATCAGTTCTAATTCCTACATCATTTTGTGGTATTCCTCTGTACATAGCTGCTATTTCTCCTCTTTCATCAATTACCGAAACTGTTAAACCATTAAATTTAATTTCTGGCATTCCATTACTTATTTTATTTACCAAGTCTTTTAACATCGTTGTTTTTCCTGCTCCTGGAGGTGATACTATCAATGTGTTAAAAACACTGTTTTTTGAAATATCTATTATATACTGTAGCAGTGGTATGCTACAATTTGGTATTTCTTTTGCAATTCTTATATTTAATGAATATAAATTAGTAATATTACTAACTCTACCTTCTTTAACAACTACACTTCCACTTATCCCTACTCTGTGTCCACCTGAAATTGTTATAAATCCTCCGCAAATTTGGTTTTGATATGTATAAATCGAATTATTGCAAAATATTTGAAGAATATTTAAAATTTCATCAAAATTCACTTTATATTTTAAAATTATTTCTTGCATTCCCAATTTTATTATAACAGGCTTGTCCACTCTTATTCTTATTTCTTCTATTTTATTTAGATATATATTGTTCATTTCCTGTATCAAATCTTCTGGTAAACTTTTAACTAATATAGTTTTTAACAAATCTTCCTTGCTCAAAAATATACCTTCTTTCTTCTTGTTTGATTTATGTACTTTATTCATTCATAACAAAAAAGCATACTATATTAATATAGTATGCTTTTTTATATTTTTTAGAACTTTTTACTTTTTATAAATTTAAAATTTTAGAATTATTCTTGTTTTCTTCAAAATTACTCATCCCAGTTGTGATATACATTAGTAACATCATCTAAATCATCTAACATATCTAAAAATCTTTGCATTTTAGCTGCTCCATTTTCATCTAATGATGTGTATGTTGTAGGAACCATTTGAACTTCTGCTTCTAAGAATTCTAATCCTTGTTCCTCTAATTTTTCACGAACTGCTGAGAAATCTTCTGGTGCTGTTGTAATTTCATATACTTCATCTTCTGCTGAGAAATCTTCTGCTCCGCTTTCTAACGCTAACATCATTAAATCATCTTCAGACATTGATGTAGATTCTTTGTCTATTACAATTACACCTTTTTTATTGAACATGTATGATACACATCCTGATGTTCCTAAGTTTCCTCCTGATTTATCAAATGCATGACGTACATCTGCTGCTGTTCTGTTTTTATTGTCTGTGCTTCCCTCAACAATAACTGCAACACCATTTGGTCCGTATCCTTCATATATTACTTCTTCATAATTTGCTGTATTTCCAGCTCCTGATGCTTTTTTGATAGCATTGTTTATTGTATCATTTGGCATGTTTGCAGCTTTACATTTAGCAATAACATCTTTTAACTTTGAATTTCCTGCTGGATCTGGTCCACCATTTTTTACAGCTACTAAAATTTCTCTTCCTAATTTAGTAAATATTTTACCTCTTGCAGCATCTGCTTTTCCCTTTTTTGCTTGAATGTTGTGCCATTTTGAATGTCCTGACATTTTTTATTCCTCCTTTTATATATTCATTTTCTTTTAAACTCTTTTTTGACTTTACTATTATAACACACGATTTTTATTTTGAATAGGTTTTTGTTGAAAAAAGTTGATTTATAAATTCCTTCATTATTTTTATGTTTCTAATCATTTAATAACTTTTGACATATTTAACCCAAAAGTTACATTTCAATAATCTTCAATATAATGTTCTTGATTAATTATAATTCTATTATTTATTTCCAATTAATATTAACAAACAAAAAAAATAATGTTAAAATAATTACATCACAATATACAAAGGAGATTTAATATGAAAAAGAAATTAATTATTTTATCAGTAATTTTAGTAATACTTGTATTATCAATTATATCTATATTTGTTATCAAACCACCATTTCTTGGCTACTTTAAAGATACTCTTCTAAACTGTAAAAACACCATTGTTGTAAAAAATTCCGAACAATATAAAGCTTTAAAATCAGCTGACAAATCAAAAAAATACTTTAAAAGCGAAAAAAATATAAAAATTCCAATATTACTTTATCATCAAACTCCAATCGAGAAAAGTGAAAGAAAAGATTATTACTTATGTACAACAGCTAAGCAATTTGAAAAACAAATTGTAGGTCTTAAAGATTTAGGATATACTTTTATAACTTATGATGATTTAATTAAATACAACAATAATGAGTTAGCATTACCTGAATATGTTGTTTTAATCACATTTGATGATGGATATTTAAACAACTATGAAAACGCTTATCCTATTGCAAAAAAACATAACATTCCAATTACAATTTTTGTTATTGATGATTGTGTTGGAACTACTGGATATTTTTCTTGGGAACAAGCAAGAGAAATGGAAAACAGTGGTTTAGTTAGTATTCATACTCATGGAAAAACGCATATTCCTTATGGTAATGAATCTGCTGAAATAGTTAGAAATTACATTAGTTATGCACATTCACATTTAGAAGAAGAACTAGGACATCCTGTAAATAAAGTTTTTGCATATCCATATGGTTCATGTAGTGATGTCTCTGTTAAAACTCTATCTGACCTAGGATTTATTCAAAATATGTTATCTGAACAATATAATACTACTGAAACATTAGATTTAACTTGTTTAACAAGAATTTACGCTAAACAAAATTATAATTTAGAATCAATTTTAAAATTAATATTATTTTAAAAATCTAAATAAAACACCAATATTTACACTTAATGCAAATATTGGTGTTTTTGTTACTACATATTTAATCTACAACATATCAATTTCAGATTTAGTTATTCCTCTAACAACAGTTGCCACATAACCTTCATATATCTGTTCAGCAGTAACATTTCTATCTTGTTTTAGTCTATATAACAAACTCGAAAAAGTTACTCCAAAAATTCCAAAAGCAATAGCTTCAGCATCTCTATCATAAAAAAGCCCTTCATCTATTCCTTCTTGAATTACTTCCTGAATTTTTTCAACATAATTATTTACCGCTTTTTGACACTTTTTAGTTCTGCTTGTTTCTCCTAAAGTGTTATTAATAACAACTGTAATAAAATCTTCGTATGTAATAATTGTTTTTATTTCAATCATTAAAATTGCCTTTATTTTATCTAATGCATTATTACAATGTCTAAACTTTAATTCAATATTATTATTTAAAAGCTTAGTCCCTTCTTCTAACATTAAATCAAATAAATCTTCTTTTGTATCAAAATGATAATATAACGCCCCTTTCGCAAATCCAGCAACAGCTGTAATCTCTTCAATCCCCGTATTTTCATAGCCCTTTTCAGCGAATAATTTTATTGCTGTTTTGAAAATAATTCTCTTAGTTTTATTCATAAATATTATCATCCTTTCAGATCTTATAAATTATTCATTAGGTAATCTACAACATCTCCTACTGTAACTATTTTCTCAGCAGCTTCATCAGGAATTTGCATATCAAAACTTTCCTCAATTCCCATAACCAATTCAACAATATCCAATGAATCAGCTGATAAATCATCAACAAAAGTTGCCTCTCTTGTTATTAAATTTTCTTCTACTCCTAATTGTTCAACTATTATTCCCTTTAATTTTTCAAATACTTCGTTTTCACTCATTTAGATTTCCTCCTAATACATTTTAAATTTATACAATTCTTTTTAAAAATTGTCAATACTCCCAACTTTTTGAGTCGCCCAAAGTATTGAATTATGTAGCAAGTTAGTTATATATTACAATGAAGCACGAACGCGCAGTTTGGCAAGGTTTGAAAAAAGAAGTAAAAGGAATTATCAGCATCAAAACAAAATCCTAACCCACCATTCCTTTTACCTTTTTACAAAGCCGAGCCAGCAAGTTTGCGGAATGTAATATATAACTAACTTGCTACATAATTCAATACTTTGGGTGACATTCTGCAAAAAGCACAACTTAATTGCCCATAATGCAATACCCACTATCAGCAAAAATAATTTGTCCTGTAATTGCACTAGACATATCACTTAATAAAAATGATGCAGTATCCCCAATCTGCTCAATAGTAACATTCCTATGTAAAGGAGCTTTCTCCTCAACAACATCCAAAATAGAATTAAAATCTTTAATTCCTTTAGCAGACAAAGTTTTTATAGGACCTGAAGAAATTGCATTTACTCTAATTCCCTCATTTCCCAAATTATAAGCCAAATATCTAACACTAGCTTCTAATGCAGATTTTGCAATTCCCATAACATTATAACCTTCTAACACTCTTGTAGAGCCTAAATAAGTTAAAGTAACAATACTTGCATTTTCATTTAACATATCTAATTCTTTAGCTGTTCTCGCAACTAAAACCAAAGAATAACTACTTACATCATTAGCATGTGCAAAACCTTCTTTACTTGTTTGAATAAAATCATTATGCAAATCTTCTGTATTGGCATGAGCAATTGCATGAACAATTCCATCTATTTTTCCATTCTCTTCCTTAATTTTAGTAAACACCTCTTTAACTAATTCATCTTCAGAAGCACCATCTAGAACATAAGATTTACTACCTCCAAACCCTTCAATTAGTTTCTCTATTTTATCTTTATTTTCTTCACCCATATATGTAAATATTAATTTTGCTCCTTGCTTATATGCAGATTCTGCAATTCCATAAGCAATGCTCCATTTGTTTCTTATTCCCATTATTAAAATTGTTTTATCTTTTAACATCATTTGGTTTAACACCCCATCTTTCTAAATTTTTCATATCTTTGCTCTACAATTTCAGTTGTAGACATCTTTTTTAAATCATTTATGTCATTTATTATAATTTTCTTGATTTTATCAGCAATTTTCTTTGTAAATTCATCTGTGTAATCTTGTTTTTTAGGTTCTGAAATTATTCCATCAATTACTTTAAAATTCAATAAATCTTTTGAAGTAAGTTTCATCTTTTCGGCTGCCTCTTTTGCTCTTTTTGAATCTTTCCATAAAATACTTGCAAATCCTTCTGGAGATAAAATTGAATAAATGGCATTTTCTAACATATACACTTTATTACCTACTCCAATTGCAAGAGCTCCACCACTTGAACCTTCACCAATAACGATTGAAATAATTGGAACCTTAAGACCTGCCATAGTTAACATAGATTTTGCAATAGCTTCACCTTGTCCTTTTTCTTCAGCTTCAACACCTGGGTATGCTCCTTTAGTATCTATAAATGTAATAACTGGTCTTCCAAATTTTTCAGCTTGTTTCATAAATCTTATAGCTTTTCTATAACTTTCTGGATTTGGCATTCCAAAGTTTCTTTCAATATTTTCTTTTGTTGTTCTACCTTTTTGCTCAGCTATTATTGTAAAATTATATTTTCCTATGTTACCTAATCCACAACAAATTGCTTTATCATCATTTGAAATTCTATCGCCATGTAATTCCATAAAATCATCAAATATATATTTCATATAATCTAGACTAGTAGGCCTTTTAGGATTTCTCGCAATTTCAACTTTATTCCATGCTATTTCTGTTTTTTCCATTTATAATTAAGCCTCCTTTTTATGAAATTTTATTATATTATAAATTGTATTTTTCATATCTTTTCTTTCTACAATTTTATCAATAAATCCATGTTCCAATAAAAACTCTGATGTTTGAAACTCTTGTGGTAATTTTTTACCAATAGTTTGTTCAATAACCTTTCTACCTGCGAAACCTATTCTTGCTTTTGGTTCAGCTAAAATAACATCACCTAAACTTGCAAAAGATGCTGTTACTCCTCCATATGTAGGGTCTGTTAAAACTGATATGTATAAAGTTCCAGCTTCATTTAATTTAGAAATGGCTTCTGTTGTTTTGGCCATCTGCATTAAAGATAATATTCCTTCCTGCATTCTTGCACCACCTGATGCTGTAAATATTATTATTGGCATATTTAACTCTATAGCTTTTTCCACAGCATACGTTATCTTTTCACCTACTACGGCACCCATGCTACCCATTAAAAATCCACTGTCCATAATGCAAATGACAACATCTTCACCATAAATCTTTCCTGTTCCAATTGAAACTGCTTCATTTATGTTCGTTTTCAGTCTTAAAGTTTCAATTTTTTTAGGATAATCCTCCAATTCTAAAGGATTTTTGTCCTCTGGATCATATTCGAATCTTGCATACGAATCATTATCAACAATTTGAGCTAATCTTCTATTTATATGTAATCTGAAATAATTTCCACAATTAGGGCAAATATTTAAATTGTCATGTAATTCTTCTTTATAAATAATATTTTTACATTCATCACATTTAGTCCATTTTCCAATTGGTATGTCTATGCTTGCTTTTTTTGATGACTGAACCAATTGTCTCTTTTTTATTTTATCTATTATCATTTTACTTAATACACAAATACTAAATATATAAGATATTCGTGTTCTCCTTTCTTTATTTTTTGAAGTTTTTTTCTATAAATGACGTATCGTAATTTCCTCTTATAAAATCTGGATTTTTAATAATTTCAAAAATAAAATCTGTATTTGTTGTTACACCTTCAATTACAAGTTCTTCAAGAGCTCTTTTTAATTTAGCTATTGCTTCATTTCGACTATTCCCATAAACAATGAGTTTGGCAATCATAGAATCATAATAACTTGGAATCGTATATCCTTCATATATTCCTGTATCAATTCTAATACCATTTCCTCCAGGTAAATTTAGTCCTGTAATCTTTCCTGGACATGGCATAAAGTTTTTATATGGATTTTCTGCATTTATTCTGCATTCAATAACATGATTTAGAAACTTAACATCTTTTTGCTTAAATTTTAATTTTTCATTTGCTGCTATTCTTATTTGTTCTTTAATTAAATCTATATTTGTTCTTAATTCTGTTATCGGATGTTCTACTTGAATTCTTGTATTCATTTCCATAAAATAAAAATTCTTGTCCTTATCTACTAAAAACTCAACTGTTCCAACACTAGTATATCCTGCAGCTTTTGCTACCTTTATAGCAGCTTCTCCCATTTTATTTCTTAGTTTTTCATCAATTATAGTAGATGGGGTTTCTTCTAATATCTTTTGATGGTTACGTTGAACAGTACAATCTCTTTCCCCTAAATGTATGACATTTCCAAATTCATCAGCTAAAATCTGCACCTCAATATGTCTTGGATTTTCAATGAATTTTTCCAAATAAATTTCATCATCATTAAATGAATTTCGTGCTTCCTGCTTTACCAACATATAGTT
Organism: Clostridia bacterium; assembly: GCA_017475185.1. Next base: position 77,572 of record JAFVGB010000029.1, read on the forward strand.
TTTTTCCATCTCATCTTCTTTTAAAACTACTCTAATTCCTTTGCCTCCGCCTCCACTTGAAGCTTTAAGCATTACTGGATATCCAGTTTTCTTTGATATTTTTTTTGCCTCTTCTAAGCTTTTTACGCTTCCATCAGAGCCCGGAATAACCGGAACGCCATATTTTCTCATTAATTCTTTAGAGTTTGATTTGTTTCCTAATGCATCTATTACAGAAGATTTTGGTCCAATAAATTTAATATTAGATTCTTCACAAATCTTTGCAAATTTTGCACTTTCTGATAAGAAACCATATCCAGGATGAATACTGTCACTTCCTGTTATATTTGCTGCTTCAATTATATTTTGTATATTTAAATAACTTTTTTTGCTTGGTGCTTCTCCTATACATACTGCTTCATCTGCTAGTTTTGTATGTAACGATTCTTTGTCAGCTGTTGAATATACAGCAACTGTTTTTATATTCATTTCTTTACATGCCCTAATTATTCTAACAGCTATTTCACCTCTATTAGCTATAAGTATTTTATTCATTTTTCTACCTTCTCTTTATTTATTATCTACCAATGCAAAAGTCAATTCTCCTTTTGCAACTAGTTCTCCATCAACGCTTGCTTTAGCTTCACCTACGCCAATTGGTCCTTTTTGCTTTATAATATTAACTTCTAATTTTAATCTATCTCCTGGTTTAACCATTCTTTTAAATTTCATTTTATCAATTCCTGCAAATAACGCATTTTTACTTTTATTTTCTTCTTTTGAAAGTATTGCCACAGCACCTGCTTGTGCCAAGCTTTCTGTTATTAAAACACCTGGCATAACTGGGTTTCCTGGAAAATGTCCTTGAAAATAGTACTCTGCTTCATTTACATTTTTATAACATACAGCATACTCTCCTGGTTCAAAACTCTCAACTTCATCAATCATTAAAAATGGATCTCTTTGTGGAATTATTTTCTCTATCTCTTTTTTATCTAACATATTTACCTCTACTTTAATTTTATTAAATTTTCTCCAAATTCTACTGGTTCGCCATCTTTCTTTAAAATTTCAACTACTTCTCCTTCAAATTCAGATTCTATTTCATTCATCAATTTCATTGCTTCGATTATACATGTAGTTTTACCTTTACTTATCTTTTCTCCAACACTTATAAAATCTTTTTCATTTGGAGAAGGCTTAGAATAAAATGTACCAACCATTGGAGATTTTATATATTTATATATCTGTTCTTGATTTATCTCTTCTTGACTAGGCTGTTCTACTATTTGCTTAGTAGTATTACTATATTCTTTAGTAGCATTTTCTCTATATTCCAAATTTTTTGTATCACAACTTTCTTTTATCATACTGATTTTTGTCCCATCTGGAAAATCAATTTCTAATGAAGCTATTTTAGAATTGCCAACATCATTAATCAATTTTTTTATGCTTTCATATTCCACATTTTTCACCTCTCTTATTTTTCAAATTTCTTTAAAATAATACTAGCATTGTGTCCACCAAAACCTAATGAATTTGACAATGCAATATTTATATCAGCTTTTTTACATTCATTTACTACTAAATTCAAATCACATTCATCATCTTTTACTCTATAATTAATTGTTGGAGGTATAACACCTTCTTGAATTGCTTTAGCACAGAAAATAGCTTCACATACACCAGCAGCACCAAGTAGATGTCCTGTATTTCCTTTTGTTGAACTAACATAAACATCTTGATAATTTTCTCCAAAAACACTTTTAATAGCAACTGTTTCTGTTAAATCATTTAAATGTGTGGAAGTACCATGAGCATTTATATAATCAATATCTTTTGCCTCTATATTAGCGTCTTCAATTGCTCTTTCCATTGCTCTTTTAGCTCCATCTCCGTCTGGTGATGGTGATGTAATATGATAAGCGTCAGACGTTGCACCATATCCTATTACTTCAGCATAAATTTTTGCATTTCTTTTTAATGCATGTTCAAGTTCTTCAAGAATAATAACTCCAGCGCCTTCTCCCATAACAAATCCATTTCTTTCTTTATCAAAAGGAATTGATGCTCTAGTTACATCAGTTTCACTTGATAGAGCCTTCATATTTTCAAAGCCTGCCATACTTGTTTTGCATATAGCAGATTCTGTTCCACCAGCAATTATTGCATCTTCTAATCCTAATTTTATTGTTCTATAAGCTTCTCCTATTGCATGTGTTGATGAAGCACATGCTGTAACAATAGATACAGATTCTCCTTTTGCCCCAACATCAATTGCTATGTTTCCTGCTGGCATATTTACAATTCCCATTGGAATAAATAAAGGTGATACTCTTTTATTTCCTTTTTCATAGCATGTGTTACATTGCTCTTCAACAGTATTAAATCCTCCTATTCCAGTACTTACAAACACACCTAATCTATTGAAGTCAGTGTTATTTTCATCAATTCTACTGTCAGCCATTGCTTCTCTTGCTGAACAAATGGCTAATAATGATGCTCTATCTGTTCTTTTTATTGTTTTAGCATCGAAAAATTCTTCGAAATTGAAATCCTTAACTTCTGCATCTAGTTTAGTTTTGAAATCTGTGCAATCAAATTGTTTTATATTGTCTATGCCGCATTTATTATTTAAAATTCCATTCCATGATGCATTAACTGTATTTCCAATTGGTGAAACTAATCCCATACCTGTTATAACAACTCTCTTCATTTTTTCCTCCTACATTAACATTCCGCCATCAATATTTATAACTTGACCTGTTATATATGAACTTTCATCAGATGTTAAAAATTTCACAACATTTGCCACATCTTCTGTAGTTCCAAATCTTTTTAATGGTATCTGTTTTAAAATTTCTTCTTTTAGTTCATCCTTTAGAACTTCTGTCATTTTAGTTTGAATAAATCCTGGTGCAATAGCATTAACTGTAATATTTCTGCTGGCTACTTCTTTTGCTAAGCTCTTTGTAAATCCAATAATTCCAGCTTTTGATGCAGAATAATTTGTTTGTCCTGCATTTCCTGAAATACCAACTACTGAAGAAATATTAACAATTCTTCCTTTCTTAGCTTTAATCATATATGGAATAGCATTTCTTGTTATATTAAATGTTCCAACTAAATTTATATCAATAACGCTTTCAAAATCTTCTTTTTTCATTCTCATTAATAATCCATCTTTTGTAATTCCTGCATTATTTACTAAAACATCAATTTTCCCATATTTTGAAATAACACCTTTGATAAATTCTTCTGAATTATCATAATCTGATATATCACATTTACATGTATATATTTGTACACCTATTTTTTCAATTTCCTTAATTAAGCTTTCTAAATCTTCATTTTCGGTTCTATAATTAGTCGCTATGTCATATCCTTGTTTTGCTAGACTAATTGCAATTTGTCTTCCTATTCCTCTTGTTCCACCTGTAATAACAGCCACATTATTCATTTTCATTCTCCTTTACAAATTTAATAGTTTTTTCTAAACTTTCTACATCACAAATATTAAGTATATTAATTTCTTTATCTGTATCCATTCTCTTTATAAATCCTGATAGAGTCTTTCCTGGTCCAATTTCTATAAATGTGTCTATTCCACTATTTATCATCGTATATAAAGATTTTGAAAATCTAACCGGACTTATAATATGTTTCATTAATATTTTTGAATAATTATCTTGATTTTCATACATTTCTCCATCAAGATTCTTTACTACTTTAGAACTAAATTTATTAAATTCTATATTAGCCAATTCTTTTTCCAGAGCTTTGGCACTTTCCAATAATTTTTCAGTATGAAACGGACCAGAAGTATTTAAGATTCTTACTTTTTTTGCTCCTAATTCTTTTGCTAGTTCTCCAGCTTCTTCAACTGCTTTTTCTTCGCCGGAAATAACAACTTGACCTGTACAATTATAATTTACTGGAACAACAAATCCTGATTGTACTTTGTTACATGCTTCTTCTACTTTAAAATCATCTAATCCTAATATAGCAGCCATTTTCCAATTACCTTTTGGTGCAAGCTCACTCATAAATTTTCCTCTTTTTTCAACGATTCTAATTCCATCAGCAAAATCAAAAAGATTACTATAAATCAATGCTGTATATTCTCCTAAACTTAATCCTGCCGAAATTTCAGCTTTTATATTTTTTTCTTCTAAAATTTTTAAAATTCCTAAACTCATTGTTAAAATACAAAGTTGAGTATATCTTGTTTGATTTAATTTATCATTATCTTCTTCAAATGATATATTTGCCACATCAATTCCTGTAATTGATTTAACTTCATTATATGTATTTCTTACACATTCATATTTATCATATAAATCCTTTCCCATGCCTGAATATTGTGCTCCTTGACCTGGAAATAAAAAACCTATTTTCATAATTTAATCTCCTTTATTTATCCTAGCTTCTATTGTTTTTTCAAATTGATTGCAGAAAGAAGCTATAAACTGTTCAACATCAATTTCTATACCAAATTCTTTTTTTATTGATGTTGCTATATCTTTTAATTCACTGCAAAATTCCATTTGCGAATTATTGATACCAATTCCAACAACAAGATACTTTATAGTACTTCCACTAACTTTTGTTTCAGTTAAAATTCCTCCTAACTTTTTCCCGTTTTTATAAATATCATTTGGAATCTTTATTTCCAAATCTATTTTGTATTCATCTTTCAGAATTTTAACGATTATGTTAGCTATTTCCAATGTAAGTCCTTCTAGTTCATTTGGCATACAATTTAGTTTCATAAAAAAAGAAAATGTAATATTATTTTGAGTCGAATACCACACTCTGCCATGTGTTCCAATACCTGAAGTTTGCTTATTTGCTCTAATTAATGTTCCATCCACTATGCTATTTTCCTGAATTTTTCTCCACATTTCTTTTTGAGTTGAATCAATTTCTTCATATACAACATAATTTCTGCCAAGTTGTTTTGTTTTTAATCCTATTAATTTTTTAGAGTACTGTAATGTTGTTAATTCTTGCAATGTTTTCATCCCTTTTGATTTTATTTGTTGATGTTTTTATTAATGGTTCTTCTGAAAATACAATTCCTTTAATTGCTTTATAACTTGGCATAATGCGGTTTACTTGTTTTATTTTTTCATGAAATTTTTCGTAAATTTCATTATCTGTAGAAATGTTATAAATATCTTTTACCTCGGTTTTATCAAATACTATTTGAACATTTAATTTTATGTCTTCTTTGCTTTTATTAGTGCATTTTCCAAATATTAATGATTCTTTTACTCCATCTATCTTATTTACTAATTTTTCCATTTCTTCAGGAAATATATTTTTCCCATTTTTTAATACAATAACACTTTTCTTTCTACCGCATATATATATGTATCCATCATCATCAATTTTAGCTAAATCACCTGTACTTAACCATCCATCATGTATTACATTATCTGTTGCTTCTTTATCATCTAAGTACCCAAGCATCACATTGTCACCTTTAACAGCAAGTTCTCCAATTCCTTCATTATTTGGTTCTATTATTTTCGCTTGAATCCCTTGTAATGGTTTTCCAATAGATGACAATCTGTAATTTTCTTCAGTTTCAATTGAAATAACAGGTGATGATTCTGTTAAACCATATCCTTGAACTAAATTTAGCCCCCATGTTCTAAATCCTTTTTCAACACTTGGATCTAAAGCCGCAGCTCCACTAATTAACATTTTTATACTTCCACCTAATGCATCATGTATTTGATTAAAAATGATTTTTCTTTCATCCATAGTGCATTTATTGGCAACTTCTTCTAGCTTTTCTAATAATTGCAAATGTCCATTTTTTTCGAATTTTCTTCTAAAGTTTTTATAGATATTTTCATATATTGCAGGAACACACATAAAAATTGTAATATGATTTTCCTTAATATCTTCCACTATATGTTTTAATCCTCTACCAAATATAATTTTCGCTCCAATGCTTATAGGATATAAAAAACCAACTGTACATTCGAAAACATGATGCAATGGTAATACTGAGAGAAATATATCTTCTTCATTTATGTTTAATGTAGATGTAATTGAATATAAATTTGAACATATATTTTTTTGTGATAACATAACAGCTTTAGATTTACTTGTGGTTCCAGATGTAAATAATAATATACTCATTTTATTTTCATCAATTATACTGTTTATAAATTCGCTGTTTTCATTATCTATAAGTTCTTTTCCTTCATCTATTAATTTCTTTTGATTTGTGATTGATTCATATTGTTCATCACCCATTGAAATTAATAAATGTAATTTATTATCTTTCTTTTTACTTATTTTTTCTAATGTATTCTTATATTTTTCATCAAAAAATATGGCTTCAACTTCTGATCGTTTAATTAAATTTTCTAATTCATTTTCGGGTAACAATTTATCTAAAGGAACAACCACACCTGTTCCACAAACAACAGATAAATAGGCCAATTCCCAATTATAACTGTTTTCTCCTATTATTGCTATTCTTTTATTTTTCAAACCTCTATTAATAAGTGCTGTTCCTAAACAATCAACATTTTGCTTAAATTGTTTATATGTTATTTGCTCTTTTCCTATTTCGTACAAAATATTATCACTGTTTTGCTTAACACTTTTATTTAACATCTCTTTTAAATTTAAAAATTCTGAAACTTTATTCATCTTTCATACCTTCCTTAGAATAATCTATATAATTTAACCACTAAAAATTTTAAATGTCACTATACTAACTGGTCAGATTACTTTTACTTTACAAACAAATTTGTTAACAATCATTTGCAATTCAACGAATTCTATGTTATAATTTTTTCTCAGAAAACACTAGCAATATCCTGTTTTCGTTTTTATAACATTCGCAACAAAGACCAAAATCATTTTTTTCAGGAGGTATAAACATGGATCACTCATGTAAAAATTCAGCTCGAACACTGCCAGAGTTGCAAAAGAAACTGCATTTTAAAGGGTCTGACAAAAAATTTAAGGAATATGTAAACTTAGCCTTAATGAATAGAGGACCTGTATATCAGGAAATTTTCAAACTATACTACGGCATAGGCTGCAAAAAACTTGACATACAAAAAATTTGTGAAATGTACCCTGGATGTAATGTTCCACAAATTCGGATTTTAGTTTGGAATCGACTAGTACACGAAATATCTATCATGATTTCAAACGAAAAAGTATCTGATTAAAAAACAAAAGCTCTAAAATCATTTCTAGATTTTAGAGCTTTTATTTTTATTATTTTGTTTTTCCACTTTCAAAATTATCCTACATTCGAAAACATATCAGGATTATCCATAACCATCTTTTCAATAATTTTATTGCTATCTAAATCAAATTTAGTAACATATCCGTCTAAAGAATTGGCTTTTTCTTTTAATGCTTCAACATTGTTATTGATATATATTTTTGCTTTTGCTTTACCATTTTTGGCTTCTTGAACCAAGTTTGATACTGGTGAATTACCATCAAATGCTATTACTACTGAAGGAATTCTTTCAAAAATTTCATAATTAAAACTTTTATAAATTCCTAGTTCTTCCTGTTCTGTAGAAATACAAACTCCATTCAATTCTTCATTCATAAGATTTTTAGCAACATTTTTGTTTACTTTTCTTGGTATAATCGCATCTATTTCTATATTCTTATTTAGTTTTTTTGCAATATCAAGAACAGCTTTTTCATATCCTTCCATCTTATGACCTATAATAAAATAAGTTTTATCTGTATCTATCTTTTGAATCAATAGTTTTAATAGTTCAATTGCTCTTTCATCAATTTTTGTTTCTCTACCTTGTGTATTAAAACTACCTCCTGCAACTATTATAGGGAATTTATCTAATGGAAGCTTAATAACTTTTTCATGTAATACTTCCTTTGAATCTATGTTTTTACTATTTCCAACCGAAAACTCTCTTGTTTTGTTTTCCTCAATTTTCTTTAATTCTTCTTCTAAAATAGCATCTTTAATATTTCTTCCATTTAACCATTCATTAAATCTCTTACTTTTTTCATCGAAGTATTTATCACTGTCAGCAATGATTTTGTCTTCTACATTTTTCATTTTAATTAAATCTTCTTGTGATAAATCTAATAAATTTGTTAAAGCCATTTGTTCTTCCATACAATCTGTTCCATAGAAACCGCATCCATCTGAACCTTGAACACAGTTAACTCCATTTTCAAGATATTTTTTTATTGGATGTGATGCTAAATCTGTAAGATTATTTAAACGCACATTTGATGTTAATTGAAATTCAAGAATTACCCCATTTTCTTTCATAATTTCCATTGTTTTTTGTCCTTGTTTTGTATTAACATCTAACCCATATAAACCGTGTCCTAATCTACATTTTGGCATTTTCTTGCCTTCTGGAACCGCTTCTTGAATACATTCTATAGACTTTTGAACATTTGACCTTAAGCTATCATTCTCACCAGCGTGAATTCTAATTGTAAAACCATCATCTTGTTCTACTGCAAATTCTACTAATTCCTTTATTAATTGCTTAAAATTACAAATATCATTTATCTCTTCACCTATTATATCACTGCCAACTACGTATGGACTTTTTGCTGCAACCTTTAATACATCTACTCCCTCTTTTAATTGTTCTTCTGTCATAAGAGTTCTACTAAATGAACCTAAGAAACGTAATTTAACACCAGTTTCTTTTTCAATTTTAGGTAGTACTTCGTGTAATTCTTGAAGTATTTTTGCTCCTTCTTCTCCCTTTCTTACAATCCAAGTAACAGATATTTCTGAATAGTAAATTCCTTGTTTAGCATATTCTCTTGCTACCCATAATAGTTTATCTTGTAATAATGTATTATTCTTATATTCTTCACTTTTCATATCTTCTAACATTTTATATGATATGTTTCTTATCTCTCTATTTGTAATGGTGTCAATTCTTTCTTTTGTTATATCTATTTTATCTTCACTAGTTTTTCCTTTTGAAAAAACATATCTATATAAATATAATTTTTCTAAATTTGTAAAAACCGCTTGACCATCTTTCATTAATACTAAACTATTTCTAATTTTTGCAATATTTTCTTCCATATTTTCGGGATTATTCAGAATTAAATCTGCAAAATTTATAAATGTGTTATCATCAATTTTTCTAATTAATTTTTTTCCTGGTAAATCATCATATGCATATTTTTGTTCAACAACTAATCTTTTTTGAAACATATCATTTGCTTGTTTATCTGATAATTTTAGTCCAAGTTTTTTTATATAATAAAAAGGATATTGAATTTGATGTTTTATTCCTAATGCGATTAAATCATCTGAATTTAAGTTTGCATGTATGTGTGTATGCAAATCTGTTCTAAATTTCTCTTTTTTTAATATATATGATTTAATTAACGTTTTTTCTACTGGAATTTTATATTCCTTTGTTTGTGACATTAAAGTTTTGTTTATTGCTGGAATTTTTGCCTTTATTTCGATTGTTCCATCATTATATATGTTTGCAACTTTAATTCCACCTAATCTTAATATATAAACTTCCTTGTTATCTCCATTTATACTTGTTGGTATAAATCCTTTTATAATTTTCATATCTTTTTCATTTTTTGATATTGGAAGATCACATATTCTTGCTAAATTTTTAATTAAATTACCTGTCTTATGATTTGGTGTTTCTATAATATATGTTAACCCATCTTCAGTTTCTTTATATAAATTAACTATTATGTCATGTTCTTTGTCTAAATAGAATTTATCAAAAAAATTCATAATATTAACTCCTTTTCTCTTTTATTTATTCGTATATCTCTTTCTTTATTTCTCTATAATTATGTAAATTCTATTATAACATATTTTGTAATATTAAACAAGAGAAATTTGATTAAAATTTGAAACAAAAGGATAGACTTGATTAATCTATCCTTTTGCTTTAAATTATATTTATTTTGTTTTTAAACGTCTTAACCTAAGAGCATTTAAAACTACTGTTAAACTGCTGATTGTCATAGCAAGTGCTGCAATCATAGGGTTTAAAATTATTCCACAACCTCTAAGTAGTCCTGCTGCAATAGGAATCATACAAACATTATAGAAAAACGCCCAAAATAAATTTTGCTTTATATTTTTAATAGTTCTTTCACTTATATAAATCAAATCATTAATTTTATCTAGATTATCATTCATTAGTACAACTGATGCTGAATCCATTGCCACATCTGTTCCATTTGAAATTGATACTCCTATATCTGATGTAACTAAACTTACACTATCATTAATTCCGTCTCCACACATCATAACTAAACCATTTTTCTTTAATTCTTTTATTTTATCTGACTTTTCTTTTGGTTTAACATTGGCTATTATTTTAGTGATTCCTATTTCATTTGCAATATATCTTGCCGTTGCTTCATTATCTCCTGTAAGCATTATCAATTCAATATTTCTATTTTTTAATTTTTGAATAACATCTTTTATATTTTTTCTTACAATATCTTTTACACCTATTAATGAAATCAATTTTTTGTTTTTTGCCACAAATAAAAGACTATTACCAGTTGTTGCTAGGCTTATTTCATCTTGTGTAGTCTCTATTTCTATTCCATTGTCTAGCATTAAATTTCTATTTCCAATGTAATATTCATCTTCGTTTATTTTTGCATAAACTCCATAACCTGGAATCGATTTAAAATCTGTTACATCTTCTAATTCAATTTTGTTTTCATTAGCATAATTTACTATTGCATATGCAATTGGGTGTTCTGACATTTTTTCTATACTTGCCACATTTTTTATAATTGTATTTTCTGATTCTTCTGAATAATTGTACATTTCAGAAATTGTTAATGTTCCATTTGTTAATGTCCCAGTTTTATCAAAACAAATTGTTTTAACTTTATGTGCATTTTCTAGTACTTCACTTGATTTTACTAATATACCTTTTTGACTACATAAGCCTGAAGAAATAACAATTGCAAGGGGAGTTGCTAATCCTAAACTACATGGACATGCTATTACCAATATTGATACAAAAATATTTATTGAATAACCTACATCTTTTGAAATAATATACCATGCAATAAAACTAATTATAGCAATCAATATAATTGCTGGTACAAAATAACTACTAATTTTATCAGCTACTTTTGAAATTGGTGCTTTTGTATTTGTTGCCTCAGTTACCAATCTAACAATTTCTGATACAGTTGATTCTTTGCCAATTCTTTCTGCCTTGTATTTTATCGTTCCTTCATAATTTATACTTCCTGCAATTACATTTGAATCTTTTTCTCTTTTTACAGGGACACTTTCACCTGTTATGAATGATTCGTCAATATGTGTTGTTCCTTCTACAATTACTCCATCTACTGCAATCTTTTCACCTGGCTTACATATTACAATATCCCCTTTTTGAATTTCATCAATTGTAACTACTTTTTCTTCATTATCTTTGATAATTGCTGCGTTTTTAGGCGTTATTGTTACTAATTTTTGCAAAGCTTCTTTTGTTTTATCTTTGTTCTTGTTTTCTATAAATTTACCTATTTCTATGAAAAATATTACTATTGCTGATGATTCGTAATAAAGATTTTCTACAAAATGATTATAACCTTTTATTATCATTATAGTTCCATATATACTGTATAAAAAACTTGCAATAACACCAGTTGTAACTAATGTATCCATATTTGGCGTTCTATGTAATAAATTTTTTATACCATTTTTAATTATATGGAATCCTAAAAGTATTACAATTAATGAAAGAATTAGCAGGCTTGTAGCATAGTTTAGCGGATTGTCCATCATATTTAAATATGGAATAGATGGCAAACCTACCATATGCGCCATAGAGATATAAAGAATTATAATTGATAATATTGTCATTAAAATTAATTTATACTTTTTATTAGATTTTTTATTTTGCTGTTTTTCAAATGTATCAATACCAAGGCTTTTGAAACCTGCTTTTTCAACAAATTTATCTAAATCTTTTAGTTTTAACTTTTTATCATCATATTCTATACTAGCTGTGTTCATAACAAGATTCACTGTTGCTTGACTAATTCCATCTTGTTTGTTTAGGTATTTTTCTAGACCCGTGGAACATGCTGAACAAGTCATTCCATCTATGGATAATATAACTTTTTTCATTATTTTGCCTCCTTTGTGTCTCTATTTAATTAAATCCTTAACAACCTCTCCTGCAATAATAAGCCCTGCAACTGATGGTACAAATGAAATACTTCCAGGAACTTGATTTTTAGCTGTACATTTTCTTTTTGTCCCAGGAGGACATACGCAATTGCTTTTGCAACTTATGTTTTCTGTTTCTTCTGGCTTAATAGGATCTTCTTTAGAATAAACAACTTTTAGTTTCTTTATTCCTCTTTGTTTTAGTTCTTTTCTCATTACTTTAGCAAGTGGACATACGCTAGTTTTATATATATCAGTAACTTCAAATCTTGTTGGGTCAAGTTTGTTTCCAGTTCCCATGCTTGAAATTATTGGAATGTTTAGTTTATTTGCTCTCATTACAAGTTCAATTTTAGCTGTAACTGTGTCTACACTGTCAACTATGTAATCAACTGATTCATCTAAAATTTCTGGACTATCTGGCATGAAAAATTCTTGATAAATTTCAACATTTGCCTTTGGATTGATGTCTAATATTCTTTCTTTTGCAACTTCCACCTTTTGTTTTCCTATTGTACTTCTTGTTGCAATTATTTGTCTGTTTAAATTTGTTAAACAAACTTTATCATCATCAACTAAAATAAAGTTTTGAACACCAGCTCTTACTAATCCTTCAACTACATATGAGCCTACTCCACCTATACCAAAAATTGCTACTTTTGCTTTATTTAATTTTTCTATTGATTCTTTTCCTATTATTAGTTCTGTTCTAGAAAACTGATTCATTTTTTCATCTCCCTTTAAAATTTGAAACATTTTAATTCTCCATTTTCCATCTTTCCAAGTTTAATTGTTGTTGGTCTTCCATGTGGGCATGTATATGGATTTTTTAGTTTAAGTAATCTATCTAGTAATTTATGTACTTCACCTTCTGCTAAGTCCATGTTTGCTTTAACAGCTGCTTTACATGCAACTGTTGCAATAAATCTTTCTTCTATATCTTTTATTGTAGTTCTTTCTTTTGTTAACATTTCATCTAAAATATCCATAAAAATATTTTTTGTATCTATCTTTATTTTATATTCGATATCTGGTATTCCATTAATTTTTATTGCGTTTTCTCCAAAAATTTCAATGTCAAATCCATAATTTTGGAATAATTCTAGATTATTTTTTATGAACTCCATCTCTTTGTGTGTCAAATTTACTACTTCAGGCATCAACATCAACTGGCTATTATTTTGAATATTATTTTTATAGTTTTCTTTTATCTGTTCATATAATACTCTTTCATGTGCAGCATGTTGATCAACTAAATATAACTCATCTTCTATTTCTATCATTATAAATGTTCTGAATACAATTCCACAGTATTTATAATTTACATTTCTTATTTTATCTCTATTTATCAAGTCTAAGTTACCGTCATTTCCCATATTTATAAATTTTGAATTTGACATATTTTTGGATGGTATTCCTAGTTTTGAGGTATTTATGTATGTATGGTCACTGTCTACAGATAAATTTTCATCTTTTGTATTGTAATGATTAGTTAAAAATTCAAATTCATTTTCAATATAACTTTCTTTATTGTCTTCTTGCTCATTATTTCCTAAAAATTCCTTATTTAACAATGTTCCTTTAATTGCATGATACATTATCTTGTATAAAGCTTGTTCATCTTTAAACCTAACTTCCATTTTAGTTGGATGAACATTTACATCATAATAAGTAGCTGGCATTTCTATATTCAATATAAAAAAGCCATATTTTCCTATACCTGTTCCACCTTTAAATGCTTGATCTGCACTGCTTGTAAGCATCTGATTCTTTATGTTTCTCTTATTTAAAAATAAAATTTGATTTTTTCTTGAATCTTTTGCCATTAAAGTATTTCCAACTACACCAGTTATTCTTATCTCTCCCTCTTTATGGTCAACATTTATTAAATTATCTTTTACTTCTTTTCCAAATAATGTATAAACAATATCTTCTATTTTTCCATTACCTGTTGATTGAAAAATATTTTTTCCATCATTAATCAATTTTATTGAAACATCTAAATTAGATAATGCAATTTTTTGTACTAATTCTTTTATATACCTGAATTCTGTTGCATCATTCTTTAAGAATTTATATCTAACTGGAACATTGAAGAATAAGTTTTCAACAGTCATTGTTGTACCAACCTTTGCTCCAACTTCTTCTTGACTTAATATATCTCCTGCTTCAGCTACAAGCTTTATTCCGTGTTTGCATTTCTTGTGTTTTTGATACTATTGTTAACTTCGAAATTGAAACAATACTTGCTAATGCTTCACCTCTAAATCCCATAGTATATGTATTTTCAAGGTCTTCAATCTTTCTAATTTTGCTTGTAGCATGTCTTTCAAGAGCAATTAACATGTCATCTGGTTCAATTCCTTTTCCATTATCTGTAATACGAATAAAAGTTTTTCCTCCATTTTTTATTTCAATAACAATGTTGTTTGCGCCTGCATCTATTGAATTTTCTACTAACTCTTTAACAACATTTGCAGGTCTCTCAATTACTTCTCCAGCAGCTATTTTATTAATTGTTAAATCATCTAATAATACTATATTTCCCATATATTTTCTTTTAGAATTTTCCCTTCTTTAAACTATTTAGATATTGATATTATATATCATTTTTTCAGTTAAAACAATATTATAATATTTTATTTTAAATACTTGCAATAATTTATTTTTAATGTTATAATTGCAATTACGTCAAAATTCAATCATACCCCATTACAAAAGGAGGAGTTTCAATGCGAGATATGAAAACAATTGACGCACATACATTACTACAATTCAGTAGTTATGAAGCACAGGAAAAGTGGTTAAAAATGATAAAAGATAACTACTTCAATGATGACTTCATATCAAAATGTATGGATTTTGCTCGGAGATGGGCAAAATCAATGCAGTATCAAATGAAACGTCAAGGAAAAACCTTAGAAGATTCTGTTCTTGATGCAGCAATTGAGGCAAATATTGATAATATAACAGTTGAGCATTTAGACACGGCTATTTCTTATGTTTCTGAAATATGGAAATATGGAGATACTTTTCAAAAATGGGTGGATAATGGTGGCTATGACATCATTAAATCATTATTTTGAAGTAAAAACACGACCTGATAACTTTCAAGTCGTGTTTTTCTTTTTTACTATTAAACTTTATTCATATTTTTCACTAAAATATTTTACTAGAGGTTCTATTTCTAAATCTTTTCCACATACTTTATTTGCAATTTCATTTATATTATATGCACCACCATATCTATGAATATTATTATTCAAAAATTTGGTAATTTCTTTAATGTTTCCATTTTTTAACAAGTCATTTACATTTCCCAAATTTTTATTTACAGTTTCTAACAACATACCATCAAATATTGAACCAACTAAATATGATGGAAAATATCCAAATGCTCCTTCTGACCAATGCATATCTTGTAAAATTCCATCCTTGTCTGATGTTACATCTAAACCTAAATATTCTTTATATTTTTTATTCCAAATGTTTGGTAATTCTTCTAAATCAATTTTATCATTAAAGATATCTTTCTCTATTTCATATCTAATTATAATATGCATACAATATGTCAATTCATCCGCTTCTGTCCTTATAAAAGATGGTTTTGCATTATTAAATTGTTCAATGAATTCATCTATTGTCATTTCAATTTTTAATTTTTCTTTAACTTCTTTATATATTGGAACCCAGAAATTTACATTTCTACCCAATATATTTTCAAAAAATCTTGATTGACTTTCATGTAATGCACATTTATTAATATCATATGCAGGAATATTAGCCAGAGACTCATCTATATTTTGTTCAAATATTCCATGACCTCCTTCATGAATTACAGTTGATAAAATATCTGTTATAACATTCTTATTTGAAAAAGAAATTCTTACATCATTATTATTCAATTTCATTGTATATCCATGAGTATAAATTCCTAGAGCTCCTCTTGAATTATCAAATCCTATGTAATCAAGCATAAATTTAGAAATTTCAATTAATTGTGAATCATTTAATTTAGTATTAATAGTTGTTAATTCTTTTGATTGTAAATTTTTAATAATTGGAACAATTTTTTCTTTTAATTCATTAAATAACTTATCTATTATACAAGTTGTTATACCTTCTTCGTAATCATTTAACATACAATCATATAAATTGTTTGCATCTGGATACATATATGAATAATATTTCTTTGTACTTTCTATTACTTTTATTAAGTATGGTTTAAAAATTGAATAATTACTTTTATTTTTTGCTTCCACCCATGCATTAAGTGAATTGTTAACCAATTCACAATATTCTTTATAAAAATCCTCTGGGATTCTAGAAAATTGATAATAATCTGATTTTAGTTTTTGAATATATCTTTTCTGCATTTCATTTAATTGTTCATATTCTTCACTATTTATAACATCTTCAACAAGTTTTATAAAATCAGAACTTGTTGATAATTTAAAAGATTCTAGTTCATATTTTGTACTAACATCAATTAAATAATTATATGAGCTTTTTGGTGCAATTGTATCCATTTCCCATCTTAACACTGATGTAGTATAATTTAAATTCTCAATATTTTTTAAATATTCTTTTAATTTTTTAAGTCTTTCCATTCTTTATTCTCCTCTTTTATTTTTTTTCATTATATAACACTACATTTATTTATGCAAATTTACTTGTTTTTTTATAAAAGTTATGGTATAATACTTTTTATAGCTCACTTATTAACAGTGTGCCATGTATAATTTTTTATTCCACTAAGGAGGACTATACCTATGAAAAACATCGACTTCAATGCACCAATCATCTTTTTAGATGATGCCTCAAAAAACAGTTGGACAGAAAAACGCGTGGCAAACGCCAACTTCCGTGAAGCAAACGTTGTGTTTGATTTTGCACACCGTTGGGCAGCTGCGATGCAGCACTACATTGCCGAGGGAAAAAAGATACCCGAAATAGCTCTAAGAGCTGCATCAGAGGCAGATAATGAAAACAACATCGGACACCCACAGTTCATATGTGCTCTTACTGCTCTTGTTGACCATTGGAAATATGGCAAAGAGCTCAAGAACTGGCATTTCGAGGAAGTATCAAAACCTAAGAGGATTGCTTATCCCCTTCAGGCTGCAACACTGTGAAGAATTAAGACACATTCTTTTTAAGAATGTGTCTTTTTCTTTATACTTAAAGAACGTGATTACTAACCTAAAGCAACATCAAATATCATCATTATTACAAAACCAATTGCAACTCCAATAGTTCCAATATTTGAATGTTCTCCATCTTGCGATTCTGGTATTAATTCTTCAACAACAACATAAATCATAGCACCTGCTGCAAAAGCTAAAACATATGGTAATATTGGTACAACAGCTTTTGTTAGAAGAATGGTTATAATTGCACCAATCGGCTCAACAATTCCTGATAAAGTTCCTAAAACAAATGCTTTTGTTTTAGATGATCCTTCCGCCTTAAGAGGCATAGAAATTATAGCACCTTCTGGAAAATTTTGTATCGCTATACCAATTGCTAGAGCAAAAGCCCCTGCCATTGTTATTCCAGCATTTCCAACTAACGCACCTGCAAAAGTTACCCCTACTGCCATTCCGTTCTGGAATATTATGAAGAGTTACTGCTAAAACAAGCATAGTTGTTTTCTGCAATTTGGATTTTACCCCCTCCGGTTTTTCATTATGTAAATGTAAATGTGGAATTAAACTATCTAAAACCAATAAAAAAACAATACCAAATAAAAAACCTATTGTAGCTGGAACCCAAGCAATTTTTCCTTGTTCTTCTGACATCTCAATTGCCGGCAATATTAATGACCAAATTGATGCAGCAATCATTACTCCGGATGCAAAACCTAATAATAATTTTTCAATTTTTTTATTCATTTTATTTTTCATAAAAAACACCATTGCTGCACCCAACGTTGTTCCTACAAATGGTATTAATAAACCTAATGTCAACTCCATATTTTACCTCCTTATTTTAATACTTGAAACATTTTTGGACGGTCTTTTTTTGTTTCATTTTTGAAACATTTTAGGGACGGTCTTTCAAATTTTATAATATAATTAATATATATCACAATTTAAGATTTGTGTAAACAATAATATGAAATATATTTCAATTTTGTGAAATTGAGTTGTAATTTTATTTTTTTTATGATACTATAAGTATAAAGTTAACAAACTTGCTCCCTCTAGCAAAATTATTATTTTGCTATCATGTATAAACAAACTTTTTAATGCTTAAGGAGGCGCATAACCATGAGAATATTATTCCCTTGGATTAAGAAAAAAATCAAAAAGGCTCTTTCAAAGGAAGTTCGTCGTAAGTACGGTCAGAAGATAGATTCCTTTGATTACATCAGACATGATAAGAACAATATTGCTTCATACATTTTAATTTTGGAAGACGGTTCTGTGGTTCACGCGTCTGTGAACTATAAGAAAATGTCAACCTGTGATGCAATTATGCTTTCATGCTGATAAAAAATAACAAGTGTGATTATATTTCACACTTGTTATTTTTTATCTTACAAAATTTTCAATTTCTTCTTTAATATTTTTTATAAATTCATCAACAGCAATTGCTCCAACATCTCCGTCTTTTCTTGAACGAACGCCTACTGTTCCAGCTTGAACTTCTTTCTCTCCTACAACTAGCATGTAAGGAACTTTTTGAAGTTGAGCTTCACGAATTTTGTATCCAATTTTTTCATTTCTATCATCTAATTCAACACGAATTCTGTTTGCTCTTAATTTGTTTGTAACTTCCTTCGCATAGTCTAATTGGTTATCCGTAATTGGCATTACTTTTACTTGAACTGGTGCAAGCCATGTTGGGAAGTTTCCTTTTGTTTCTTCTATTAAGAAAGACATAAATCTATCAGATGATCCAAGAATAGCTCTATGAATTACAACTGGTCTATGTTCTTTTCCATCCTCACCAATGTATGTTAAATCAAATCTTTCAGGTAATGCAAAGTCTAATTGACATGTTGGAATTGTAACATCATGATTTAATGCTGTTTTAATTTGGATGTCAATCTTTGGTCCATAAAATGCTGCTTCACCTTTTGCTTCATAGAAGTCAATATTTAATTCTTGTAATATAGCTCTTAATTGGCTTTCAGCTGTCTCCCACATTTCATCATTATCAATGTATTTTTCAATATTATCTTTATCACGTAATGATAATCTATATTTAAATGCTGATTCTGGGAATCCAAAATCTTTTACATATACTTCTTTTATTAAGTTAAGAACTTTTCCAACTTCTTCTTTGATTTGGTCAGGTCTTACAAATAAGTGGGCATCGTTTTGACACATTTGACGAACTCTTTCTAGTCCACAAACAGCACCACTATTTTCATATCTGAAGTCATGTGCTAATTCACCAATTTTGATTGGTAAATCTCTGTATGAACGAAGTTCGCTCTTATAAATTAACATGTGGTGAGGACAGTTCATTGGTCTTAAAACTAATTCCTCTTCATCCATTTTCATTACTGGGAACATATCATCTTTATAGTGATCCCAGTGTCCACTTGTTTTGTATAAATCAACATTTGCAAGTGATGGAGTATATACATGGTCATATCCTAATGCTAATTCTTTATCTTGAATATATCTTTCAAGAGTTCTTCTAATTGTAGCACCTGCTGGTAAATACATTGGAAGTCCTGAACCTACTAATGGGTGTGTCATAAAGATTTTCAAGTCTTTTCCTATTTTTCTGTGGTCACGTTGTTTTACTTCTTCTAAGAATTGTAAATGTTCTTCCAATTGGCTTGCTTTTGGGAATGATATTGCATAAATTCTTTGAAGCATTTTATTTTTTTCGCTACCTCTCCAGTATGCACCTGATGAACTTAATATTTTAACTGCTTTTACTTTTCCTGTACTCATTAAATGAGGTCCTGCACATAAATCTGTGAATTCCCCTTGTTTGTAGAAACTGATTTCTTCACCTTCTGCTAAATCATTAATTAATTCAACTTTATATGGTTCATCTTTCATTAATTCTAAAGCTTCAGCTTTTGGTAAAGAGAATCTTTCAATTGGTAAGTCCTCTTTAATTACCTTTTTCATTTCTTCTTCTATTTTAGCTTTATCTTCATCTGTAAATGCATTTTCTACATCAAAATCATAGTAGAAACCTTCATCAATTGCAGGTCCTATAGCTAACTTAGCTTGAGGAAATAGTCTCTTAATTGCTTGTGCCATTATGTGTGATGTTGTATGCCAATATGCTTTTTTACCATCTAAATCACTTTCAAATGTTAAGATTTCTAATTTGCAGTCTTCATTTATAACTGTTCTTAAATCTTTTACTTCTCCATTTACTTTTCCTGCTGTTGCTACTCTTGCTAATCCTTCGCTTATGCTTTGTGCAATTTCGATAATTGATTTTCCTGGCTCTATTTCTTTAATTGAGCCGTCTTTTAATTCTAGTTTAATCATAAAAACCCCTCCTCTTGAAACATTCCGGGACGGTCTTTTTTTGTTTCAAAAATTGAGTCCGTCCTCATTTTAAAGCAAAAGCACTCCTATAAATGCAGAGTTACTTTTGCATTTATAGGAGTGCTATATTTTTATAACACGGTTCCATCCTATTTTTCTCTTAATTAAATACTTTTAACGCAAGTAATACGTCTAGGTTTATGGCCTAGCAACAATGAGGTAGTTTTTCAAATATGCTTTTCTAGATTAGCTTTCAGCCGGTGGCTAATCCTCTCTAAAGATAGCTTTTATTTTACTTTGTCTCATTTTTGTATTTTGATTATAGTTCTATTATACGCTTTTTTTTAAAATTGTCAATATCATAAAAAAATTCTTAAAAAATTTTTAAAAAACAGTTGACAAATTTTAAATTAATATTTATAATAATAAATGTCTTCGAAATATTGAAGCAAATATGCAGGTGTCGTATAATGGCTATTACCTCAGCCTTCCAAGCTGATGACGAGGGTTCGATTCCCTCTACCTGCTCCA
>JAFVGB010000030.1 GCA_017475185.1 Clostridia bacterium
GTCGTTGTGCTTGTTGTCGTTGTGGTTGTTGTCGTGGTAGTTGTGCTTGTGCTTGTCGTAGATGTCGTGGTAATCGGCTTCTGCTCCTTGTAAGACTCAGGCAGCTCTGAAATTATTCCAAGCTGATACTTCTGAATAGAAAGAGCATCCATTGCTGTTATACCGTCGCCATTACAGTAAACGTCAGCATTCTTTGCGCCACGTGTTGTTAATCCGTCCTTCTGACCTAATCCATATTTATCAGGATTGCTTATAGACTGCATGATCAGAACAACGTCTGCTGTTTCAGCAGGTGTACCATTGTCGTTTGCATCACCCCATACAGGCTCCGCAGCTTCATTTGATGTTGCAGCAGCTACTGCCTCAATAGCTCCACAAACTCCTGTCATAGCACATGAGATAATCATAAGAAAACTCATAGCCATTGCCATTACTCTTTTCCGAAACCGTGTCATCATAGTGATTCCTCCTTTATTTAATTTTGAATGTTCGGAATGGTGTATTTAACACCTATACATATATTATACCATATTTTTTTAATTTTGCCAAATTTTAGAAATTATTTTAGAGATTTTCAAGATGAATAGAACACCCAATCATTACATAATTCAACATTCTCCAATATTTTTAGCATAAAAAAAATGGAAATAAGAACCGTCCCCATTTCCGACGTTCTCATTTCCAGAAAATATTATTCTTGAACTAATTCAACTCCTTGTGGTAGGCTTTCAATTTGGAATAAGTCTTTCCACATATCATTTGTTGTTTGTGCATATTCTAATATTACTCTTACATTTGTTCTTACAGGATTTTCAGCTAATTCACTTGGAAGTTCTGAAACTTGCCAACTAATGTCCATGTCTGAAGTGTTTTCTCCTCCTTCAAGAATATTTTTATAGTACCAGTACTCTCCAGATTTTACCCAATCATTTCCGCTTACTGAAACTACTATATTTTCTTGTGCAACAGGTGCAACTCTCCATTCTCCACTTCCATCAGCTGCTGTATTAAATTCTATTATTGGAATTAATCTAACACGTACATATGCATTCATATCTCCAACTGATTTACCATAGATCTTTTTAGTTTTTCTTGTGATACCAAATTCGTCATATGTTTCTTCACCATCACCTGTTGTAACTGTATCACCTGGTTTAGGCCAGTCTTCAACTAAATCAACTTTTATTGTACCAATTTTGGTTGAAGTTTCATCATTTTTGGTATGTGAAAATAATGCATATCCTATTGGAATAAGAATAACTAAAAGTGCTAATAGTACCATAACGATTATCATTTTTTTATTTGAAAATATATTTTTTATTTTTGTTTTTGAACTATTTTCACCATTTACGTTAATTTCACTCATCTTTTTTTCTCCTTTCCTTTGTTTTTTACATTTTAAACATTTAACTTTAAAACGATTTTCTTATGTAATAATTACATTATAACTTTATTATTTATTTTTAAGGAATTTCTTGAACATCTACTACTGTCCAATTTTCACTACCATCTTCTGTATATTGCATAGCTTCTGTTGTAACTTTAATAGATAATTGTTTTCCTTGGAATAAATAACTTGTTTGTGGACTTAAAATTAATCTGTAAGCTATTTCATCAACTGTTTTACTTGTATCATCAGTTGCTCTATTTGCATCTAATATTGCTTCATTTGATGTGTTGTAGTTAACTTCTTTACTTACTTCTTTTCCATCTGTTCCGTTTAATGTATCACCAACAAATTGATATTTTATTCCGTATTTTGTAACACCAGATTCAGTTTTGCTTACATTTTCTGTCTCAATTTGATATTCTGGTTCACTTTTAGCAAAATCTTCTAAAATTGCTTCTTTGCTCATATTTGCAGGATACATAGCAAGTAAATTATTTGCACTTGCATCAGTTGCTTCTTTCCAATATATTTCTAATGTATGTCTTGTTAGTACTCCAGAAGTTCCTATATTACTTGTAGTCCATGATAATGTATCAATATCTGCAGGTTCAATAATTGTTGCTGTTTCGCCATTAGATTTTTTTAAAGATAAATTTAAATTTTCTATACGAACACTACCTACCTTAATTTTGTTGATTTTTTGAACACTATCACCAAAAAAAGCATATACTATTCCCATTATGACGAAGGCAACTACTACTATTGACGAAATTATAATAATTCTCTTTTTTCTAGTCATCATAACATCCTTCTCCTTTTCATTTGTTTTTATACAAATTTATTATAATATAGTTGCTTTTTTTATGCAAGATTTTTTCAAAAAAAAACGGAAATGGGGACTGTTCTTATTTCCGTTTTTTTATTTAAAAAATGTCAGAAATTGTTTATTTTAGTCACAGCACTTTTTTATGACTTTAAACTTTTTGAAATAGCATTAATCAAATAAAACCTAAAAACTAAATATATATCTAGTTTTTAGGTTTTATAATACTATTCATTATTTTTACTCTTCTAATTTTACATCTTTTCGTGCATTTCTAAATTCTATAAAATCTCCTATTAACACTTTTATTACAGCAACTACTGGTACTGCTAAGAACATTCCTAACACTCCAAAATATGCGCCTCCAATTGTAACTGCAAATATTACTAATAGCGGACTTATTTTTAATGATTCGCCAACTATTTTTGGATTGATTATATTAGCGTCAATTTGTTGTAGAATTGTAACAATTACAATCATCCAAGCTGCTTGTGAAAATCCACCTGTGATAAATGTAATTATAGCGGCAATAATTACTGCTATTATTGCACCAAAATACGGAATCATATTAAATATTCCTATCATAATTCCTAACAATATAGCATATTTTACTCCTAATATCTTCATAGCAATTGAGGCTAGAATTCCAACAACAATAGCATCTAACAATTGGCTTGCTAAGAATTTAAGGAATATTTCATTTGTATTATGAAAATATTTTGCAACATTTTTGCATACATTTTCTTCAAATATAGCATTTGATAGTTTTCTTAAAAATTTTAAAATTTCTCCTCTTTCTAATAATAAATATGCAGATACTATTATTGAAACAAAGAAATTGAATATTCCAGCAGCAACACTTAATGCTCCTTGTGCATATTCTGTTAATTTTTGTACATTAACATATTCAGATATATTAACTGAACCAAGTTGACTTACTGCATTTGTTACTGCTTCACTTCTTAAAATAGAATCATCAGGTAAGCTATTTATTTTATCATTTATAATATTATAATAATCTTGAAAATGATTTACAAAATCAATTATACTTGCTGATACTATTGGTATTAAGTAATTAATTATTAAAACTAAAATTAATAATGCTATTATATATACAATTATAACAGAAATGCTTCTAGCTTTATTTTGCAAAAATTTTAATTTTTTTGCTTTTTGCAATAATCTTTCTACATTTCTTGCAGGTGTATATAAAATGTATGCTATTATTATTCCTATTATAAATGGCATTACTATATGTAGAAAATTTTTAAACCAATTTCCTATATCATTGAAATTGTCTAATGTTTTATATATAAGAATTATCGCAGTTGCAAATGTGAACCAGTAAAACCATTTAGTCCATACTTTTTTCTCCTTCATATATTCACTCTCCTTTATGGTAATTTTTACCTATCTATTCTATTGTAACACATATTTGAAAAAAAAGCTAGTTTTGTTGTTGAAAATAAGGAAATGGGGACGGTTCTGTTTTCCGGAACCGTCCCCATTTCCCAATAATTAAAAAAGAAGTCTAGAACTATTTCCAGACTTCATTGTCTTAATTTTTTTATATTTCACATAACAAATTAAGGTAAATATACATAACATTGAAGATTTCTTCTACCAAATTTTATACATTCATTATATGTGTTCATATAAACGTCTAATTTGTTATTTGATATAGCTCCACCTCTATCTTGAACTACGAACCATCCACCATTTGGCTTATTAGCAAAATATGGAATATAAATTATAGTTCCTAAAGGGTAACCTTTTCCGGCTGCTACTGTACACCATCCTGTTGCACGTGCTCCAGAGGCTGTAATACCGTAACCTTTTGAACCTGGTGCTTTACCACATGTTGATGCAGTATATGCAGATGCATTTAAATTAACAACTGAAGGTGTTTTTCCTGCAACTCTTGCTGCTAATGTATTTCCATTATTACTTGCAGTTTGTGCTGCTGCTTGTGCAGAAGCTGCTTGGCTAGCACTTGCTGCTCTATTTACTGTTGATCTTGATACTACTTCATTATCTCTTATTTCAACCATTTTCTTAACTGGTTCTTTAATAATTTCAGTAGATATCTCTGTTTTTGATACTTCTACGTCATTTTGATATTTTACTTTATAAGTAGTTTTTTTAACTCCGTCTACACCATTTTGTGTAACGACTTCTTTTTTATTACCATTTCCAGTTGAAACATCTTTTGTTTCTGTTTCATATGGAATTGTAGATTCTTCAACAACTAATTTTTGAGCTATGTTATCATAGTTTTCTTTTAATAAGTTTTCAATTGTAACATCATTTGAAGTTACGACAGCTTCAGTTACTTTTACTGTTTGAACTTCGTCTGTTGTAATTCTTATTGTCTTGTTATCTGATATATTACTATCTAACCCTGGTATTACATTTTCTTCTGGTAGTAGGATAATATGATTATCATTTAATATATCTGAAACTTTCTCTTTTGTAGTTAAAACATCCATTTCATATCCATTTGAAAGAATAATTTTAACATTGTTTACTTTTGAATTTACGGCCATAACGCTTATTCCCATAAATAGTAATAAAGCGATACTTACGGATATAACCTTTTTCAAGGATATCGAAGCCTTATCATCTTTTTTCATAAGATATTTGTCCCTCCTTTAACTAAGACATTTATCATTATAACATGATTGTAATATTTTGTCAAATTTACCATACTATATTATATGCTTGTCTTTATAAAAATATTACGGAAATGTTACAATTTTTACACATCCTTCGCTAAAAAAGTGAAAAACCGGAAATGCGTACTTCCCTTAATTTTTCTTTCTTTGATTTGTATTATATCATTAAATTTTTTTTATGGGAATATATTTTTTAAATTTTTTTATTTTTCTAAATCATCATTATCATCTGGAAAATCTCTTCTTTGTACAGCATCAATAACTGCCTTAAATTCGCTTATTATTGTATCATATTTATTGAATTCAAATGCCTTATCTTCAACTGCTGCTTCACAATCTGCAATTATTCTTTCTTTTGCTTTTCCATCAATTACAGTTCCATTAATTATAAGCTGATATCCCTTGTAATATCCCTCTAAAGCTTCAGTATATTCTTTTGTTGCTTCTTCATAATCATCAGTAATTTCTTTTTTTGTTTTTAAGTAATACTTTTCATAATCTTGTATTCTGTTATTCTCAAATATATTTGATAATCCGTATTTTTCATTTTCTTCTATTTGTTTCAATTCATAATCAAATTTTTTATTATAATCTTCTTCAGTATCAGGAATTAAATCTTCTTCATAGTCTTCTTCATAATCTTCATAATATTCGTTATCATAATCTTCTCCATAACCAAACGCATCTTTTATTATATCATCTTCCAATTTGGACAATCCTTCTGCAATTTCACTAATTTCAAGTTTTGTAGTTGGAATATCATCCATATCTTCTCTATCTACAAAAACTTCATCAGCATAACCTTCAACTTCTTTCCAACTATGATTTAAAACATCTAAATTATTGCAAACAAATTGGCTTTTTCCATCTGTTCTTATAGCACGAACAAGTTTTGTATAATTATCTCTTTCGATAAAAGAATAAAAGCATTTTTCATCTTCGTCTTCAATCAAAATTTGTTGTACAGTTGTGTTTTTATTAATATATTTTTTTACTTTTATGATTGATATTTCACTTATATTATCTTTTATATAGTAATTATTTGGGCTTAATTTGGCTTGAAAATCTATATTATTATCTCTATCAATTATATAGAATTTATCATTTTTATATCCATAAATGTCCATTTTTCCTTCTTCAACTAAATCAATTATTTCTTTCATTATATCTATTAATACAGCTTCCATAAATTATACATCCCTTTTTATTTTTTGCATTATTATATCATGTTTTTACTGTAAACTCAACAATTTTTGAAATGACATTTTAATTCTGTCTCATTTAATTTTCTTGAACAATTCAGAAATTTATTGTATAATACATTTTAAAGTAGTTTATAGGTTTATTGGCAAAGCCTTTATAAAAGCCAAAATATCTGTATAAGGATTGACTAAAATGACTGTTAGAACTGGAATTGATATTATAGAAGTGCCTAGAATTAAGGAAAATATTGAAAAATTCGGAGCTTCTTTTTTAAACCGAATTTACACAAATAATGAAATTGAATATTGTGAATCTAAAAATATTGTAAAATATCAATCATATGCTGGAAGGTTTGCAGCAAAAGAAGCTATTTTCAAGTGTGTTTCACAATGTCTGGATAATAAATTTGATATTGAATGGAAAGATATTGAAATTTTAAATGATAAAAATGGCAGACCATTTGTTAATTTTTATGGTACTATTGCGGAAAAATTAAAAAATAATTATGAAATTGATGTTAGCATTTCACATATAGCTGATTATGCAATTGCTAATACTATAATTAAAATGGAGGAATAATACATGGAATTATTTGATAATCATGCTCATTATAATGACGAAAAATTTGAAAATGATAGAGACGATATTATTAAACAAATTTATAATTCAGGGGTTACAAAGTTTATGTGTGCTGGTTATAGTCTTGAATCTTCAAAAAAAGCATTAGAAATTGCTGAAAATTATGACTTTATTTATACAACCGCTGGAATATCTCCAAATGATATTCCAGGGAGTTTTCCAGGTGAAATTGAAGATGAAAATATAGAACGGTAAAACAGCTGAAGAAATAGAAGAATTATTCACAAATAGTTTGAAAATTGTGGATAACCAATTATCTGAAATTGAAAAAATTGCGCAAAATGACAAAGTAGTTGCAATTGGTGAAATAGGTTTAGACTACCACTGGAACAAACTAAACAAAGATTTACAAAAAAAAGTTTTTATTAAACAAATTGAACTTGCAAATAAACTTAATTTACCAATTGTAATTCACACAAGAGAAGCTGTAATGGATACTTTGGATATTTTAAAGAATGTATGTCCTACAACTAAACCTGGCGTTTTTCATTGTTGTCCTCTAAATGTAGAACTTGTTAAAGAAGCTTTAAAGTTAGGATTTTATATATCGTTTGCTGGTCCAGTTACATTCAAAAATTCTAAAAATGCTGAAGAAATTGTAAAAATGGTACCATTAGATCGTATGTTAATAGAAACAGATAGTCCATATTTAGCCCCTGAGCCTGTTAGAGGCAGCCGAAATGATTCAAGAAATGTTCGTTATATTGCAGAAAAAATTGCAGAGTTTAAAGGTGTTGATGTTGAAGTTATTGCTGAGGCTACCTATAAAAATGCGTTGGATGTTTTTAAAATCAACTGACAAAAGGGACGGTTCTAAATGGCAATCTCAGATTGCCATTTAGAACCGTCCCTTTTTGGCATTTTTTTATTATTTATTATACATATTTCTAAACTCTGATGATTGAATAAATGAATTAATAACAGATGTTCTAGATGTTCCATTATTTAACGCATTTGTCCAAGCGGCTTTTCCCCCAGCATCTGGTTGTCTTCCTAACAATACATCATAGCAATAAATTACAAATTTTTCATTTGTACTTAAATCATTTTTTTGTTTTGCTTCTGGAGATAACATTATATCAACTGCTTCTTGTAATGTTGTTTTATTAAAATGTGCATTAAGATCTGCTTCACTTGCCCCTCTATGTAATGCTCTTAAATATAATCTTTTTATAAATGTATATCTTTTTGAATCATTTAACATGTCTGAGTGGTCTACTTGAGTTTTATATTTATATAAATAATATGTCTTTACATCAGTGCTAACAACTTCTTTTCTATTTAATCTTACATTAAAAAAATTCTCTCTTTTGAATTCAAGTATATCTTTATTTGCATTATACTGTTCTATATCCAAATATTCTGTACTATGATATGCTGTAATAAGCATACTACCGTGTGTTTTTTCAGCATTATCATACACAATCTTAGATACGCATCCACCATAAAAATAATTTGAAAGTTGTACGTTTTCATAATACATATTTTTTGGTATGTTAACATTTACAACCCAACCTTCATATTTAATAAAATATTTCTTTTTAGTTATCTCCTTTACTCTTTCCATACCTTCAGGTGCCCTCGAACTTTCACTAAGCACATATCCGTTCCAATTCTCTGATGCCTTAACTTCTCCTATATTAAAAAATAGGACACTTAAAATTTGTATTAAAAGAACTAAGCCTAAGGCAACACTTAGTTTTTTAATTTTTGTAATTTTTGTTTTCATTATACTTCCTCCATTTCTAAAATATACTATTCTATTTTAAATATGTTGATAAAAAAATCAACCCCCATTTTTTAATGAAATGTTATATAATCCTACGGATACGTAAATGTAAAGTTTATATTACATTTTCTTATCATTTTTTGCTTTAATTACATCCATTCCTTCTTTTTTCCTTATGGCCGTAGTATTTCAAGCTAATATAATAATTAAAAACACTGTATTAAAATTATTTAATACAGTGTTTTTTAGACTCTTAATATTTTTCGCCTTCCTCCATAAATATAGTATTATACCATACTAATGATAAGGTATCGTCCCTTTTGTTGTAGGCCCATACGCTACTTACATTTTCGCCCTGTTCAGGTCCGAGAATTGCAATTGCAGTATTTCTCTTTTTATACGAAAATGCACCATCTTTGAAATTCATTTCGGATTGATATTTTTTATTATTATAACAAAAATCAATTTTTGGTACATTAGGATTCCAAAAGTCTTTACTACTTGACTCAGACCACACAACTTTAGAATCTTCGTCAAATAAAAATCCAATTAAAATATCCTTGTTTACTTTTTGATCGACTTGCCATACTTTATAAACAGTATCGTCTTCTTCAGTAATCATACCCTTTACGATTTCGTTATCTTTGCCGTTAAATAATTGATAATCATCAAGTATTTTAGCAGAACCGATTGACCTGCAGATGGTTTTTAGTGCTTTCTCTCTACTGATAAGGTTTTCGGTTAAACTTTTATCCTCCTCTGTGCCAAGTTTTTCTGTTGACTTAGCCGGTGGTTTCATTAACCGGATTCCTACAACGCTTAGTCCGACAAGAATAGCTATAACTGCTAAGATTGTCAAAACATTGCCTGTGTTGTTGTTTCTGTTTTTGATGATTTCGCGTTTCATAAGAACTTCCTCCAATAAATAAAATATTCCTTTTTCAAGGTAATTGTATACTTATATTATAACATTAATAAAAAGTTTGGTCAAATTTTTATAATTAACACACACTAAAAATCAAAAAAAATCAGTAGTTGAAAATCCGATAAATTTCGAATCATCAACTGCTGATTTTCTTATTTTATATAATTATTCTAATTAGTTAATTAATCATTTAAATCTGTATAATAATTAGCATTGTTATCTGCGCAAACATGCCATTTTCCTATGAAATTGACTGTATTTCCAGATTTTATTACACATGTTGGCTCTGTTACAACTTTACCATATTGATCTAAAGAGCCCCATTTTCCGTCTTTTTTTACTGCAACATATCCATAATCATTTTGTTCTGTTACATCATCATATTTTGCTTCTACAACAACTTTTCCATCTTTATCTTTAAATCCGTATTTTCCATTTTCTTTATATACGAAAATTGTATTTGTAGTATATACATCTTTATTTGATTTTTCTTCTAATTTATAATTGTAATATTTAGTTTCTGTACCATTAGCTATGCTTATGAAACCATTTAATATTTTTTCTTCACCTGCTGTTAATTTAACAGATAAATCTCTTGCCATATAATCATATTTTCCGTCTTCTTTTTTAGCTTTTACATAGTCAGTTGTTTTATTATATATAATTTCTGAATATTTAAAATCAACTATTTTTTCGTTATTAGTATTAATAATTCCATATTTTCCGTCTTTTTTGGCAACATATTTGTTGTCAAACATATATACTAATTCTTCATATTCATTTGGAATTTTGTTTTCCTCTGCAATATTTATTACTCCAAATTTACCATCGTTATTAACTATAACTTCTCCATTGTTCATATCTGTAACATTTGCTACTTTTCCTTCTAAATATTCATTTCCATCTTCTGCAACTACTTTCCATGTTCCATCAATTTTGGCAATATATTTACCATTATCTGCAATGTTATCGATTTTTTCAAATTTGCATTCTAAAGCAATTTGTCCATCAGATTTTATAACTCCATATTTAGATTCTGCATTTTTTACTATATATCCATTTTTATAATCTGCAGTTAAAGCTGTAACTTCTTGATAATCAGCAGGTACAACTACTGTTCCATCAGAATTTACTATACCAATTTTATTATCTTTTTTAATAACAATACTGTTTTTAATTCCTTTTAATGTATCTATGCTATCATATTCACATGGTAAAATTTCATTTCCGTCTAAATTAATCAATCCATATTTACCATTTTTTTGAACTTTAAGTACATTTTCTTCATACCATAAATTGTGATTTTCATCATAATTTTGTACTGCAACTATATTATCATAGTTTGTAAATAACTGTTGATTTTTGTCATTAATAACTTTTGTTTTATATGTTCCATCAACATAATTTACTTCGTATGTGCAAATAAACACAGGTTTTGCTTTATTTGGAATTATTATCATTTCTCCATTTGCAGGTTCTACAACAATATCTCCGCTTGAATTAATTACACCCCAATTTCCATTAGTAAATAATGTAAAATAATTTAATTCTATATTTTTTCCAACAACTTTATTTTTATCTGCTTTTAAAATTTGTTTAATTCCTACAATGAACAATATAACAACTATAATAGCTATTAGAACAGCAAAAACTTTTTTTAAATTAAGCTTTTGCTCACCATTATATCTCTTACCTCTACTCATATTATCCTTTACCTCCAAATTTAATTTTCTACACTATATCATCTTTTTAAAAAAATTACAAGAGCCACAGAAACCAAATTTTTGATATGTGTAAATGGGCGGAAATGGGACGGTTCTCGAAAGTTCATTTTTTAATTAAAAAATGTCGAAAAAGGATAAAGAATAATATAATTACTCTCTATCCTTTTTTCGACATTATTCTACAATTGTAGACTTACGAAATCGAAGTTTTAGAACCGTCCCCATTTCCGTCATTTTCGATTTCTCTATTTATAACATATTTCTTAATTCCAAATACTCCCGCAAATACAATCATTAATGCCACAGCAATTGTTGCATAAATAACTGTTTGTCCAGAAATACCTGTTCTTATTTGTAATAATACTTTATCACTATCTTCATCATCCTCTTTAGGAACATCAGTAAAGTTGTTTGTTGTAGAATCAACATCTGGTGATCCATACTCATTTTCATCTTCACTAATTTCTGCATAGTTAATCTTTTCACCGAAGTTTTTTGCTCCATTAATCCATGTTAATATTACAGTAACTTCAGCTGTATCTCCTTCTTTTAATAATGTATTTTCAAAACACCTATTAGTTATTGTACCATCGGCTTGTTCTACCCAACCATATTGTTTGTTATCTTCTGCAACAAACTTCAATCCTTCTGGAATATGGTCTTTTATTTCTTTAGCATAACCTGCCAAGTTACCTTGGTTTTCAACTTTAATAGTATATCTGAATTTAACTGTTATATTATTTAATTTATTTTTTGGAATAGATACATTAACAATGTTTGATTTATTACTTTGAGTATGTTTGCTTGGATATTCTGTTGCTTTTCCATTTTCAATTACAATTGCATCAGTTACCCATTTATATAGTGCTAAATCAAAGTATTTTACTTTTACTAATTCAATGTCTTGATCATCTTCACCATCAATCCATTTATCTGTTGTAGAATCTTTATCTTTTACTTCGTCTCCATTGTCGTCCCTATCATCAGAGATTTGAGCTTCGTTTATAATTACATCATCTCTTCTTGTTGGAACATTAACTCTAAATACTAACTTCAAGTCTCTATAATCAGGGCTTTCCATAGAGTCTTTGTCAAAGTATTTAATTAAGTTTGGATTTGTAGCATTTTCTTTTGATTCTGTTTCAGCTAATTTTGCTTCACCATTTTCTTTTGATAAGTAATCAGTAACAACATATTTTACTTTTGAAGCATCTTTTGTTTCGTTACCTTCACTATCAACCATTATCCATCTATACTCTTGGTTAATTAAGTTTTCAGGAATGAATTCTAATCCTTCTGGAATATCATCTTTTACAAGATTTGCATATCCTGAAACTGTACCTTCGTTAAATACTCTAATTGTGTATTCAACTAGGTTATCATGAGCAACTATTAATGGTGTTTTATCATGTTCGTATACATAGTTTCCATTTTCATCAACTTTAAATACTGGAATTCTTGATGTAATTTCCTTGTCATTTACTTGTGTAATGAATTTTCTTAGGGCTAGGTCAAATTCTTCCACAAGAACTTTTTCAAAGTCATCATCATCTTCTTGTCCTTTAACATATTTATCATTGATTTCATTTTGTTTATATTGTTCTAGTTCTTCTCCAGATGGAATTGCAGTATTTCCACCTTTTGAATCTCTATCAACAACATCTTGTCTATTTAATCCCTCATATTCAGTAATTTCTGCTATATTTGTAATGTATGTTTTTGCTTTTACATTTTCTTTTACTTTACATTTAACTTGAATTTCGACATAATCAATTACTCCAGTTTTTGAATCAAATGCCTCAATTAAGTTTTCTTCTTCATTTGTTTCTTTAGATAGTGCTGTTGTTTCAATTGTTCTTAAAGAACTATCTGATTCAACATATTTCCATCCTCTTGTAGTATTAAACTCATCTTCTGGTAAGAATTCTAATTGTTCTGGTAAATGATCCACAATTTTATTTACATATCCTGAAATTTGTCCTTCATTATATACACGTAATGTGTAAATAATTTCTTGACCTGCATAAATTCTTAATGGTTGTTTTGCGTTATAATATTCAGCTGTTGTTTCTTCACCACTTGCTAATTTACTTGTATCAACTTGTGGTTCACTCCATCTAGTAATATCTTTACCATTAATTGATGAAATGAATTTTCTTAAACTTAAATCAAATTGATCATTTGTAACATCAAGAGTTATTTTATTTTCAGTATTTGAAACTTTTACTAATCCATCATTATTTCCACTGATTAACTCTACTGATTCTAGTACAAATTCTGCATCATCATATTCACCTTTAATAGCTGTTGTAATACGTAGCCTAATTGGCTCTCTTAGTATTGTATAACTATTTGGTGCTTTTATTTCTTTAATTTGAATAATATATGTTTCTGCTCTTGTAATTCTAATATTGTTAATACTGAATATACCATTATCATTTGTTATAGTAAATTTAGCAGGAACAATTTTTATCATAGAATTTACATCATCTGTTTTTCTAAATAAACTAATTTGTTCTTCTTTGCCTTCACTATTTACTTGATATGCTTCAATTGTAAATTGTGCATCTTTTAATGGATTACCTAATAATTTCTCTAATTTAGAAATGTCTAAATTATATGAACCTTTTACTCTTTCATTTGCTACATTAACATTTACATCACTATCTTTTAATTTTGTATTTTCACTAATTGTATATTTATCACCTTTTACTATTGACATTTCTTTTACAACATATTGATTTTGTCCATTTACATTCTGAACATCAATTACAACTTTTGCCATAATGTTTTCAGCTTTATCTTTATAGATAAATGGAATTTTTGGAGTTTTTTCAATAAGTTCAAAATAGTATGTTCCAGCACTTTCGATTAATATATCTTTTAATGAAATTACACCTTCAACAGCTTCTACTGTATCTGTTATTAAAGATTTTGTATCAAATACTTGTGTATTGTCATAAGCTTTTCTTAATTCAACTTCGTTAAGTTTACCTAACTCATTTTCTTTATAAGTTTTTAGCCTAAACTCTACACCATTCATATTTTCATCTGTATCTTTATCTGTTTTATAGATATTTAAATTGTATTTTTGTGGGTTTTCCACTGAAATATGTAATGTGTAAATATTTCCTTCTTTTGTAATTGAAACATTAACTAATTCATCAATAGATGTTGTATTAAAATCTATTTTATTTTCTTTTGAAGAATCATATAAATAGAATTTACCATCTATTACTTGATTGTCTTCTGTTACAGTATCAACTTTACCATCTGATGAAACCCTTACTAGTACTTTGATATATGTTTTTCCTAATGCATTTATTATTTCTGAGTTTGCTACTTCTTTTTCAGAAATCCAGTATTCATAAGTACCGGCTCTAACCATAGTTTCTTCAAATTTAATTTGACCTGCTTCATTTGTTGTTCCTGAAACAATTCCTTCTGAAGTTACATCTGTTACACCTACTTCTTTTTCAGTTTGTCTATATTTAGCTTGTTGAGCTTTAATCAAGCTACTTTCAACATTAAATTTAACACCACTTAAATCTATGTTTTCTTCACCATAAATTTCTTTGTCTAATTCAACTAAATATCTAGTTGGGTTCTCAACATTAATTTTTAGTTGAGCATAAATTGTATTATTCTTTGTATCTAAAGCTACATAATCATATAACTCTTTATCTACTTCAACACCATCTTTTTCAATATAGTACTTTAATCCATTTTCGTAATTTGAAAGATTAATGTTTCCATCACTATCAACTGATACTTTAAAGTAAACAGTGCATCCTTCTAATGGATTTACATATTGTTCATCTGATGTTTTGATTTCTTTTAATGCATATTCATATGTTCCAACATTTACATAGTTTTCTTGGTATCTTATAATACCATATTCATTTGTACTTGCTGAAATTTTTCCATCTTCTGAAATATTATTTACACCTTCTGTTAAATCAATATCTGTTTTTGTTGCATTTTGTTCATCTATAACAGCACTTACTAATTCAAATTGAGCTCCTGCTAAACCTTTTCCAGCACTATCTTGTTTTTCAACACTAACATTGTATTTAACTGGGTTTGTAACATTACATTGAACAACATATTTATTAGTATCTGAATCTACAAATGTATTTACATTAATATTTTGATATATTAAATCATTTCTATCAACTAAAACATCTGTATCTTTTACATCATATGCCATTCCTTCATATACTTCATAATAATTTGGAGATTCATTCCAATTATTATCCATTACTTTAACAACACCTTTTCCAGAAACTTCAACATTAATTTTGATATACTTATCTTCTAAAACATTGATATATCTTTCACGAGCTGTTTTTGTTTCAGTAATGTAATATGTATATCTTCCTGCAATCATATTGTTTTCTTGAACTTCAGCTGATTTCCATGTATTAATATCTGTTACATATCCAGCAAATACTGCATTTTCAGCATCTTTTCTATATACTTCAAATTTAGTGTTATTTAAGAATCCAATACCAGCAGCATTTTTAACTAAATCAATATCAAAACCAACTGGGTTTGTAATTTCTATTACTAATACTTGAATTCCATCTTCATCTGTTGTTACATAACTATTAACAAATTCGTTTTCTCTACTAAATTCTCCTGTTTTAGTGTTAACAAATTCAACATTTGCTGTTATTTTTTCGTTTTCAAGAACATGAATATGTGGAACTATTGCTTTTCCTCTTAATATATTTTGGTTAGGGCTTACTGTTGAATTTTCTTTAATTATGTAATTTATTGTATCTCCAATGTCAACAGCTTTTTCTTCATATTCAATTATTGATGAACCATTAGATTTATTACTTGCAACAACTGTTCCATTTTTACTCATTTCTATTTCAGCACCAATTAACTCATCTGTTCCAGAAGCGTCTTTCTTAACAATTCTAAGTTTATATTCTATAGGGTTTTGGATTTCAACTTCTAATGTTTCAATTCCATCATCACCTGTTACAAATTTGTAATCTAACTTGTATTGTTCTTTAACATTTTCTGTAATTATTGTTTCTTGGCCTGTTATAGTATCAACTAACATTTGAGATGTAAAACGTAATTTCTTATCAGATCCCATTATTACTCCTAATCTGATTTCTTTGTCTTTTAATAAGTTAGAATGTGGTGCAGGGCTTGAAAGTTCTTTTATAACAAAAGTCTTTCTATCACCAATTTTAACATCATTAACTTCCATGTTAATTTCTGGACTGCCATTTTCGTTTGTTACATCATTTACTTGAAGTGAAGCACCATTTAATGGTAAAGCTTTTACTTCGCCAACATTAATTGTTTTTGGAGTTGTTAATTTAGTTAATTTAAATTTATAACTAATTGGGTTTTTAACACTAATTCTTATTAATCTAGTACCATCTTCGCTTCTTAAGTCATCATCACATGTTACATATTCATTTGCAACTACATTTCCTTCACTATCTGTTAATTCAAATTTTTGAACAACTAAATTTCCGTTTTCATCAACTTTTACTTCAACAGTTAATTTTTTGTCTTTAAGTGCATTTACATGTGGAGCAATTGTACTTAATTCTTCAATTACATATTTATTTACTGTATTAGGAAC
Organism: Clostridia bacterium; assembly: GCA_017475185.1. The sequence goes on from JAFVGB010000030.1 coordinate 16,723, forward strand.
TAAGTCTTCTTCAGATATTTCTATCGTTGATTTTCCATTATTTCCAATTGGTTCTTCTGTATTCTTTGTTACTTTTAATTGTAATTCATTACCTTCAATTTCATTTCCAGATAAATCTGTTTTAACTACTTCGAAGTTATATTTTATTGGGTTTTTCATTACAATATTTACAGTTATTTCAGATGGATTATTAACCAAATTGTCAATATTCATGTTGAAATACTTGCTAGGAAGGTCTTCCCATCTATAATTATCAACCATTCTTGCTGAAAGAACTCCAACAGTGTAGTCTTCAAATACTCTGTAAACTAAAACCATTGTTTTTCCTTCAAATACATTTTCATAATTATTAGCTGAACTTTCTTCTTTAACATTTAGAACAGTTACATCTCCAATTTTTTGGTCATTAATTGGAATCTCTAAATAACTATTTCCATTTGTTTTGTATTCTTTATCATCAACTTTAACAGAAATGTTTGCACCATTTAAGTTGACTCCATTCATATTTTGTTTGTTAAGTTTAATTTTATAACTAATTGGGTTACGTAGTTTAATATCTAATGTTTGAATTCCATCATCACCTGTTACAAAATTTGCATTAAAGTATCTATTTACATTTTCAGGAATATAATTATATACTCTTGGAGTTGTTTGAGAATTATCAATAAAGCCTTTATGCATAATTTTTAATTCTCCATTTTGTTGTACTCCAACGCCAAGAATTATTTGGTTATTACCAAGTATGTTGACAAATGGAGCTTGTACAGATTTTTCCATAATGGTAAATGTAACTGTTTGACCAACTTTTAAGTTAGTATATGTATTGCTTACTGTACCATTATTATCTACAAAACCATTTCCATCATCAATGCTTATTACTGTTTTTCCTGTTAAGGCATTTCCATTTAAATCTGTTTTTACAAAATTCATTTTGAATTCAACAGGGTTTTGAATATATACATTTAAAGTATATTTTCCTGTTGTTTCATCTTTTACTGGATTAAATCTTATAAATTCAGCTGATGAATCATTTTCTATAACATTTCCATTATTATCACAAATATTGTAATTATAATTAAATGATAGTTCTCCTGTTGTTTCATCTTTTGTTAAATTTACAGATAATAATATTTTCTTATTATTTAGAATATTTACATATGGTGCGGTTGTAGATTTTTCATAAATTGCATATTTATATGTTTTATTAGGTAAAGCTTCAATATCTTCAAGTAATATGCTTGCTAATTTAGTTTCATTTACAATGTTATTTGCAATTAATGTTTCCTCATTAGTTTCTGCATCTACTTTATATAGTTCTAATTCTGCTCCATCATAATTCATTCCGTCTGTTGTTTTCTTTACAATATTTAAACTGTAATCAGTAGTATTTTTTAATGTCATTTCAACTACTGGAATTCCATCTTCTGTTTCAGAAGCTTGTATTACTCTATATGAGAATACATCTGCTAAATCTGATATATGGCCTAATCTGTTAGTAATTACATCTCTAACATAATCCATTCCAACTTGAATTGTACCATCTCTATTTATTGCTACTCTAAATCCTAATTCTTTATTTGCTATGTCATTATTATATCCATTTGCACTTTCATTTTCTCTAACTACAAGGTATGAATAATAATTATTTGGTGTAGCAATTACTGTTCCAAAAACATTATCACTACCTTCATTTTTAATCAATGTTCCGTCTGGACTTTTTACTTCAAAATCTGCATTTGCTAATTTATTACCATTTCCATCAACTTTATTTAACTTAAATTTATATTGAATTGGGTTTATTAATCTTACAGATATTGTTGGCATTCCTGTAATAGAATTTACATTAACCGCAACAGCTCTTACATAACTGCTAAATGGTCCAAATCCATCATTGTGTTCTACACCATTTTCATCTATATAACCTTTACCTGTTATTTCGACATTGTTATTATCATTTATCCATCCTTTTACAATTAATTTATTATTTCCTAATAAATTAACATATGGTGCATTTGTTGCTTCTTCAGATATAATAAATGTTTTTTCTTCAAATATGTCTATATTTGTTTCAGATAAACGAATTGTAGAATCATATGAATTACCATTTTCATTTGTTACATCATTAACTCTAATTTTAGCTTCATTAATTTGATTATTAAATATATCTGTTTTATATAATTCAAAATTAACACCTACTGGGTTTTTAATTTGAACATCTAAAACTGTGTTTCCATTTTCATTTAATTTTGAAATTACAATATATTTATAAATATCATTATTTCTATCTGTAATTACATTATCTCCATCTTTTACATAGTAATTGTATGTTAATTGTTGATTTTCCATTTTAGCTTCAACATATAAAGCTTTATCTCCTTCGAAAATGTTAGAGTATGGTTTTTGAACATTAAGCTCATCAATTACCCATGTTTGTGTTTCTCCTTCGTTAATAGTAACAAAGTCTGTTTCACTTTGTGATGTTCCTTCAATTCTTGCTTTTTCTATTACTGCAGTTGTTTCATCTAAGTTTGCAACTACAACAGCTTTATCAATAGCAGTATTTAAAGTATTTGTTTTTCTTAAACGAACTTTATATTCATTTGGGTTTTCTATGTCAATCATTACATGTCTAATATCTGAATCATTTTCATCATCAACAACATATAATTTAACATATTCTTTTGCCTTTTCTGGGCTTACATTTGTTTCATTTGAAACTCTTGTTAATCTATAATATGTTCCAGAATCTGATGTAGGATCATTTCTATCTACATCCATAACTTTTCCATTAGAATCTAATTTAACGTATACTTTTAATTCATAATCTTTTAACATATTTGTATATCCAATTTTAGATTCTGTTTCTTTTATTGTATATTCAAATGTTGATACATCATATCCAGAAACATTTTCTGTATATGAAATTTCAGCGTCATCAAAAGTATATGTATCTTCTAATATATTTACATTTCCTGTTGTATCAGCTCTAAATAAGAACTTAGTTCCTTCTTTTAATCCATTTACAACAGATGATTTAATTAGATTTCCATTAGTATCAAATTTTCTTAATGTTAAGATATAAATATTACTTGTATTTGGCACACCAATTAAGATATATCCGTTTTGATCTACACTTGACTTAATTGTTACTCCTGAAGGTCCTGTAACAACTAAATCTTCTGAATTAATATCCCTTTGTGTCATTTTGTTTGTTAAATCAACAGTTGCTGTAATGCTTCCTTCAATTTTTTTATATCCTTCTGGTGCTTTTATTTCTGTAATTGTAAATGTATGAATTTGACTTTCTGTTGTTCCTTGTGTAAATTCAATATTATTAATATCTATAAGACCAAATTCATTTGCTGTAAAGTTTTGAATTCCTTCTTGTGTAGAATCTGAATCTAATGTTTCAGTTGTTGTTCCTTTGTTTAGTTTTATTTCAAATTCTGCACCAGCTAAACCATTTAGATTTTTCTCGTCATATTTCCATAATTGTAATTTATATGTATTTGAAATTGGTTCTTTTGTATTTACCATAAATAATGTAACAACATTGTTTTCAGGACTTACAACAAACATCATCTTAGATTTTAAATCTTCAATTTGTTGATTTGTTTTTGTTCCTGTTTCATCAATAATTTCATAATAACTGTAATATCTTGGTGAATTTTGATTTACTCTAATTAATTTTGCGTTTTCATCTGTACGAACATGTAATATTAATTTTATTCCATCAAATTCATTATTATATTCATTTGCTGAACTTAATTCTTTTATTACATATTTATATTCAGAATTTGCTTTTACATTATTTTTAACGAAATACTCACTATGGCTTCCAGTTGTAATAAGTTGTTCTTCTTCATCATCAACTTTTACTGATAATTGAACATTTGGTAATAAAGGAAGTGTGTTTGTTCTACCATCAGCTGAAATTAAACTATTATCGTAATCTACTCCAATAAGTTCTTTATTAAATCCTTCTTTATATAAGTAGAATACATAATTTGAACTATTTGTCCATTGAAGTGTAAATTCATTTGTTCCTTCTGTTCTAACAAGTTTAACTCTTTGTCCATGTACTGCCTCATTATAAGCAATCCATTCAATACCATTTGCAGCATGAATTTCAGTAATTTGTGCACTTACATTTCCTTCAATATCAATATTTACTTTAATTCTTGCTTTTGCAATTCCAATTTCATAATTTCCTGGAGCTCTTGTTTCTTCAACTTCATAATTAAATTCTTGTTCAACTTTTAAATTATCTAAACTATCAATTAGACTTGGTCCAGATTTATTAGTTGTAAATGTTGTAAGATTTTCACCATCTTTTGTTACATTAAATTCTGCACCTGCTAATGGTCCTGATTCTCCAACTTCTGTTTTAAATAATTTCAAGCTGTAATCTGTTGTTATTTCAGGGTTAATTAATGTAATAGCAATTGTATTATCATCTTCTAAGCTTAATCCAATAGAATTATTATTAATTAATTGTTGAATTCTTGAATATGCTTGTCTATCATAATTTGCAGTTTTTGGCATAATTTCAATTAAACTATTTGCTATATCTACATTACCTTGTTCATCAAGTTTTGCAGATACTTGTAAATCAAATCCATTTAATATATTGATATATCTAGCAGGACTTTCATTTTCAGTTATTGTAAATTTATATGTTGTATTAGGTTCAACATCTTTATATTCTTTTACAAAGTATGAACCATTTGTTAATACTTCATTATTTAAAATTATTGTACCTTCTGAATCTACAACTGTAAATTTGGCACCTGTTAAATCATTTCCATGATTATCTTTTTTAATCATTTTGAAATTATAATCAATAATCAAATCATTTGGAATTACAATTGTAATTTCAGTTCCATCTTCATTAATAATTTTTTGAATTGAATTTAAAAGTTTTTCTTGTAGTTTTACTGCTTTTTCTGTTTCTTCTGTTCTATGAACTTCTACCTTAACTTTGTTTGGATCTATAACATATTTTGTACCATCATTAGATATTTTTTTACTTGCATTTACAACAATTTCTACTCCTTCAATTAATTTATATGTATTTAATGTGCTTTGTTCACTTATACGCCATATGTCTGGAGTAAATCTTGTTATTTTTTCATTTAGCTCAACCTCTGATGTATAAGGATTATCACCTGCAACATATGCAACTCCATCTTCTTGTGTTGTAGAAGTTACTTCTTTTGTTGGTGTATATCCTTCAAAAGTATTAATAATCTCTCTTTTTGTAGATTTAAATTCTACTCCTTGTAATACTTTTGTTTCATCTCTGCTATCAATCTTTTTAAGTTTTAATGCATACTCACCCTCTAATACAGGGTTATCTACATGCACTGTAATCTTTTGTGTTGTTTCATCAAAAGATAATTTTACTGATGTTGTTCTATTACTATTTACTGTTGCAACATTATCTAATCTAACTGTATTTTCTTCGCTACCTCTTATAATTGATTTAGATTGTGCACCAGATGCAATTGTAATTTTACTTACAACATATGTATTGTTTTCTTTTGTTTTTTCAACATTTACTGTTAATTTATCAGCTAATTCTAGATATATATTATTTTTATCTTCAACTTCTTTTATTTCATATACATCTACTGTGTTAACATTTTCTTTTGTAATGTTATATGAATCTACTATTGATATTTCACCATTTTCATCTGTTACTGAACCTACCAATTCATTTCCTGTATATTTGAATGTGAAAGGTGTAGCAACTTCAGTGAAATTAGATTTTGTTTTTAATAAATTCATACTATAATTTCCAAATATTTCTTTATTAGGAATTGTAACTGTTATTACATTTTCCTCATCAATACTTGCTTCAATATTTACTAATTCTCCATTTTCTAAAGTTACATTTTCTAAAGTAACCTTTCCATCTGTTGAAGTTACTGGTTGTCCATCTTTTTTAGCTAAGCTCATTTCAGAAACAACAAACTTATTTCCTAAAATTCCCTTCTTAACACTTAATGTAATAACTTCATCTTCTGGCAATTTTGCATATCCAGTTTCTTCTTCTGTGCTTGTTGAATTTTTATAAATTTTTATTTCAGAAATTTTATAAGTATCAACAGTATCTAATGTTTCAGCATCTAATGTTACATTTTTAATATTAGCTATACCACTTGCATCAGTTCTTTCTGTTGTTACAGTTCCTCCGTCAATTCCATTTACATTACTTTCAACATTAAATGTTGCTCCATTTATTGATATATTATTTTCATCAACTTTTTTAACACGTACTGAATAATCACCATTTCTTTCTCTGTTAGGAATTTTTACTGTAATTCTTCCAACAGATTCATTATTTGATTGGTCAAGCTCTTGAGTAAATGTTGCTTCAATATCAGCTACACTTCCATCTTCTAATGCGACATCTTTCAATGTTGCTTTTAATCCCCCAGCATACGCTTCTGATTCTGCATATTTTGTGCTTGATAACCCTTCTCCTAATAACCAGAATTTAGATACTACAAATTTAGTTCCAACTGCATTTTCAGTACCTACTTCTCCAGTTCTATTGAAGTCTTTCATAATATGTAATTTTAATGGTTCTTTTAATCTAACATACTTATCATTATTTTCAAAAGATATTTCATCAATTACATATTGATCTAATTTCAAATAATTTTCATATGTTATTTCATTTTCTATAACATTAACTTTACCATTTTCATCTGTTACATATTCTTGTGATTCTGTTTGTGTTTCTTCTCTAACTTTGAATGTTACATCTTTTGCATATTCTGTTCCGTTTTCTTTATTAATAATTTTTACTAAATCAACAAAATATTTTCCTTTAATTTCAGGATTTTCAACACTTAATTTAACTGTATTTACACCATCATCATTTTCAATTACATTTAAAACTGCATTTACATATTTTCCATTTTTTAATTGAACTTGTTTTGTTGTAGTTCCGTCGTCAAATTTTGCATCCTTTAATACATATTTTGTATTTGCATCATTTTTATCAAATGTTGTTTCTATTGTTAATGATTCTGCTAAACCAATATATTTATCAGAATTCATTACTTCACTGATTATAAATTGGTCTGTACCTGGATTAGAAATTATAAAATCTTTTACTTCAGCAATACCATCATCATTTGTTACTACATTATATGGTTTTAATGTTGAGAACGCTGGTACATTTAGCTTACGAATGTTAAATCCAATTCCTGGAACATTTACAATTTGTCCATTTTTCTCTGAATATTTATAAATTTCTAAATTATATTTACCTGTTAAATTTGTGTTTGGAACAGATATTAATATTTCACTTTGAGTTTGCAAATTTATAATAACATCAACTTTTGTTACATTATCTTCTAATAATACATTAGTTAATCTCTTTATTTCTCCGCTTTTTACTGTAATTTCTCCTGCACTTGGTGTTGAAGCAATTACAGAATCAACTTCATATTTGCTACCTGTATCTTTTTTCTTAACAACAATTTCAATAGGATCTTTAAGTTTAATATATCCTTGTGGTGCTGTTGTTTCTTGTATTGTATATGTATCATCTGTTTGATAATTATCTGCTGTAATTTCTTTAGATGATACTAAAGTAATTTTACCATCAACTGTACTTGTTAATAATTCATCAGCAACAGTTCCTAATGAGAAACCTGTTTGTGGATTTAATAATGCCACACCTTCTTTATTAACTTTAGCAACAACTAAACTATATTGTCCATCTTTTTCAATATTTGGAACTTTAATTGTTACTGTATTTCCTGTTAAACTTGCTTCAATTTTTACTTTTTCATCAATATCTACTAAATCAACTTCAGATTCAATTGGTTCTTTAGTAAATTCAGAATTATTTAAAGAAATACCTGTTATTTCATACCCTTTATTGTCTGATGTTCTGCCTTTTTTAACTTTAATATCAATTTCATCTTTTACTTGATGATATCTACTATCTTTATCTTGAACTTCTTTAATTCTATATTCATCAATTGTATTGAAATTATTTAAATTAATTGGATATGTTCCAAAATTAATTTTACCATTTATATCTGTAGTAAAAGGTTCTTGTGTTGTATTAATTGCAAATTTTACACCTGGTATAACCTTTTCCTCATCTGATTCATTTTGTTTCTTAGTTACTTTTACTAAATTCAATTTGTAGTTAGAATCACTAATATGATTTGGAACTGTCATTATAAATCTATTGTTTTCGAAATCATATTCCATGTTTACATATACTGTATTATTATTTTTATCTACGGTAGTTAAAGTTGTTGGAATAGATAAATCTTTGTATACAATATTTTCATTTTTATTGTTTGTAAAACGAGAGAAAGCATATTTAGAAATTTTTGCTTGTCCAGTTGCAGTATCTCTTGTTTTCTTAATTCTTAATTCAAATTGTACATATGTTGAAATACCTGTATAACCTGGTTTTGCAGTTTTTTCTACAATATATAGTAAATCTTCTTCATCTTCATTTGCTTGATATGTTATATCTTTTTTAATTACTGGTGTTTTTCCTTCAGAATTAGTTGTATACACTTCATTTTGATGTTGTTGATAATATGAGTAGTCTTGTTCAGCAATATAGAAAGAAAATCCTTCTAATTCTTCACCATTAACTCCTGAAACTTTTTGAAGTTCGAATTCATAATCATCTATAACTTCAACTTTATCAAAGTCATCATCATCACCTTTATTACCATTTAATCCTGAATCTTGTGCAACATAGCCTGTTGACCATACATTAGAAGCCACATCTGAATCTTTACCATTTGAGTAATTTCTCCAATTTGTATAATCTTTTGCTCCATTATTTTTATTAACTACATTTCCATTTGAATCTTTTGGTGCAACCCAGTCTCCAGATGTTGAGTCAATATCTTTTGTAATTATTCCTCTATCTGTTGCATATTCTGTAATTTCAGCAACGTTTGTTAAAATTCCAACTGCATTATCTCCAACTTTACATTTTACATTAATAATGTAACTTTCTGGTTGAACTACATTTGATGCTGTTCCGCTATATGCTTTTAGTAAATCTGCATCACTTAAATCAATTGTTAAAACCCCATTTGGTGCTGATGGATTACTTATTGTTTTGTTTAGTCCTTTTGCAACATATGAAACTTCAGTTACTGTTAATCCTGTTGGTATATAATCAACCACTTTATTTGCCTTAGCATTTACAGCACCTTCATTAAATATCTTTATTTGATAAGTAACTACATCACCTTTGTGAACTCTAACAGGTGTTTTATTCATTTGATATAGTGCATTTGTGCTTTCACCTTTTGCTAAATCTGTTGCATCAATTCTCCAACCTTCTTTATTATCAGCTAAATTTTCATCATGTCTTGAAGTATTAAATTCATTTTTATATGTAACATCAACATCATTAACTTTTGTGATCATTTTCTTTAATGCTATATCAGCATTTAGTACTATAACTTTATCAAAGTCATCATCATCACCTTTGTTGTTATTCAAACCAGCATCTTGTGCGACATAATCTGGAGACCATTTTCCAGATTTCACATCATCATTTTTGTCATTTGAATAATCTCTCCATGCATCTGATGATTTATCAGCTTTTGAAATATTGTCATGTCCATTTCCAGTAGGAGGATTCCAGTTATCAGCTGTTGAATCTATATCTTTAGCAATAACACCATCATTTTCTGTATAATATTCAGTAATTTCTGCTATATTTGTTAAAACACCTTCTGCTGAATCTGTTACTTTACAAGTAACATCAATTGTAGCAAACTCTGGATTTTTTACATTTTCTGTTGTTCCACTGTAAGCATTTATTAAACCTGCCTTTGATAAATCAATTGTTAAAATTCCATTTGTTACAACTGGATTTTCAATTTTTTGTTCTGTTCCTTTTGAATCTTTATATGATACACTTAAAACATTTAATCCATCAGGAATATAATCTCTAATTTTATTTGCTCTAGCATTTACTTCACCTTCATTAAAGATTTTGATTGAATAATTTATTATATCACCTTTTTGTACTTCAACAGGTGTTTTGTTCATATTGTAAACTGCATTTGTACTTGTTCCATTTGTTAAATTTGATGCATCAATACTCCATCCATCATTTTCACCATTTATGTCTTTTGTATGTCTAGATACATTAAATCCTTGTGTTTTTGTTACATTAACTCCATTTACTGTTGTAATCATTTTCTTTAAAGCTAAGTCAATCTTTTGATTTTTAACTTTTACTGCAACAATACCACTTGATGAATCCCAATCAACTTTTAATTGTCCATTTAAATATTGGAAATCACCAGATGTTGCTCTTGTTAATTTATCCCATCCATTGCTTGAGTTTTCAACATATACTACAACTGTATTTATCATATATTTTGAAGAAGCTAATTTTTTAGAAATTTCCAATTTTATTTTTCTTGGAAATTTTGAATATCCATCTGGAGATGAACTTTCTTCAATAATATAAACATCATTTGTACTTGTTTCTGATATTGAAACTGGACTACTAGTTTTTATTGATCCAGTTAACCCGTTTTCTGCTGTCATACTTACTGTTGATGTTGCGTTATTAACTAATTTTTGAACATTAAATTTAGCACCTGATATTCCATTTCCACCATCATCAACTTTTACAACTCTTAAGTTATATTCTCCACTTACAATTTGAGTATTTTTTACTATAACAGATATTGATCCATTAGTATTAAAAATAGTTACTTTTCCACCATCAAACTTTCCTGATGTTGCTGATTGTTTAACTCCGCCTATATAGATTTCAACTACTTCTGATGATAATTTCTTTAAATATTCACTATATTTCTTTTTTACAATTAATTTTATCTCTTTGTCATATTTCACATAATTGTCAGCTGGTGCAGTTGTTTCACTTATAATAATAGTGTCATTTGTAGCTAAATCTTTTGGAGCAATACTAAATGCTGGATATGTTACAGTATTATCCTTTACTGTTCCATTTATAACTGTATTATTTCTTTTTAAACTAAAAATATTGCTCTTTAGAGAAACCGCATTTCCATCTTCATCAACTTTGTTAACAGATATGTCATAATCACCTTTAGGCGAATTTGCAATTTGGAATGCCCAAATTGGTCCTATTGTTTTAGTTCCTGCAACTTCATTATCATTTGGATTTCCATTGTTAATATATACTCCTGTACCACCTGCTGATTCTATTCTCCAAAATGTACAACTTCCTCCAGTTTGTTGAACAACTGGTTGTCCGTTACTTAATTTTCTATTTAAAAATTCAGAAGGAATTCCCATATTTATTAATATGGTTTTAACTTTATTTACATCATTTGTTCCTAAATCTCCTAAACAAATCCATGAATGGTCTTTATTTTTATCTTGAGAATTTGCTATTATTATAGTACCTGCTGGTAAAGTTTGAACTTTTCCTTTGGCATCTTTGTATTGATAATATCTGTAATTTGATGTTATTTTTTCTTGTGCTTTCAAAATATTTACATTATTTCCAAAGATTTTTAAATTTGCATCTTTTGCAGATTTTGCAGAAACATCTCCTGTTACTTCTTTCCAGTAATAAATATTACTTCCACTTCCCCTATATGTTAACCAATGATTTGTATCAAGAGGTGCTGGGTTATTTACTGAAAATCCTGCTGATATATTTGAATCTCCATATATAGATGTTCTATTTGCTGGATTAAATGTTATATTATTAGATTTTGCCAAACTAGATATTGTCCAGTATAATAATCCACTACAATCAATATTTTCAATATCTTTTGCAGACATTACCTTATCTTCTGACATAATATACATCCAAGGATTTCCATTTACCCCCTTTGTTCTTGTACCTTTTATGTCATATTTCTTTCCTAGCAATTCAGATGCCTTTTTTATTAAATCAGTACTTGTAAAACTATAAGATTTTTTATTTATAGTCCACTTAAAACTACCATCTGATGTTTTAATACTTACATCTGAACCCATAACAGCCTCATTTTGATTAACAAATTGACTAACTAAAGATGTGTTTTTTGTTAAAAATGTAACACATACAGCAATTGCTATCAAAATTGCGCTTATTATAATGCTTCCAATTAGTGTTTTGTTTTTCATATCGATTCCTCCTAAATTTTTATCTTACGTTCAATTTACTATAATAAAATATTACATTCAAGACATTAAAAATCGGTATTTTTATTGATTTTTTACGGAAATAAAGCACCTAAAAAATATTACATTTACATGTTATTTTAGTAATCTTTTTGTAATATTTTAAGGTGCTTTGGTAACTCTGTTTATTTATTTTCTCTAAAGCCTTATGTCCGTAAGCAAAAAAAAGCAGGCGGCATATGCCACCCACTTTTTGGTTCATTGGTTTTTATTTAAGGATAGTTAACACACTCCTTAAATTACTAAAAAATTTAGTAATTCGTGTGCTAAAGTTTTCAAATACATGTGAAATATCAACGTTTGCCGTGATATTAGGCTCTTCATTTGCTTCAACATTTGAAACACTTTCTGTTTCAGAAGATGATTCTTTGAATAACATTAAATCATAATCTTCTTTAAGTAACTGCTCCAGCTTTTCTGATCCGCCTGCGATTTTGTACACGTCCTCAAAATTTTCTCTTGGAACCATGTACCAATCTTCGTAATTTGCCTCATCGAACTTTCGTGGAAAATGAATAGTAGGATGATTATAAATGCAACATCCATTGAAACGGACGTGCCATTCTACATAATCATAATCCTCGTTCTTGGGCATTGTTTCGTAGTCCAGATTTGTTCGATATTCGAAATCAGACATTAACAATGTACAGTATTCTTTTGGCAGAATCTGCACAAAGTCGCGGTATTCGTTGCCGTCTTCATCTACCTGAACCTTAGTCAGAGCATATGAATACATAATAGGCTCTGAACTCTTATAGAATCCATAGCTGTCAATGCCGTTCTTTGAAGCATATGACTCATACTCGTACTTTAAGCTGTCCGGAATAACGTCTTCTTCAGGCTTAATTACCGAGCTTAAAGAGCCGTCGCTGTCCTTTGAGAAACCAGCTATGTAGAATTCATCATAGAAGTCTATCATAGGTGCACTTGGGAAAGTTTTAACCCAACCATAAGTATAGGTGTTTAAATATCCTGTGATAATCTGGTTTGCAAAAATGACATCCCGGACATCAATCTGTCCGTCCTTAAAGAAGTCATACATAGACTTTTCCTCTTCAGTAAGAGTAGTTATGTGGATAATCGATTTCATGATCTCATCAGAGACAGCAGGTGATATTTCACTTATGCCGATGTTATCGTACTCAAAACCGCGATAACTCCATGAATCGACGTGTCCGCATTCGAACTCATATGCCTGAAGAAGATCAAGCTGCTTGGTATCTGCTTCAGTCTTATAGAATCTGACAAGAGTACACTCCTTCTCATCATTAACGAACTCGTCGTGTGAGATTTCGATGCCGTTCATGTCATAGACTTTGAAGTAGAAGCCCTGATTGCCTATGCGGAAAGTGTGTGTGAAGTCGATTGTTTCCTGTGCCTGTGTTGCCTGTGTTCCTGCGTCTGTTACGCTGTTGTTCTGAATGTCGAGTGCAGCAGCATTTGCTACTGAGAGAGTACTGAATCCAGAAACCATTGCTACTACAAATGCAGTAAACCGTCTTCTTGTTGTTGCTTTCATAAGAAAACCTCCTTTAGAAAATTATTAATTTACCAATGTACGATTGGTGGACTCGCCACTTGTATTTATTATACCACATTTTGTAAAAAAAGTAAACATTTGCTCGGATGTGGAAATGGGGACGGTTCTGTTTTCCCAGAACCGTCCCCATTTCCAACTTATTTAGTTACATCAACTTCCAATGCATAAAGTTTAATTGCATTATCTAAAACCTCTTGAGTTGTTCCCACTTTTGCATCATATGATTCTAGAATTCTTATTGCTCCAAAGATTAGTTTTTGAGATGTTAATCCATTATCATAATATTTATTAAATACAAAAGTCTCTGTACTAGTTGTATTTGGTTGTAATACGATTTTAGAATTTGCATGATTAGCTAATTTACGTGTTTGATTTCCTAAATCTAACACTACTTCATTATTTTGATGATTATCTAAAATAACAATTGTTTTATCTGTTTTATTTCTAAATCTTACAGTATATGTTTCTTTATCATATTCTATATTTTTTTCTAATACTTTTATTTCTAGGTTATCATCCTCTACGGAAATGTCAATTTGTTCGTCTCCAATATAGTTGCCTATTGCAAGTTTCATTTCTCCGTTTTCTTCAGTTAAGATATATTTTTCTTCGTAATAGTAATAACCATCTGTTGTTCCATTTGCTAATATATCGTCTAATATCCTCATTGTATATACATATTTATTATCTACAATTGAATAACTTTGAATATTATATATTTTTTTCTTTCCTTCAAAAATGTGATCAATGTAAGCTGTAAATTGATCTAATGAAGGATATAATTTTTTTCTACAATCTTCTGTTATAAGATTATATGCTTTTTCATATTCTTTATTATTACAATAATTAAAATACGTATCAATTAGATTAGTAATTGGTTCTCTATATTTTTCCGGTACTTCTTTTTCTTGTAAAACAGAAACATGTGGTGTATATGTTGTAGAAGGAACTTCAATTGGTTTTGGTAAATTCTGCAAAATATAGTTAATTATTATGATAACAAGCCAAATTATTATAATTATAAGTATTCTTTTCCTGTTACGTTTCCAAAAATCGATTAACTTTAATCTTAAGTTCGTTCTTGTGTTCATTAACCTATGCCTCCTACTCTATATAACTTGAAATGAAAGAACAAAATCATTGTAATCATTTTCTTGTATTACAATTCTTTGAATTTTCTTTTCATCCTCTTTACTACCGAAAACATCAATTATTTTCAGCCTTAGAACATAAATTGTTCCTTGTCTTGTAATATCATCATACTCTACTGCCCATTCTTCAGGATATGTCTTTTTTACATATTCTTCAAAATCTTCATATTTAGGAAAATAATTCTTTTTAAATTCCACATATAACAAATTATAAGCAGCCTCATAATCCTTATTTTCTAAATAACTCAAATATTTTCCACAATAATATTCCATTCTATCTCTTTCAGCTAAACCAGATAAATACTTAACAGTATCTTCATCTGTTCTTGGTAAAGCTTCAGGCTTATTTTCCTTCTTTTTTCCAACTGGATCTGTTTTTACAAGAGTAGCAATTTGTTTATCTGTTTTTTCATCTAAATTAACTTTAAGAATTCTTTTTTGATATAATATTAAATTTACTATTATTAAAAAAATAACAATTATAATTAAAATTAAATCTTTTTTATCAAAATTTATTTTCATAATAAACTCCTAATCTTAAATTTTAATAGAATAAAATATTTTGTCCAGATTCTTGTGCATTTCTATAAACCTTGATGTTTATTGTAACTGCATCTACTCCTTTATATTTTACAGCTAGTTTAGAAGTAGTTGATACTTCTGTATATGAGATAGAACCTTCAACAAATTCTAGTGCAACTAATTCTAATTTATCAGCTTTTGTTGCCTTTAATATATCCATGAAATCACTAAATTGTTTTTTATTTGAAATTTTCATGTGTTTAGCAATTTCATCTTTATTCTTTTCGAAATATTCATATACTTTTTCTTCATCTTTGCCTTTTAAATCTGCATAATATTTTGGTAAAATTTTACCTGTAAATTCATTAATTGTTTCATAAAGTTCTTTTGATTTTACCACACCATTTACATATTTTCCGAAAAATTGACTTGAATAATCTGGAACAATTACATCATCACCTATAACCTCTGGTTCTGTTTGAGTAGTGTTTGCATTATTGCCTGTGTTATTCATTTTCTTTAAGTCTGATGCAGTTATAAGTAATAACATTATAATTATTAACAATATTATTACTATAAAAAGAGTTAATTTTACATATTTATTATTCATGATTATTCTCCTCTCA
>JAFVGB010000007.1 GCA_017475185.1 Clostridia bacterium
TTCTGCACCTAAAGTAGCTTGTGTGAATGTAATTGGAACATTACAATAAACAGTTGTACCTTTTCTTGTATAAATACTGTGTTTCTTAATTCTAACAACTATGTATAAATCTCCCTTAGCTCCTCCGCGGCTTCCTGGTTCACCTTCTCCTCTTAGGACTATTGATTGATCAGTATCAATACCAGCCGGAATTTTAACTTTTATTTTAGCTAACTTTCTAACAGTACCTTTTCCTTTACAATTTTCACAAACTTCTTTTATAACTTTACCTGTACCATGACAAGCTGTACATGTTCTTGATGTTTGCATTTGGCCCAAAATAGTGTTTTGAACATATCTTTCTTGACCAGTTCCATTACATTTTGAACATGTTTCAGTTGTAGTACCAGGTTTAGCACCACTTCCAGAACATGTAGGACATGTTTCATCACGAGAAATAGTTATTTCTTTTTCAACACCCATAAATGCATCTTCAAAAGAAATATCTAAATTGT
The DNA here is from genome assembly GCA_017475185.1 of Clostridia bacterium. The sequence goes on from JAFVGB010000007.1 coordinate 495, forward strand.
ATCTTAAATCAGCACCTTTGATTGGACCATTATTTCTTCTAGAACCACCTCTACCGGCTCCACCTCCGAAAATAGATGAGAAAATATCACCTAAATCAAAATCCTCAAAACCACTAAAACCAGAAGTAGAATAAGAATAATAACCGCCACCTGGATTTCCTCCTCCAAAGCCTGCAGGTCCATCATGTCCAAATTGATCATACATACGTCTCTTTTGAGCGTCAGACAACACCTCATATGCTTCATTTACTTCTTTAAAATTCTTTTCAGCTTCTTCCTTATTATCTGGATTAGCATCAGGATGATACTTCTTAGCTAACCTACGATAAGCCTTTTTAAGCTCTTCGTCAGTAGCAGTCTTACTTACTCCCAATACCTCATAATAATCTCTTTTCTGAGCCATGTTTTTCTTCCTTTCTTACTATAAACATGAGGCGGCAAATTGCCGCCTTCTTAAAAATTATTTATTATCATCATCATTTTCAACTTTATAATCTGCATCATAAACATTTCCATTTTCATCTACATTAGGTCCTGCTGTTTGACCTGCTGCTTCTGCTCCAGCAGCACCTGCTGCATTAGCTGCATATAATTTTTCTGAAATAGAATAGAAAACAGTAGTTAATTTTTCTGTAGCTGATTTAATTGCTTCTGTATCAGAACCTTCTAAAGCTTTTTTAACATTTTCGATTTCTGCTTCAGCTTTAGCTTTTTCTTCACCACTAATTTTATCTCCTAATTCATCTAATGTTTTTTGGCAGTTATAAACTAAACTTTCAGCACTATTTCTTGCTTCAATGTCATCTTTTCTCTTCTTGTCTTCAGCTGCATGTGCTTCAGCATCTTTAACAGCTTTTTCGATATCTTCATCAGATAAGTTTGTGCTTGCTGTAATAGAAACTTGTTGACTGTTTCCTGTTGCCATATCTTTAGCAGATACGTGAACTATACCATTAGCATCAATATCAAATGTAACTTCGATTTGAGGAACACCTCTTGGTGCTGCAGGAATTCCAGAAAGATTGAATCTTCCTAATGTTTTATTGTAAGCAGCCATTTCTCTTTCACCTTGTAAAACGTGAACTTCAACACTTGTTTGACCATCTGCTGCTGTTGAGAATACTTGTGATTTTTTAGTTGGTATTGTTGTATTTCTTTCAATTAATTTTGTAAATACTCCACCGTATGTTTCAATACCTAATGATAATGGTGTTACATCTAGTAATACTAAGTCTTTAACATCTCCAGATAATACACCACCTTGAATAGCTGCACCAACTGCAACACATTCATCTGGGTTAATTCCTTTATTTGGTTCTTTTCCAGTAATTTTCTTAACTGTTTCTTGAACTAATGGAACTCTTGTAGAACCACCAACTAATAATACTTGTGCAATATCATTTGGTGTTAATCCTGCATCTTTTAATGCTTGGTTAACAGGTCCTGTTGTGCTTTGAACTAAATCTCCAATTAATTCTTCAAATTTAGCTCTTGTTAATGTAATATCTAAGTGTTTTGGTCCTGTGCTATCAGCTGTAATGAATGGTAAGTTGATGTTTGTTTGTGTCATTCCTGATAATTCAATTTTAGCTTTTTCAGCAGCTTCTTTTAATCTTTGCATAGCACTTTTATCTTGTGATAAATCTATACCATTTGATTTTTTGAATTCAGAAACTAAGTATCCAATGATTTTTTCATCGAAATCATCTCCACCTAATTTGTTATTTCCACTTGTAGCTAAAACTTCGAATACACCATCACCAATATCAAGGATAGATACGTCGAATGTTCCTCCACCTAAGTCATATACCATTATTTTTTGTTCTGTGTTATCTTTATCAACACCATAAGCAAGCGCAGCAGCTGTTGGTTCATTGATAATTCTTAATACTTCAAGACCTGCTATTTTACCAGCATCTTTTGTTGCTTGTCTTTGTGAATCACTGAAATAAGCTGGAACTGTGATAACAGCTTGTGTAACTTTTTGTCCTAAATAACTTTCAGCATCTGATTTTAATTTTTGTAAAATCATAGCAGAAATTTCTTGTGGTGAAAATTCATCACCTTCAATATTTACTTTTTTGTCTGTTCCCATATGTCTTTTAATTGAAATAACTGTGTTATCTGGGTTTGTAACTGCTTGACGTTTAGCAATTTGCCCAACTAATCTTTCTCCATTTTTTGAAAAAGCAACAACTGATGGTGTAGTTCTATTACCTTCAGCGTTTGGTATTACTACTGCTTCTCCACCTTCCATAACTGCAACACATGAATTTGTTGTACCTAAATCAATTCCTATAATTTTTCCCATTTTAAAAATCCTCCTTTAAATTTTGCCAACAGGGACGGTTCCTTTTGGCATTTTTTTTTTGAATTGCCAAAAGGAACCGTCCCTATTGGCAAAATCTTAATTAGCAACAACTACTAATGAATGTCTAATAACTTTATCTCCAATTTTATAACCTTTTCTGTATTCTTCCTTAATTTCTTGGCTTCCTAGTTCAGGATCATCAACAGTGCTTACTGCTTCATGTAATTCTGGATCAAAAGTTTTTCCAACTGCTTCAATTTCGTTAATTCCGTTTGATTTTAAAACATCTTTAAATTGTTTCAAAACAAGTTCAACACCTATTTTGTAATTATTATCTTCAGTTTTTACACTGACTGCTTTTTCTAAATTATCAATAACTGGTAATAAAGAAATTGCAATATCAGATACTAAGGTATTATATAAACCTTCTCTTTCTTTTGCGCTTCTCTTTTTGAAGTTATCAAATTCAGCCATTAATCTTTTTATTCTGTCTTCTTTTTCATCAATTTCAGCTTTTTGAGATTCTAGTTTTTCTTTTAAACTATTTAATAGCTCTGCACTAACTCCATCTTTTTCTTCATGTTCCATGTATTCTTCTAAATTTTCTGCCATTCTATTGCTTCCCTCCATTTCCCATTAAACCTTTTATATATTTCATAACAGAAATGACTTTTGAATAATCCATTCTTTTTGGTCCTATAATTCCAATAGTTCCCATTTCTTTGTCATTTATTTTCTGTTTAAAAGTAATAACACTGAAATCTTTTAATCCATCTTCGTCATTATCATCACCAATGTAAACATTTATATCATCTGCAAATTCTGAATTAAGTAAATCTACAACTAAATCTCGCTTATCTAGAATATTTAGAAAATTCTTTGCCATCTGTACGTCCTGAAATTCAGGTTGTTCAAATACTTTATTTGTTCCTTCGTAATAAATTTTTTCCTCTTCTTCAATTACTTTATTGATTTGATCAATTATTGTTTTAATAACTTCAATACTATAATTTAATTCTGAAAAAATGTATTCTTCTAATGGTTTGTCAATTTTTTCAAAAGGCTTTCCCTTCAATTTAGCGTTAAAAATATAATTTAAATTTTGAACCTGATCATCTCTTATATCTTCATCAAACTTAATTATTGCCTCTTTTACTAAACCACCATCTGTAACAATTACACACATAAGCATTCTAGTTCCAAGTAAAACAAACTTCATTTCTTCGATTAATTGATCTGTTCCTCTTGGTCCAATTGCAACTGTTGTATAATGTGTTATTTCTGATAAAGTATTTGTTGTTATTTTTGTTAATTCTTCAATTTCATTAACTTTTATTTCTAATTTGTCTTTAATATATTTGGTTTCCTCTAAAGATAGATTTTGTTCTTTTAACAATTCATCAACATATAACCTATATCCTTTTGCCGACGGTACTCTACCACTTGATGTATGAACTTTATCAAGATAACCTTCTTTCTCAAGTTCCGCCATCTCATTTCTGATTGTAGCACTACTAAAATCAATTCCGTGTTTTTGTGAAATTGCACCAGAGCTTACTGGTTCAGCTGTATCTACATATTCATCTACTATAGCTTGTAATATTCGTTTTTTTCTATCGTTTAGCAAATCTTTCACCTCTTTTTTAGTGAATTTTTTTATAATATAAATCTTATTATATTATCTTTATTGCTTTATTTTTTATGTATATTTTTTTTGTCTAAAATAAAAAAATTAGCAATCTTTTATCAAGACTGCTAATATCTTACACCCTATTTTAGCAAATGTCAAGGTCTTTTGCTAACTTTTTTCATTTTCTTTTTTCTTGTTTTTACGTTCTTTTTTGTCCTTTGCCACCATATGCAACATACAAGCAGCAAATGCAACAATGAACAATCCATAGACACCAAGTAAAACGAATAAAAGTGTTTTCATAAAATTCATTCCCTTCATAAATTATTAATTAGGACCTCTGACTTATGGGTACATATATTATATAACATTTTTACCCTAAATATCAATAGCTATACAAATTCTATCCACACAATATTTGCTAAATCTAAACCTTTATCTGTTAATTTAATATTATCTTCTGAAATTTCTATCAAATCTTCTGAAATTAATTTATTTAATTGATTTCTAAATACATATATTGGATTTTCAACAAACTTATTTTTAAAATTGCTTATTTTAACGCCTTCAATTTTTCTAAGACCTATTAACATATATTCTTTCATCATTTGTGCTTTATCTTGCTTTTCATGGAAAATCACATTATAAATAGAAGCATCATTTTTTATATTATCTATATATTGTTTTAAATTATCAATGTTGGAATATCTAATTCCATCATAATATGAATGTGCTGAAAGACCAAAACCAAAATAATCATGTTGATTCCAGCAATTCATATTATGTTTTGACTCAAAATTTGGTTTTGAGAAATTAGATATTTCATAATGTTTATATCCATTTTGCTCTAATACTTTTTTTACAATCCAATACATTTTTCTTTCTGTTTCTTCATCTGGTAATTGCAAAACCTCATCTTCAATCAAATTGAACATTTTTGTATTTTCCTCTACAATTAAAGAATATACTGAAATATGCTCTGGAGATTTTTTTATAATTAAATTCAAAGATTCTTGAACATCTTCAACTGATTGTTTGGGTAAACCAATCATCAGGTCTACATTTATGTTTTTAAAACCTATATCTCTTGCCATTTCATAAACTAGCTCAAATTCATTATATGTATGGATTCTTCCCAGCATTTTTAATAAATTATCATTTGTTGATTGAAGACCTATACTTAACCTATTTATACCTATATCAAAATATTTTTTTAATTTATTTTTATCAACTGTTCCTGGATTAACTTCAATTGTTATTTCCGCATCTTTCGAAACTTTGTAAAGTTCATATATTTTATCCAGAACTCTTTCAATATATGTCGCTGGAACAATTGAAGGTGTTCCACCTCCTATATATATTGTATCAATTTCAATATTTTCTATTTCTTCATTACTTTCCGAATTATTATTTAAGTTATTTTTACATGATTCTGTAATTTCTTTTGTTAAACATTCAAAATAATCATCCATTTTGTTTTCCATACATTCAAAAGATGTAAAATCGCAATAATTACATTTATGTTTACAAAACGGTATATGGACATAAATTCCTATTTTTTTCAATTTATTCAAACCTTTCTTAATTCATCAGCAAAATTGCTAATAACTTTTAATCTATAATTTACACCTGACTTTCCTATTGGATTACTAAGCATTTTGCCTAACTCAACTAATGAAATTTCTGGATTTTCAAGTCTTAAGTTAGCAACTTCTTGCACATTTTCAGGTAATTCATTAAATCTCTTCATTTTTTTTATAAATTTTATATCTTCAATTTGCTTTAATGCAGCATTTATTGTTTTATTTAAATTAGCAGTTTCACAGTTTACCAATCTATTTACATTATTTCTCATATCTCTTATAACACGTATCTCCTCAAATTTTAAAACTGATGAATTTGCTCCAATAAACGCCATGAATTTTGATATTTCTTCTCCATCTTTAAAATACAAAGTATTATTTATTTTTTTTACTTTAATATCATATTTTCTTAAAATTTTAATAACATAATCCACATTTTCTTCACAACTATATATAATTTCTAGATGATATATTTTTTCTGGATTATTTATTGAACCACTTCCCAAAAAACTACCTCTTACCAAAGCTTTTTCAAGAATTTCATTATTACAAAACTCATCTATATTATTATTTACAGTTATATATGAATCCGTATAGTCAATTTCATCTAAATCTATCCACTGTTTTACATTTATAGAAAATACCTTTCCTTGAATATCTATTTCATACTTAGAAATATTAACATTATTTAATAACTTTCCAAACCTATTAATATTATATTCACTTTCAGTAGAATACTTTATCTTTCCTTTTTTTATATTAATATTATTAGTAATTAAATATCCAATCAATTCAGCTTTTACAACATCCTTATTTGCTAAATTACCTAATTTACTCAATTCCTCTTTTATACTTTTAGAAAAAGACATTTATTCACCAACTTTCTACAATTATATTATGATAATATTATTCTATTTTATGTAAAATGTCAATTATTGTAAAATAATAAAATAATTTTTACATAAAAATTCCAAAAATTACTATTGCTATTTTAAAAATGATATGGTAATATATATTTAGATAATAAATATGTATTTTCCCTGCGTAGTGCGTGTAGCTTGGAATTTTAGAACCAACAAACGATAAACGGGAGTCCGCCTTTGGATGTGGCGTGTATGCTTGCATTTATGTAAGAAACCCATGAGCATTCAACAAGACACCCACCTGTGAAAGCAGGTCCTTAAAATTTCACTTGGACTTACGGCTAATGTGGGGTTTTTATTTTTGAAACATTTGGGGACGGTCTTGTTTTGTTTCACTTTTGAAACATTGAGGGGACGGTCTTAATTTAAATTATTGGACGAAGAGAATATAAATTTTCTTCGTCCAATATCAAAAGGAGCAATATTTATATGAACATAAATGATCTACTAATTGAAGGAAGAAAATATTTACTAAATTCTCGGAATTGAAGATGTTCCACTAAAAGTAAGATTATTGCTAGAGCATATTTTAAATATGAACAAATTTGATTTAGTTATTAATCACACTATGGAAATTCCAGAAGATAAAATTATAGAATTTCATAATGGACTTGAAAAGATAAAAGACAATACTCCAATTCAATATATTACAAATCATCAAGAATTTATGAAACTGGATTTTTACGTTGATGAAAATGTATTGATACCTCAACCTGACACAGAAATTCTAGTTGAAGAAGTTCTAAAATATGTCAATCAAATTGATAAAACAAAATCTTCAAAAATAAAAATTTTAGATTTATGTACTGGAAGTGGTGCTATTGCAGTTTCACTTGCCAAATATATTGATAATTGTGAAATAACTGCAACAGACATAAGCAATAAAGCAATTCAAATTGCAAAACTTAATGCAGAAAAAAATTTAGTACATACTAAAATAAATTTTATTGAATCAAATATGTTTGAAAATTTACCTAAAACCCAATATGATATTATAGTATCAAATCCACCATATATTGAAACTGAAACAATTTTATCTCTAAGCCCTGAAGTTCAGAAAGAACCTTTACTTGCCTTAGATGGTGGATGTGACGGTTTAAAATTTTATAAAATAATATTAAAAAACTATAACGATTACTTAGTCCAAAACGGAAAAGTATTTTTAGAAATTGGATATAATCAAAAAGAA
>JAFVGB010000008.1 GCA_017475185.1 Clostridia bacterium
AAGAAACTATGGTAAAACATCAGACTGGAAAAAAGCTATAGTTACTATAGATACAAATCCATCTGACAAAACATACTTAGCTGAAGGTGGAAAAGTTAAGAAAGTAGCTAAAAAATATAAAGATTCTATTGAAGAATTTATTGGTGCCTAATTAGCACGGAAATATATCGAGAAATAACTCGGAAAATAAATATTAAAGGAGAGAATTAAAAATGGGAATGAAACATTTTAGACCAACTACTCCATCATTAAGAAACATGACAGTTTCTACATTTGATGAAATTACAAAATCAACTCCTGAAAAATCTTTATTAACAACAAAGAAAAAACATGCAGGAAGAAACTCATATGGTAGAATAACTGTTAGACATCAAGGTGGAGGAAACAGACAAAAATACAGATTAGTAGATTTTAAAAGAAGAAAAGACAATATGACAGCAACTGTTTTAGGAATCGAATATGATCCAAACAGAAGTGCAAATATTGCATTAATCGAATATGAAGATGGAACTAAATCATATATCTTAGCTCCAATCGGATTAAAAGACGGAGATAAAGTAGTATCAGGAGATAAAGCTGATATCAAACCAGGAAACTGCATGAAGATTGAAAGCATTCCAGTAGGTACTATGATTCACAATATCGAATTAAATCCAGGTCAAGGTGGAAAATTAGTAAGAGCAGCTGGTCAAGAAGCTCAATTAATGGCTAAAGAAGGTAAATATGCTCACGTAAGATTACCATCTGGAGAAATGAGATTAATAATGGCTGTATGTAGAGCAACAATCGGTACAGTAGGTAACTCAGACCACGAAAACGTTAAATTAGGAAAAGCAGGAAGAACTAGACATTTAGGTAAAAGACCTGAAGTTAGAGGTTCTGTAATGAACCCTAATGATCACCCTCATGGTGGTGGTGAAGGTAGAGCACCAGTAGGACACGCAGGTCCAATGACTCCTTGGGGTAAACCAGCACTTGGATATAAAACAAGAAAGAAAAATAAATTATCAAATAAATTTATTGTTAAGAGAAGAAAATAATTTAGCAGCTTGAGATATCAAGCGCAAGAGTAATTTTAAACCAACAAATAAGGAGGGAAACAAAAAATATGTCAAGATCAAGTAAGAAAATGCCATTCGTAGCTCCAAAACTATTAAAAAGAATTGAAGCAATGAATGAATCAGGAGAAAAAACAGTATTAAAAACATGGTCAAGAGCTTCTACTATTTACCCACAAATGGTTGGACACACAATAGCTGTTCATGATGGTAGAAAACATGTACCTGTTTATATATCAGAAGAAATGATAGGACATAAATTAGGAGAATTTGCTCCTACAAGAACATTCAAAGGACACTCAGGAGATAAAACAACAAAATAATTAAGAAGAAGAGAATTTCTTAAATAAATAAGGAGGTAAAAAATGGAAGAAACAGTTATCGTTCCAGAAGCAGTAGCAACTCTTAAAAATGCTAGAATTTCAGCTAGAAAAGTTAAAATAGTAGCAGATTTAATAAGAGGAAAAGATGCTAAAGAAGCTTTAGCAATTGTGAAATTCACACCTAAAGCATCATCTGAAGTATTAGAAAAATTATTAAAATCAGCAATTGCAAATGCTGAAAATAATCACGGTATGTCATCTAATAATTTATATGTAGCTGAAATCTATGCAAACCAAGGTCCAACAATGAAAAGAATTAGACCAGCTGCAAAAGGTTCAGCAGTTAGAATTAGAAAGAGAACATCTCATATTACAATTAAATTAAGAGAAAGAGCATAATGAGAAAGGAGGAATTTAAGTCATGGGACAAAAAATGGATCCACATGGATTAAGAGTTGGTGTTATCAAAGATTGGAGTTCAAAATGGTATGCAGATAAAAAAGATTTTGCAGACTACTTAGTTGAAGATAACAAAATTCGTAAATATGTTAAAAAGAAATTATATATTAGCGGAATTTCAAAAATCGAAATTGAAAGAACAGCTAAATTTGTTAGAGTTAATGTTTTCACAGCTAAACCAGGTTTAGTAATTGGTAAAGGTGGAAACTACGCTGAAATATTAAAATCAGAATTAGAAAAAATGATAGGTAAAGAAGTTAACCTAAATATAGTTGAGGTTAAGAATGTTGATGTTGATGCACAATTAGTTGCTGAAAACATTGCAGGACAACTAGAAAGAAGAATTTCATTCAGAAGAGCTATGAAACAATGTATGCAAAAAACTATGAAAGCAGGTGCTTTAGGTATTAAAACTGCAGTATCTGGAAGATTAGGTGGAGCAGACATGGCTAGAACTGAATTCTACAAAGAAGGTACAATACCACTTCAAACATTAAGAGCTGATATTGACTATGGATTTGCTGAAGCAGATACAACATACGGAAAAATCGGTGTTAAAGTTTGGATTTATAAAGGAGAAGTTCTTCCAGCTAAAAAAGCTAAAGTGGAAGGAGGAGAAAAATAATGCCATTAATGCCAAAAAGAACAAAATATAGAAAACAACAAAAAGGTAGAATGAGAGGTAAAGCAACAAGAGGAAATAGAGTTACTGATGGTGAATATGGTCTTCAAGCAGTAGAAGGTGGACTAATTACTTCTAATCAAATAGAAGCTGCCCGTGTTGCTATGACTCGTTATATTAAAAGAGGTGGTAAAGTTTGGATTAAATTATTCCCAGACAAACCAATCACAAATAAAGGTATCGGTACTCGTATGGGTAAAGGTAAAGGTGCTGTTACTTACTGGGTTGCTGTTGCAAAACCAGGTAGAGTAATGTTTGAATTAGCTGGTGTTCCAGAGGAAACAGCTAGAGAAGCTTTAAGATTAGCAGCTAATAAATTATCTGTTAAATGTAAATTTGTAAAAAAGGAATCTGAATTAGGTGGTGATAATGATGAAAATAAATAAAATAAGAGAAATGTCTTCATCTGATCTAGAAAAAGAATTAGGAGAATTAAAATCAGAATTATTCAAATTAAGATTTTCATCAAAAACAAATGGTTTGGATAATCCTATGAGAATTAGAGAAGTTAGAAGAGATATAGCTAGAGTAAAAACTGAAATGAGAAGTAGAGAAATAGCTGAAAAAAACTAATTGTAAGTTAAAATACAATAAAAATTATGTATTGCAATGAAATGTATTGTAATTCATGTAAAACAATTCTAAGAAAGGAGATTGTAACATGGAAGAAAGAAATGATCGTAAAGTAATGATCGGTACAGTTGTTTCTGACAAAATGGATAAAACTGTTGTTGTAGCTGTTGAAACAAACGTTAAACACAAAATTTACAGCAAAATCCAAAAAAGAACATATAAATTAAAAGCTCATGATGAAAACAATGAATGCCAAGTTGGAGACAAAGTAAAAGTTATGGAAACAAGACCTCTATCAAAAGATAAAAGATGGAGAGTTGTTGAAGTAGTTGAAAAGGCAATAATAAAATAAGATATTTTTAAGAGTAAAATGATTTATAAAGGAGGGAATTACTAAATGGTACAACAACAATCAATATTAAAAGTAGCTGATAACACAGGTGCTAAAGAAATAATGGTTATTAGATGTTTAGGTGGTTCTTACAGAAAATATGCAGGAGTTGGAGATATTATAGTTGCTTCTGTTAAAACAGCTACACCAGGTGGCGTTGTAAAAAAAGGTGACGTAGTTAAAGCTGTTGTAGTTAGAACTAAAAAACCAGTTAGAAGAGCAGACGGTTCATACATAAGATTTGATGAAAATGCTGCAGTTATATTAAAAGAAGATGGTACTCCAAAGGGAACACGTATATTTGGACCTATCGCTAGAGAATTAAGAGATAATGGATACATGAAAATCTTATCTTTAGCCCCAGAGGTACTATAGTAATAAAATTAACACTAAATTTCAAATAAAGAGGTGAAAAAAGTAATGTTAAGAATTAAAAAAGGTGACACAGTTAAAGTTTTATCAGGAAATGATAAAGGTAAAACTGGAGAAGTTTTAGAAGTATTACCAAAAACAGAAAAAATTCTTGTTAAAGGAATTAATATAAAGAAAAAACACGTTAAACCAAGAAGAGCAGGAGATGAAGGTGGAATTATTTCATCTGAATTCCCAATCCATGCAAGCAAAGTAAACGTAGTATGCCCTAAATGTGGAAAAGCTACAAGAATCGGATTTGAAATGGATAAAGAAAATAAAGTTCGTGTTTGTAAAAAATGTGGTGCAAAATTAAAATAAGAAAGGAGGTCTATTGAGGACTTATGGAATTTTTAAGAGAACAATATGAAAAAGAAGTTATACCAGCAATGATGAAAAAATTTAATTATACATCAGTTATGCAGGTTCCAAAACTAGATAAAATAGTTATTAATATAGGTTTAGGTGACACAAAGGAAAATCCTAAATCATTAGAAAATGCAGTAAATGATTTATCTATAATTACAGGTCAAAAACCAATTATAACAAAATCTAAAAAAGCTATCGCTGCATTTAAGTTAAGAGAAGGAGTTAACATTGGATGTAAAGTTACTTTAAGAAAAGGAAAAATGTATGATTTCGCATACAAACTATTCAATGTAGCACTTCCAAGAGTAAGAGATTTTAGAGGAGTTTCAGCTAATTCTTTTGACGGAAGAGGAAATTATTCAATGGGTATTAAAGAACAATTAATATTCCCTGAAATTGAATATGACAAAATTGATAAAATTAGAGGTATGGATATAATATTTGTTACAACAGCTCAAACAGACGAAGAAGCTAAAGAGTTGTTAACATTATTAGGTATGCCATTTAAAAATTAATTAAAAGCGGTATTAGTTAAGAAGAAAGGAGAATTTCATGGCTAAGAAATCTTTAAAAGTTAAACAACAAAAAGTACAAAAATTTAGTACTCGTGAATATAATAGATGCAAAATTTGTGGTCGTCCACATGCATATATTAGAAAATTTGGAATCTGCCGTGTATGCTTTAGAGAATTAGCACACAAGGGTGAAATTCCAGGTGTTAAAAAAGCAAGTTGGTAATATTTAAGCCACTTGAGATTACAAAAAAGGAGGTATAGAAATTGATAACTACTGATCCAATAGCAGATATGCTAACAAGAATAAGAAATGCAAATAGTTCAAAACATAAAACAGTAGATGTTCCTGCATCAAACATGAAATTAGCTATAGCTAACATATTGTTAAATGAAGGATATATCAAATCATTAGAAGAAATTAAAAGTGAAAATAATCAAGGTATTATTAGAATCACTTTAAAATATGATGAAAAAGGTAATAGAGTAATTGATGGATTAAAAAGAATTAGTAAACCAGGTTTAAGAGTTTATGCATCTAAAGATGAATTACCACAAGTTTTAAACGGTTTAGGAATCGCATTAATCTCTACATCAAAAGGAATTAAAACAGATAAAGAAGCTAGAAACCTAGGATTAGGTGGAGAAGTGCTAGCTTACGTTTGGTAAGATTTCCAAATATTTGCCATTTGACGTCGTTAACCTTCACAAAAAAATCCTTTAGCGTCACAACGTACGCCTTCGGTTTTTTTGTTCGGTTGCCTAGTCAAATAACAAATCTTTGAAAATCAAAAAAATTAAGGAATAAAAAAAGGAGGAAGAACCATGTCAAGAATAGGAAATAAACCTATAACAATACCAGCAGGTGTTGAGGTTACATTAGATGGTAATGTAATTACTGTAAAAGGTCCTAAAGGAACTTTAACAAAAGAATTACATAAAAACATAGAAGTTTCTGTAAATGGTACAGAAATTACAGTTAAAAGACCAGATGATGAAGCATTCAACAGAAGCTTACATGGATTAACAAGAACACTTATTAACAACATGATCGAAGGTGTTGAAAAACAATTCTCTAGAACATTAGAAGTTAATGGTGTTGGATATAGAGCACAATTAAAAGGTAAAAAATTAGTAATGAATTTAGGATATTCACATCCAGTTGAAATGGACGCTCCAGAAGGAATTACTTTTGAAGTTCCAAATCCTAATACAATTATAGTTAAAGGTATTGACAAAGAAGTTGTTGGTCAAACAGCTGCTGTTGTTAGAACAAAAAGACCACCTGAAGTATATAGAGGTAAAGGTATTAAATATGCTGAAGAGCATATTAGAAGAAAAGAAGGTAAAGCTGGTAAAAAATAAAATATTAATTTTATTTTCTATCTGCTTCGGCCGATATTTAGAACAATATTTAAAACAAAGTATTAACCAATCGAATAAACTAATGCTGTTACATTAGTTAGAAAGGAGAAATAAAAATGGTTTCTAAAACAAATAGAAAATTTGAAGTAAAAAGAAGACATATAAGAGTTCGTAGAAAAATTAGCGGAACACCAGAATGTCCAAGAATGTGTGTTTATAGAAGTAACAACAACTTATTTGTTCAAGTAATTGATGATGTTGCTGGAAATACATTAGTAAGCGCTTCTACATTAGATAAAGAAGTAAAAACTAAACATTCAAATAAAGAAGCTGCTAAAGAAGTAGGTAGCTTAATAGCAAAAAGAGCTTTAGAAAAAAATATTAAAACAATAGTTTTTGATAGAAGTGGTTATGTTTATCACGGTGTAATTAAAGAATTAGCTGAAGCTGCAAGAGAAGCAGGTTTAGAATTCTAATTTTAGAGTTATAAAAAAGAGTTTTGATATAAATCACTTTAAAATAATGAAGGAGGGAAAATTAAATCAATGGAAAATACAGTAGCAGAATTAAAAGAAAAAGTTGTTGCTATAAACAGAGTTGCTAAAGTTGTTAAAGGTGGTAGAACTTTTAGATTTAGTGCTGTAGTTGTTGTTGGTGACGAAAATGGTCATGTAGGTGTTGGAAATGGTAAAGCAGCTGAAGTTCCAGATGCTATCAAAAAAGCAATTGAAGAAGCTAAGAAAAATTTAGTAGAAGTTCCAATTGTAAAAACAACAGTACCACATGAATTTGTAGGAACTTTTGGTAGTGCAAAAGTTATGTTAAAACCAGCTGCAGAAGGTACTGGAGTTATCGCTGGTGGAAGCGTTAGACCAGTTCTTGAACTTGCAGGTTACAAAAACATCAGAACAAAAGTTATAGGAACAAACAATCCTAGAAACGTTGTTTATGCTACAATTGAAGGTTTAAAATCAATGCAAACAATTGAGCAAGTAGCTGCAAAAAGAGGTAAAAAAGTAGAAGAAATATTATAATTTGTTTTGTATGAAAAAATTTAATTAATATAAATTTTTTCATACAGAATAGACAATTTAATGGATTTATAAATTTTATTTATAAATAATTATTGAAATCTAAAAAGTTATAGTATATACTAAATATAATTAAAAATAAGGAGGTGTAACCGCGCAATGAAATTAGACGAATTAAGCCCAGCACAAGAAGGAAAGACAAGAACTAGGGTAGGACGTGGAATAGGTTCAGGACTAGGAAAAACTTCAGGAAGAGGACATAAAGGTCAAAAGGCTAGAACAGGCGGCGGAGTAAGAAGAGGTTTTGAAGGTGGTCAAACACCATTATATAGAAGATTACCAAAAAGAGGATTTACAAATATTCATGCTAAAAACTATACAGAAGTAACTTTAACAATGTTAAATAAAGCTACAACTGAAGAAGTTACAGCAGAAAGCTTAATCGCTGACGGAATAATTAGCAAAGCCAATGACGGTATCGTAGTATTAGCTACAGGAAACTTAGAGAAAAAATTAGCTGTAAAAGCTAAAAGATTTACTAAAGCTGCTCAAGAAAAAATCGAGGCTTTAGGTGGAAAGACAGAGGTGATTTAATTGTTTAACACCATTAAAAATGCTTTAAAGACTCCAGATGTAAGAAAAAGAGTGTTATATACATTATTATTAATAGTAATATTTAGATTAGGGTGCTATATATCAGTACCAAGTGTAGATACAATAATGCTATCAAATGCTAATCAAGGTGGATTTGTACAACTTATTAATACAATTTCAGGAGGGGCTTTCTCAAGACTTTCAATTTTTGCAATGTCAATCACACCTTATATCACTGCTTCAATTGTAATACAATTGTTAGGAATGATAATACCTTCATTAGAAAAACTAACTAAAGAAGGTGGAGAAGAAGGTAGAAATAAAGTAAATAGATATACAAAAATTCTTACTATATTTTTAGCTTTTGTTGAAGGATTAGGTTTATTCTTATCTTATAGATTATATTTTATAGGTGGATATTCAGAATCAGGGTTTGAAAAATTCTTAACTGGAACAGTAGTTGTTCTATCATTTATGGCTGGAACTGCACTACTTATGTGGTTAGGTGATCAAATTACTAATAAAGGAATTGGAAATGGAATTTCAATTTTAATTTTCGTAGGTATTGTTTCAGGTTTACCATCAGCAATTCAAAGTATATTTACTAAATTATTATTAAATGGACAATTTAGTACAACTAATTTAATAATTGCTTTAGCAATATTAGTTGCAGCAGTTGTTTTAGTTTCTGGTGTTGTATTTGTACAACAAGCAGAAAGAAGGGTACCAGTACAATATTCTAAAAAAGTAGTTGGAAGAAAAATGATGGGGGCTCAAAACACACATATTCCATTGAAGTTAGCAATGGCTGGTGTTATGCCAATAATTTTTGCATCATCATTTATGACTTTCCCTGCAATGATTATTCAAATTTTTAAACCAGAAATAGCTACTCAAACTGGCTTTTTAGCTGGACTATATAAATTATCTATTGCAACTTCAACAACAACTTTAGCAGATGGTGTTAAAGTTCCAATAGGATTTGTAATAGCTAATGCATTAATTTATTTATTACTTATTGTTGGATTTACATTCTTCTATACATATGCAACATTCAATCCAGCAGAGGTATCAAGCAATATTAAGAAAAACGGTGGATTTATTCCAGGAATAAGAGCAGGAAAACCAACAACTCAATATTTATCATCAGTGATATCTAAATTGACATGGGTTGGTGGATTGTTCTTAGCTTTAATTGCTATAATACCAATGTTTGCAAGATTTGGAGCATTAGGAGAATTAAACCTAGCTTTTGGAGGAACATCAATACTTATTGTAGTAGGTGTAGCATTAGAGACGGTTCAACAATTAGAATCATATTTAGTAATGAGACATTATAAAGGATTTTTAAGTTAGATTTCAAAGCATAGTGAAATTGCATACTTATTTGAATCCTATACTATAATAAACAAATGAGGTTGGAAGAGGGAAAACTCACTTCCAACTTCAAAATTTGTTTAGAATATAGTTTTTTAAATGATTAATTTTGAAACATTTTGGGACGGTCTTTTTTTGTTTCATTTTTGAAACATTAGAGGGACAGACATGAATTGATTATTTAAAAGATTATATAAATATATAAAAAAGGAGAGAAGTATTATGATTATTATTATGTTAGGAGCACAAGGAACAGGAAAGGGTACAGTAGCTGGTATCTTAAACAAACAAAAAGGATGGATTCAACTATCAACAGGTGATATCTTTAGAGAAAACATTTCTAAAGGAACTGAATTAGGAATTGAAGCTAACAAATACATTTCAAAAGGTTGCTTAGTACCTGATGAAATAACAATTTCTATGGTTGAAAACAGATTAGAAGAATTAAAAAATGAAGATGGAATTATTTTAGATGGTTTCCCAAGAAACTTAGAGCAAGCTAAAAAATTAGATGAAATATTAGCTGCAAAAGGTCAAAAAATAGATTGGGTTATGAATCTTGAAACTCCAAGAGATGAAATTATTGAGAGAATGATGAATAGAAGAGTATGTTCAAAATGTAAGGCAACATATAATTTAAAATTACATCCATCAAAAGTTCCAGGTGTTTGCGATAATTGTGGTGGAGAATTAATTATAAGAGCAGATGATAGCGATGAAAAT
The DNA here is from genome assembly GCA_017475185.1 of Clostridia bacterium. The sequence goes on from JAFVGB010000008.1 coordinate 9,869, forward strand.
GCTATTAGACAAAGATTAGAGATTTATGATACTCAAACAAGACCTTTAGTAGATTTCTATAACGAAAAAGGTATTGTAATTGTAGAGGAAATAAGCCAAAGAATTAATAGATTAGCTGATGAAGCTTGTAAAGATTTCTTAAGTAAAATTGAAGGATAATGCAGAAAGTGTAGAATAGAAAAGGAAGTAATGTAAAAATGGTAACAATAAAATCAAAAAAAGAAATTGAACTTATGAGAGAAGCTTGTAGGGTTACAGCTTTAGTTCATGAAGAATTGAAAAAAAATATTAGACCAGGGATTACAACTTTAGAGTTAGATAGAATTGCCGAAAGAGTTATGAGAGAAAACGGAGGTTTTCCTGCTGAGAAAGGCTATGATCCAGGAATAAAAGGTGTTCCACCTTTTCCAGGTTCTATTTGTGTTTCTATTAATGATGAAGTTATTCATGGAATACCATCAAGTCGAGTTAAATTAAGAGAAGGCGATGTTGTTAGTATCGATTTAGTTGTTTTAAAAGATGGATTTAATGGAGATGCAGCAAGAACTTATGTAGTAGGTAAAGGTAGTAAAGCTGCATATGATTTAATAAATGTTACAGAACAAGCCTTTTATGAAGGAATAAAATATGCTAAAAAAGGCAATAGAATAGGTGATGTTTGCCATGCAATAGGTGAATTTGTTCATAAAAATGGATATTCAGTTGTAAGAGAATTCCAAGGACATGGGATTGGAAGACAAATGCATGAAGATCCAGGCATTCCAAACTATGGAAAACCTGGTAGAGGAATTAGATTAGAACCAGGTATGACGCTTGCTATTGAACCTATGGTAATTCAAGGAAAACCAGATATTTTAGAGTTAGATGATGGATGGACAATTGTAACTGAAGATGCAAGTTTGTCAGCTCATTATGAAAATACAATTTTAATTACAGAAAATGAGCCAGAAATATTGACTTTATTATAATTTTATTATATAATATAAAAGCTATTATGGAACAATTTGGAATTAAAAATCGCCAAAAACGTAGAAAAATAGCGAAAAATTCTTATAAAACATATTTTTACTAAAAAGTAAAAAATATAATTTAGGAGGTTAAAATGGCA
>JAFVGB010000031.1 GCA_017475185.1 Clostridia bacterium
AAGAAGGAATTATTTTAGATGGGTTCCCTAGAAATATAGAACAAGCGAAAAAACTTGATGTGATTTTAGCTAAAAAAGGAACAAAAGTTGATTGGGTAATGAACCTTGAAACACCAAGAGATGAAATAATTGAAAGAATGATGAATAGAAGAGTATGTTCAAAATGTAAGGCAACATATAATTTAAAATTACATCCATCAAAAGTTGAAGGGATTTGTGATGAATGCGGTGGAGAATTAATTATAAGAGCTGATGATAGTGATGAAGAAGCTATTAAGAAGAGATTAGAAATCTATGATACTCAAACAAAACCTTTAGTAGATTATTATAACGATAAAGGTATTGTTATTGTTGAAGAAATAAGCCAAAGAATTAATAGATTAGCTGATGAAGCGTGCAAAGATTTCTTAAATAAAATTGAAAAATAATGCAGAAAGTGTATAGTAGAAAAGGAAGTAATGTATAAATGGTAACGATAAAATCTAAGAAAGAAATAGAGTTGATGAGAGAAGCTTGTAGGGTTACAGCTTTGGTTCATGAAGAATTAAAAAAGAATATTAGACCTGGAATTACAACTTTAGAGTTGGATAGAATTGCTGAAAGAGTTATGAGAGAAAATGGAGGTTTTCCAGCTGAAAAAGGATATGACCCAGGAATTAAAGGAGTTCCACCTTTTCCAGGTTCTATTTGTGTTTCTATAAATGATGAGATTATTCATGGAATTCCATCAAGCAGAGTTAAATTAAGAGAAGGCGATGTTGTTAGTATCGATTTAGTTGTTTTGAAAGATGGATTTAATGGTGATGCAGCAAGAACTTATGTTGTAGGCAAAGGAAGCAAAGCAGCATATGATTTAATAAATGTTACTGAACAAGCTTTTTATGAAGGAATTAAATATGCAAAAAAAGGCAATAGAATTGGTGATGTATGTCATGCAATTGGTGAATTTGTTCACAAAAATGGGTATTCAGTTGTAAGGGAATTTCAAGGGCATGGTATTGGAAGACAAATGCACGAAGATCCAGGAATACCAAATTATGGAAAACCGGGAAGAGGAATTAGATTAGAACCAGGTATGACTTTAGCAATAGAACCTATGGTAATTCAAGGAAAACCAGACATTTTAGAATTAGATGATGGATGGACCATTGTAACAGAAGATGCAAGTTTATCTGCTCATTATGAAAATACAATTTTAATTACAGAAAATGAGCCAGAAATATTGACTTTATTATAAATTTATTATATAATATAAAAGCTATTATGGAATATTTTAACACAAAAAATGCTAAAAAAGTGCATAATATAGCGAAAAACTATATAAAATTAAGTAAAAAATGGGAGGGTAAAATGGCAAAAGAAGATGTTATAGAATTAGAAGGTACTGTTGTTGAAGCTTTACCTAATACAAATTTCAAGGTAGAACTTGAAAATGGACATCAAATTTTAGCTCATATCTCAGGAAAACTTAGAATGAATTATATAAAAATTCTTCCTGGAGATAAAGTAAAAGTTGAATTATCTCCATATGATTTAACAAGAGGAAGAATTACTTGGAGAGCAAAATAAAAAATATACAAAAGCAAATAGTGTTTGAATAATTTATGAGGTGCGATGTGAGATGTATAAAACTACATTTAGCCTGTATTTCTATACGTCTGACCTCACGCATCATTAAAATTAAGCAAACACTATATGTAGGTTATTGTAACAAATATTACAGGAGGTGTAGTGAAATGAAAGTAAGACCATCAGTTAAGAAAATGTGTGAAAAATGCAAAGTAATCAAAAGAAAAGGTGTTATAAGAGTAATTTGTGAAAATCCTAAACACAAACAAAGACAAGGATAATTTTTAGGATAAACAAAAAATGGTATTAACACAAATTACGATAAGCGGCTGATAATTTATTTAATTTGTGTTTATATATAACATTTTATATTGGTTAAAGATTAATATGATTAAAGAATCCGAGTTTAATTATATTAATGCATTTCACCTTTAATTTAATATAAAATAAACTATTTATAAAATTTAAACAAAATATTTTGGAGGTGCTAAAATAATGGCTCGTATATCAGGAGTAGATTTACCTAGAGAAAAAAGAGTAGAAATTGGATTAACATATATTTATGGAATTGGTTTACCAAGTTCACAAAAAATATTAAAACAAGCTGGTGTTAACCCAGATACTAGAGTAAAAGATTTAACTGATGACCAAGTACAAGCAATAAGAAATGCTATGGAAGGTTATTTAGTTGAAGGTGACTTACGTAGAGAAGTTGCTCTTAACATTAAGAGATTAACAGAAATAGGATGCTACAGAGGATTAAGACATAGAAGAGGATTACCAGTAAGAGGACAAAGAACAAAAACTAATGCTCGTACAAGAAAAGGTCCTAGAAAATTAGTAAGTAAGAGTAAAAAATAATTAGGGAGGTAAAACATAAATGGCTACTAAAAATGTAACAAAAAGAGTTACTAGAAGAAGAGATAGAAAAAATATCGAAAAAGGTATGGCTCATATCCATTCTAGTTTTAATAATACAATAGTTACAATATCTGATGTTCAAGGTAATGTTTTATCTTGGGCAAGTGCTGGACAATTAGGATTTAAAGGTTCTAGAAAAAGCACACCATTCGCAGCTGGAGAAGCAGCAGAAACTGCAGCTAAAACAGCTATGGAACATGGTTTAAAATCAGTAGAAGTATTTGTAAAAGGACCAGGAGCTGGTCGTGAAGCAGCTATAAGATCATTACAAGCTGCAGGGTTAGAAATAAGCAGTATTAAAGATGTAACACCAATACCACATAATGGTTGTAGACCACCAAAAAGACGTCGTGTATAGTTTGAATTAAATATATTAAGGAAGGTGAAAATTAATGTCAAGATATAGAGAACCTGTTTTAAAAAGATGTAGATATCTTGGAATCAGTCCAACAGTTATTGGTATTGACAAAGAATCTAATCGTAAACCAGCAGGAAATAAACATAAAAAAGTTTCTGAATATGCTATTCAGTTAAAAGAAAAGCAAAAATTGAAATTTATATATGGAGTTGGAGAAAAACAATTTAGAAAATATTATACAATTTCATATAACAAAAAAGGAAATACAGGTGAATTATTATTACAATTACTAGAAAGTAGATTAGATAACGTAGTATTTAGATTAGGATATGCAAGAACAAGAGCAGAAGCAAGAATGCAAGTTTCTCACGGAGCTTTCCAAGTTAATGGACAAAAAGTTGATATCCCATCATACATTGTTAAACCTGGAGATGAAATCGCTGTAAGAGAAATTAGAAAAGATAACGGTACAATTAAAGCAAGTGTTGAAGAAACAGCTTCAAGATTAGTACCAACATGGTTAGAGAAAAATATTGATAATTTATCAGGTAAAGTGGTAAAAGAACCATCAAGAGAAGAAATCGACTACCCAGTAGAAGAACATTTAATAGTAGAGCTTTACTCAAAATAATGGTTGTAAAAGTGTTAAAGAAAAGCCTATATTTATATGTTTTGTGTATACAATGTGGATAAATATAAGAATTTACTTTAAGACTGAATTAAATAAAATGATTAATTATTAGGAGGTAAAAATGATAGAATTTGAAAAGCCAAATATTAAATGCTTAGAGATAGACAATGACAAAAATTATGCTAAATTCGTTTGTGAACCATTAGAGAGAGGTTATGGTATTACAATAGGAAATTCATTAAGAAGAATTTTACTTTCATCACTACCAGGAAGTGCAATAACTGGTGTAAAAATCGATGGAGTGTTACATGAATTTTCAACAATACCAAATGTAGTAGAAGATGTACCAGAGATAATTGTTAATCTAAAAAATGTAAGATTAAAATTAGATAAAAATGAAGAAAAAACTTTAAGAATTAACTTTAAAGGAGAAGGTGAAGTTACTGCAGGTGATATAATTACTGATGGAACAGTTGAAATATTAAATCCAGATTTACATATTGCTACTGTTGCAGAAGGTGGTTCACTAGTTATGGAATTAACAGCTGAAATGGGTAGAGGATACAATACAGCTGAAAAGAACAAAAAAGAAAATCAACCTTTAGGTGTACTTCCAATAGATTCTATCTACACACCAGTTAAAAAAGTTAATTATTCAGTTGAAAACACTAGAGTTGGTCAAATGGTAGATTATGATAAATTAACAATCGAAGTTTGGACAGACGGAAGTTTAAAACCATATGAAGCTTTAAGTTTAGCAGCAAAAGTTATGACTGGACATTTAGATCTATTTATAGATTTATCAGAAGCTACAAAAAATACTCAAGTAATGATTGAAAAAGAAGAATTCAAGAAAGAAAAAGTATTAGAAATGGCTATCGAAGAATTAGAATTATCTGTAAGATCATTTAACTGTTTAAAAAGAGCTAATATCTCTACAGTTGAAGATTTAACAAATAAAACAGAATCTGATATGATGAAGGTTAGAAACCTTGGTAAAAAATCTTTAGATGAAGTAACAAATAAATTACATTCATTAGGATTAGATTTTGCTAAGGAAGAAGACTAATATTTGTCAAAAACAAGTGAAATCAATACTTAAATTATTAAAAAACTAGCATAAACTAGTAAATAATTACTTATAAAAAAAGAGAGGGTGAAAAAAGTGGCAATAAACAGAAAGTTAGGTAGAACTACTGATATAAGAAATGCAATGTTAAAAACTGGTTTAACTGATTTAATATGGCATGAACAAATAGAAACTACTGAAGCTAGAGCTAAAGAAATTAAAGCTATGGCTGATAGTATAATAGCATTAGCTATAAGAGAAAAAGATAACTTTGAAACTGTTGATGCTAAGGTTGTTAAAGCAAAATTAGATTCTAACGGTAAAAAAGTTACAGAAGTTGCAAAAAGTAAAAATGGTAAAGAATATTTAAAAGTTGTTAAAGAAGAAACAACTGAAAAAAGACAAAAAGATATGCCATCAAGACTAAATGCAAGAAGAAAAATGATGAGAATGATAAACAAAGTTAAAGATAGCGAAGGAAATAACATAGATTTAACAGCTAAGTTATTTAATGAAATCGCTCCTAAATATGAAGGTAGAAATGGTGGTTATACACGTATAATCAAAAAAGGACCTAGAAGAGGAGACGCTGCTGAAGTTGTTATATTAGCTTTAGTTTAATAATAAAAAAATCCAAATTTTATTTGGATTTTTTTTTATTGACTTAATATTTTTACAATGTTATAATTTTTTTAGTATAATTTCGAAAGAAATTGTGAACTTAAGAAAAAAGGAGGAAAATTTATGGATACAGAAAAAGACAATTTAAACAATCATTTGAAAGAAGACGAAAACACAAATCAAAATAAAACTTCAAATAATAAAAATAATGGAATAAAGATTGTTTTAATTGTTATTATTATAGTTATGGCTATCATTATTGGAATGTTAGTTGGAGTCTTAATTACTAAAAATAATAATGCATCTGATAAAAACAAATCTGAGACTAATCAATTACAACAGGATTCAACAGCAGAAAATGGTAAAACAGAGTCCACAGATAATAATGTAGTGCAAGAAAATGTTGAAAAAGAAGATAATAATGTAGAACCAAAAGAATCAAATATATTTTCACAGAAAGATTTAGAAAAAATGGCTCTAGATTATTATGAAGCGAAAACAGGATATAGACCATCTCAAGTTGCGTCTATAATGAATGATGATGGAACAATATCTATTCAATTGTATGATAATTTAGGAGACCATAATAGTACTTCTGATTGGTACACAGTAGATAATAAAACAGCTGTAGGAACAGATATTTTAGGAAATACAGTTGATTTGACTCAAAAACCAACTAAAGATAAAATAAGTGAAAATCTAAAAGATTCATTTAATGTAAAATATGAAACAATTGGAGTAAGAAACATAACTGTAAGAAGTGCAAGTTTCGTTTGTAATGAAAATGTACCACATATAACAGGTATAGATTCAAAAGCTGCTAATAAAATAGAAAAATATTTAAATGATTGGTATGATGAAGTTTGGAAAGATATAAATGAACAAACAGAAGATAAATATATTAAAGAAATTTTGGAACAGATGGACGAAAATAATAACAATTATCCAGATTCGCAATCATATGACATTGGTTTTACACAATCTTATGAAGTTATTTTTATCAATAATAAAGTAGTAACATTTAAACATATTTTATCAGGAGGACTTGGAGGAGTAGGCTGGGACAATTCAAGTGGAGTTTCATTTGATTTGACAACTGGCGAAAAAATTAATATTGAAAATATAGTTACTTCTAAGACTGAATATATTTCTGCATGCAAAAAATACGTATTTGAACAGTTAAAAAATGATTCAAGATATAAAGAAGTATTAGAAATGCATGGAAATGATTATGAAGAAATAATTAATCAAGCAATTGAACAAGTAGGTGGGTATTTTACTGAAAAAGGAATAGTTTGCGTTGAAATTCCAAAGTATGCTATTGCAAGTGGTGCATCAGGAGAATTTAGATATGAAATACCTTATAATATGGTTAAAAATTATATTAATAATGAATTTGTTTTTTAATATATAAAAAAGAAAGGATATGATATTATGGATAAAAACGAAAAAATAAATAATCAAGGTAAAAAAGAAGTAAACAATAACACACATCAAACAATGACAGTAATGTTAATGACTTTTGCATTTCTAGTTATTATAATAGGAGTTTTTGTTGGAGCGTATAAATTAGGTGTAACAACAGCTAAAAAAGACAATAATAATACAGCAACACCTGCACAAGAACAAGTTGATACAAACCAAAATAATGAAGCTAAAAAGTTGTATCCAGAATTTAATATAATGTAAATGATGGATTACTTCTAAATATATGGAAATTATAAAAAAGTAGTTACAAAAATTGAATTTTGTAACTACTTTTTTAATTAAAATTATAATTATTCTTTTTTGAAAAAATGAACCAAAAATAAATTATAATGGTCTAATAATCGTAAGAATTAATTATAAGGGCATTATCTATGATCTAAAGCGTAACGAATGCAGCTTACTAAAAGGTTATTAACACTGACGTTATTTTCTTTGGCAATTGTAAAAATTTCGTCAGCCATATCTTCAGTTGTCCTTATAATTATTCTTCGATTTGCATTTTTTTCTTTTTTAATAGTGAATTTATCTTCTTGTTCTTTTGAATTCATTACGATATCACCTCAAATCGTTTATTTTTCTTATATTGTAACCAAAAAGAGTTAATATTAATATTGCCAAAAAATGACAACACAAAACTATTGCTCAATT